>JBJTOX010000054.1:0-21036 GCA_046074785.1 Actinomycetota bacterium
TTTCTTTAACCTGGCCTTGGAGCGTGGAACTGCTACCGGAGAACCTAGGGAACAATCTGGCCCATACTCCGGTAGCGATCTCGTCGATCGGGCTCTTGCCGCCGCTGAGCGCGAATTGTCCGCCGTCGCCAGTCGCGAACAGGTAGCCATGCAACGCATATCTGTTTGGGAGGCGAGCGTGCTCGCCAGCGAGTCTCGTGGCGGTGACATCACCGATGTGGGGGCGTTGCTCGCACTGGGAGAAGCGTTGCACCGCCGCTGACCAGCAAGAATGGTCGTTACGCATGCCGACACTCGTCGAACTCGCCAGTAATCACACCGAACTCAACGACGATGACGTCGCCCATCTCACGGCACTCGTTTCGGAGTGGGGCATGCTCGCCGATTTTTCGTTTGCCGACTTGCTCTTGTACGTACCGGTCGCATCCGCCTCCGGCACCAATTGGCTGACTGCATCGCAGGTGCGTGCTGCAACGGGTCAGACGTTGTATCAGTCCGACTTGGTGGGCGAGTATGCCGACGACACCGACCGCCCGTTCATTGCGGCGGCGGCCCAGAGTGGGCAGATTCAGAAGGGCGAAATCACGCTGCCGTACCTGCCGGATCCGGTGAGCATGACCGCCATACCGGTGGTGCGGGAGGGACGCATCATCGCCGTGCTCACCCGAGAGGTGTCGACCGTGTCGGGCCGCCGTCCCGGTCAGCTCGAGCGCACGTATCTCTCGATTTTCGACGACTTCGCCACGATGATTGCAACCGGCCTCTTTCCGTTCTCTGGTCGCGTTGCCGACTCGAGCGTTGCGCCGCGCGTCGGTGACGGCGTCATCGTGCTCGACGGAAGTGCGCGCGTGCGATACGCGTCGCCGAACGCGGTGTCCGCACTCCACCGCATCGGAATTCGCGCGAATGCAGTGGGGCAGAGCCTCGCCGAGCTCGGTTTCGCCCACGATGCCGCCCGTGCATCGTTCGAGCGCAGGGAGCCGGTGGTGGAAGAGCTCGATCAAGAGCATGACGTCACGCTCTTGGTTCGATCGATCCCCATCTTGAAGAAGGGTGCTCGTGCAACCAATGTGATTGGTGGCGTGGTGCTCATGCGTGACGTGTCCGAACTCCGTCGCCGTGATCGGCTCATCCTCACGAAAGACGCAACGATCAAAGAGATTCACCACCGCGTGAAGAACAACTTGCAGACGATCTCATCGTTGTTGCGGCTGCAGGGTCGTCGACTGGCAACCGATGAGGCCAAGGCGGCCATTGCCGACTCAGTACGCAGAATTCGTACGATCGCGCTCGTGCACGAGACCCTCTCCCGCGAACCAGGTGAAGACGTGGCCTTCGTCGAGATCGTGCGACCGTTGATCCAACTCACACAAGAGAGCCTGCAGTCGACCGACCGCCCGGTGCGCTTCGAGGTTCGGGGCGATGCTGGACGCTTGCCGGCGACGATTGCAACTCCGTTGTCGGTGGTGATTCTCGAACTGTTGCAGAACGTGGTTGATCACGCGTTCTCCGAAGGACGGCGTGATGGTGTGGTGCGTGTGTTCATGCAGCGCGATGAAGACGATGACGCGTTGCACATTCGCGTGATCGACAACGGAGTCGGGGTCAACGATCAGTTCGATATCGCACGCGCAACGGGTCTCGGCCTCTCGATCGTCCGCACACTCGTGACCACCGAGCTCGGTGGAACCATCTCCATGCGCCCCGCAACGACCCAAGAACGAGTCGACGCCGCGTTCGACGACGGCAATACTGCGTCCGGAACGGTCGTTGACCTACGGATTCCTACCGACTCGCCTCGCTAGGCAGGAGCAGCTGCCGGTTGCGCGACTGGCTCGGGAGAAGTCTCGGGCGAATTCTGCGAAGCCCGAGGCCAGGCCATCATCGCTGCACACATCAACGACAGGTTGATGGCCACGAGGTGTCGAGGGAAATAGGAATCCATCTGAAACTTGAGCATCGGAAGGGCATATCCAAGAGGAATCAACAGGAACAGGCTTTCAACTCGTCGAATCACACTGTTTCGTACACGTAGGAGGACGACCGCAATCCACAAGGCCTGTGACGTCCAGAAGGCTGCTGCGTAGCGCCAGTTCGTCGCTTCGTTCCAGTACATCATCGTTCGTAGTTGGTTCCACACGTCCTGAAGAGTCGCGTTACCAGGATTGATGCCCAATACGTCGAGCCAAGAAAAAGCTTCGTTGATGGAGGCATTTCCGCTGAACACGACGAACGACTCGCCGTAGTAGAGATTGTGCAAGAGACTGAGCATCGAGCCGACTGCGAATGTGGCGATCATGATGCTGATGGTTGACACTGCCCGAGACGAGTTGGTCCTGTCCACCAGCATGATGAGTGCCAGGAGGATGAGCGCAAGCGCGAAAGCCTGGTTATGTCGAGCCTGGATGAAGTACGCGAGTGCGACAGTCATGGTCACCATCAGCCATGTCCGGGACTCGGACTTCGTGACAACGATAAAACTGCTGATTGCAAGCAAGCCAATCCATGTCGGATACTCACTCGAGCCGACGAGACCAAATATCGCGATGACCCCGTCAAAGAAGAGCCACGACACTACTGCGATGACGATCACGCCGACCAGGGCGCGAGCCGGGTTGTGGTCGCAAGATACGAATCGGACTACGAGGACGACAAGAGCAAAGAATGCAAGCGTCATCATGAGGAGTGCGATCAGGATGTCGTTCTCGCCGAGCAAGACCCTTGCAACGAATGCGAGGTATCGCGGGCCGGCATTGAACCAGAACACGGCTTCGCCAGCTTGGAGCGATCCTGTAACAAAGAGAGCCCGGGCATTGCCTTGAATGGTGTACCAGTCAGAATCTCGGGAGAAGTAGAGAAGTCGACCCCACCACTTCTCGCCAGGTGACAAGTAGAAGCGGTTGAGGAGATCAAACGCGGCATGGTGAGCGAGCACCGCTGCAGTCGGCAAGTACGTGAGCAATGAATGCCGCTTCATGAATGTGGCAACTGTGACAATCAGCAGGGAGAGGAGAAGCAGTGAAAGTGTGGTGGGGGAGCCGAAGAGAGTCGGAGCCTCTCTCCCGAGCCGCAACAGACCGAATGCGGCAGCCGCCATGCCGATTGCCAGGGCTACATCTCGGTAATGCAGTCTTCCCAAAATGAAGAGCATCCAGCCGAGTACAACGCCAGTTACGAGATTCAGGAGTGCGAGCAAACTCGTAAGCAACAATGAAGGCTCGCCGCGTGCAGGTGGAGAGTAGGCCGAGAAATCTGATCGATTTGCGCCAACCGAAGCACGAAGTTCGGTTGCGACTCCTACTGCCGGAGTGATGGTCACCCGTGGCGGTGTCGATGGATCTGCAACATCAATCGCGATACTTCCGAGGAGTCGCTCTGAATCGTCAAACTCTGCCAGGATCCGCAACGGTCCACTGGACAACTGTCGCAGGGGAACGAGGAAGTCAAATCCGCTCGCCGTCAGATTTGGGTTTTTGAAGTAATCCGCAACATCAGGTCGTTTTGTGAGTTCGAACCTGTTCTCGCTTCCGGAGCCCGCACTTCGCGCCTTCACCGAATCGGGAACTTGCTTCAGCACATCATCGAAAGCCCAGCCGCGCACACGAACGTGAGCAATGTCGAGCAATTGCGATGCTGAAATCGGCTCTCCCACCTTCAAACTCGCGTAGGGACCTCGAGGTACGGGTGCCTCCTCGGGCGGCGTCGTGCTCTCGATGTCGCGGTACTCGTAGACGATTCCGAGATCGTGCTTACCTGGATCAAGGGTGAGGACAGACAACTGCGGTATTTCGTAATCGTCCACCTCTACTCGTGAGTTGCCGACAGTTGCCGACATCTTGCCGATTGAAAGAATCGGAAGGTACATCCGTTCCTTGGATGAGTTCTTCACGACTGCCCCGTATTGCGCCGAAAACGGAAATCGGAACAACCAGGCGTCAGAGAGTCGGGGGAATTCGTTCATGAATGGCAGGTTCCAGTCATGGATCGTGGCTCCGAAGTCGACGGTCCTGTCGGTTCGGGTGGTGTTGTCAAGCCCGAGATCGCTTCGTCTGAGGAACGGACCTTCGTAGGACTTTTCGCAGGCTCCCGGATTATCGAGCGGGTAGTAAAGACTTCGGTAGCAGGCATCGAATCCGTTGCCGAAAGGTGACCATGCGAAGGTGAGTACTTTCACTACGACAAGGAGTGCGATTGCCGGTTTTAGCGCACCTTGCCAGCGTGCTGACGAAATCGCCCTTCGTGCTGTGTCGCGCACACGGGCATGAAAAATCGCGATGACGAACACGGCCAGCGATGCAAACTCGACTTGACTGCTGAATGGAATACCGTCCCAGATCAACCGTCCGGAACCTGGTGCTGCCAACAGCAGGAAGACGAGAATTGCGAGAGATTTCATCGTGAGCTGTTCGCGACGCTAGTGAAGTGTCGCGCCAGAGGATTCAGTCGAGATTCCCCCGAGATTGCGCTAGATGTGAATCGTTCGCGTGCCCAGATGCGTATTCGTGGCGCACACGGCTCGCAGTTAGGCGATGCCGGCGCGTCGCGCGGCGGCGGCACGACGGCGAAGATCACGGCGCTCGTCTTCGCTGGTGCCACCCCAGACGCCGCAGTCTTGGTTGGTGGCCATCGCAAACTCGAGACATTCCTTACGCACCGTGCATTCGGCGCACACGGCGCGCGCCCTCACGAGCATTCGCACCGCATCACCGGTGTTGCCAATCGGGAAGAACAACTCGGGATCGGTGTCGCGACACTGTGCGTTCACCCTCCACGAGTAGTCGGCGGAACCAAGGGCGAGGCTTTGTGCGAGGATGGACATGCGGGCATCAGGATAAGTGCCAAGCGCGCTCAGCGCAAGGGGCAAATTGTTGATGTTTTGCTCGGAAATTCGGAGTATGTCGTGAGCACAACCACACAAGTCATGGCACATCGCGGTGCATCCGTTGCGGCACCGCAGAACACCGTGTCGGCCTTTGCTCTCGCTCGCGAGATGGGCGCGCACGCGGTTGAGCTCGACGTTCGGCAATGCGCGAGTGGTGAGCTCGTCGTACATCATGATCCGCAGTTGCGTGACGGAAGAGTGATCGCCCACCTGCCGAAGCACCAGCTTCCGGATCATGTGCCCACGCTTGACGAGGCACTCGACGCGTGCGGAGACATGTGGGTGAACGTCGAGGTGAAAAATCATCGCACCGAGCCGGATTACGACCCGAATGACGGTCGAACGCTCGCGGTGCTCGATGTGCTTCGGCGACGTGTTGCCCTGCACGGCAACCCTCGTCGCTATCTGCTCTCGTGCTTTCGTCGCAAGACGGTGGATCGGGCGCATGCCGAATGGCCCGAGTTGCCAACGGCGTGGCTCACGGTGACGGTTGCCGACGCGCGCGAACTCGCCCGCGACTTGCGACAAAGCGGCCACGCTGCCGTGCACCCCGAAGTCTCGCGAGTTACTGCCGAGCTCATCTCGATGTTCCACGATGAGGGAATCAAGGTCAACACCTGGACTTGTGATGATGCACAGCGCATGCGGGAGTTGATTGCGTGGGGCATCGACGGCATCTGCACCAACGTGCCCGATGTGGCACTTCGTGTGCTGGCCGAGTCGTCTGGTCGCTGAGGTGCTCGTCTAGTACTCGACGAGCATCGGCTTGATGAGCCGCAACGCTTCCGGATGGTGACGCATCGTGAGCGTCGTCGTCTCACCGATGTAGTCACCGTCGAGTTGGTATCCGAACGGCGCAGGGAAGTCGAACACCACTTCCTCGACGTCTTCGACGATGTCGATACCACGTCGTGCCGCGATTCCACCCTTGCGCAACGCGCTCCAGATGGTGGAAAGCATCAGTGGGGTTGAAAGTCGGCGGAATGTGACGGCGACCAGTCGTTTCTCGAGTGATGCGGCGCGCGAGAGTTCGATGGCGCGTTTACCGACGTAGGTGTAGGGGTTCGTGTTCAACACAATGGTGAAGAAGCCGTTCGGAACCTTGCGACCGTCGATCTGCACGGTGAAGTGCGGAAACTTACGGTCGTAATCAACGAACCACGTCTTCAGAGCGGTATACGCAAAGAGTGGTTGTCCGACGAGTCGTTTGAAACTGAAGGTGCGCTCGACTTGACGCACCACCTCGGCGTCGTAACCCACCCCGGCGTGAAAGGTGAAGTACCGACCGTTGGCTTCACCGAGCCCGATCGGTGAGACGAGCCCACCGTCGAACCCGGCAGCGAGCTGGGTGACCGCAAGCAAGGGGTCGTTGGCCATGCCGAGGGATCGTGCGAACACGTTGGTCGAACCACCAGGCAGCACACCGAGGGCAACGCTGCTGCCGGCCAAACCGGTCGCCACTTCATTGAGGGTGCCGTCACCACCGAAGGCAATAACGGCATCAAGACCGCGGACGACGGCGTCCTTGGCGAATCGGGTTGCGTGTCCACGCTCGCTGGTTTCGACCACCTGCACGTCGTGGTGTCGGGCCAGGTACTGGTGCACCTGCACCGTGTTTCGAGGCGTCACCGAGGTGGCGAATGAGTTGACGATCAGCAGAATTCGCAAGGGATTTCACGGTATCGGCGTCACATGACCCCGATTGACGCACGTCACAGGTGGCGCGGCCCTCAGCTTCGAGGCTGATTCTTCGCCGAGGTGACCGAGCGGTAACAATTGGGGGCATGAAGATCGTGGTCTGTGTCAAGCAAATTCCCGATCCGGCGACACCAGGTGCGCTGGACCCGTCGAGCAACGTATTGAAGCGCGACGGCAAATTGATTCTCGACGACTCCGACGCGTACGGCGTTGAGATGGCGCTGCAACTTGCGACGGCCGCCGGCGGTGGCGAGGTGAGCATCGTGTCGATGGCACCGAACGGCGAGACGGCGGGAATGCGAACGGCGTTGGCGATGGGAGCAGTGCGCGGTGTGCTCGTGTCCGACCCTGCTCTTGCCGGCTCTGATGCGCTCACCACCGCAAGGGTGCTCGCAGCGGCGATTCAAAAGGTTGGAATGCCTGATTTGGTCATTGCCGCCACTGAGTCGACCGACGGTTACACCGGCACCGTGCCGGAACAGATCGCCGAAGTACTCGGACTTCCGTCGGTCACGTTCGCCAAGAAGGTGAAAGTCGACGGCGGCACGCTGAAGATCGATCGACAGACCGAAGCCGGCTACGACGAAGTCGAGTGTCCGTTGCCGGCGCTCGTCAGCGTGACGGCAGGTGTCGTTGAGCCTCGCTACCCGAGCTTCAAAGGAATCATGGACGCAAAGAAGAAGGAAATCGTCACCGTCACCGCCGGTGACCTCGGTGTGTCGCCGGTCGGTTGGTCGGGTGCCGGGCAGAAGGTTGCCTCGGTGTCGCAGGCCGAGGCACGCAAAGCCGGCCAGGTCATCGAAGACGATGGCGAAGCATTCAACAAGATCGTGGCGTTCCTCGAGACGCTGAAGGTCATCTGAGGAGGATCATCAACATGGCAGTCAACAACGTGTGGGTCTTTGCCCAAGGCAGCAACGGAAACGTCTCGAGTTTCACCGCCGAACTCCTCACCAAGGCGCGCGGTCTCACCGACAACGTGTCGGCGTTCGTCGCCGGCGACGGTGCGTCGCTTGCAGCGGCGCTCGGCAAGTTCGGTGCAAAGAAGGTGTATTCGACGGGTGACCTCGGTGGTCGTCTCGTCGGAGTCGCTGCATCGAGCGCGATGAAGGCACTGATCGATGCAGGCAACAAGCCCGACCTCGTGCTCTTCCCGCAGAACTACGACGGCCGAGACACGCTTGCCCGATTGTCAGTGAAGCTCGGTGTCACCGTGTTGACGAACAACATCGATATCGCGGTGAACGGTGACGAAGTCGTTGCGACCACCCCGATTTTTGGCGGCAACGTTCTGTTCGCCACCGCATTCACTGGATCAGGACCGCATCTCGCCTCATTCCGACCGAAGAGCTTCGCCGCCGAAGAATCGGGCGGGGCAGCAGCAGAAGTCGTCGCGGTGTCGGTGCCCGATGCGGGCAAGACCGCTTCTGCGAAAGTCACCGCGGTGCACGTCGAAGAGACCAGTGGTCCGAAACTCGACGAGGCAAACATCGTCGTTTCAGGTGGACGCGGTCTTGGCGAGTCGAAGAACTTTGCGCTGGTGGAAGAGCTAGCCAAGCTTCTGCACGGGGCCCCCGGTGCGTCACGAGCAATCGTCGACGCTGGTTGGGTGCCGTACTCGTACCAGGTAGGTCAGACCGGCAAGGTCGTGAAGCCGAGTGTGTACATTGCGGCCGGAATCTCCGGCGCCACGCAACACATGGTGGGTATGAAGGGTTCAAAGAACATCATCGCCATCAACAAGGACAAAGAAGCACCGATCTTCGCCGTTGCCGATCTCGGCATCGTCGGCGACGTGCACAAGGTGCTCCCAAAACTGATTGAGGCGCTCAAGTCGCGCGGCTAGACGGAGTCGCGGTCCGCGCGACCGTTGACGCGTGCGCGGCTAGACGCACCTACACGAGCGGCCAGGGATACCGGCGTCCGCTCGGATCGACGGGGAACCGTCGATGTTCGAGCAGCCATGCGGCTCGTTCACTGAATGCTGCAACCTCGTCGCTGTCGAGCAGCGAGGACACCTCGAGCGGGAGCGAAGCCGCCACGCGCTCCACTGCACCGATCATTTGTTCTGAAATCTCCTCGCCGCCGAACTCCCAGATGACCGTTCGCAGTTTGAAATCAGCGGCCAGACACAGTCCATGGTCGATGGCCCACACTCGACCATCGTGGTCGAGCAACACGTGTCCCGACTTGCGGTCGGTGTTGTTGGCAACGATGTCGAACAGCGCAATCTCGCGAAAACGGTCATGCAAGTCTTCGCGAGACTCAAACAGTGTGAAGTAGTGCTGTTCAAAGTCGGCATCGACCAGGAGCTGCATCGATCCCTCTCCGAGCGGGCCTTCACGCAACAAGGTCAAAGGCACGAAGTCAAAGCCCATCGCCATTGCGAGACGGTAAGCGGCAACTTCGCGGCGATGCAACCCTGGGGCGAAGTCCCACAACGGTCGTTCGCCGCGCAGCGGTTTGTAGATCGCGCGAAGCGTCCGGTCATCCTTTGAGACTTTGACGAGATACGTCGCGTTGCTGCTGTAGGGCATTCGCATCTCGACTTCCACCTCGCCATCGGCGAGAATTACGGCTGCGTTCAGTTCATCCGCGGGCATGCATGTCCATCGCGATTCACTGGCAAGCCGCAAAAGACGCACGGTGGTCGTCCGGCTCGAACGAGCCGTTCAGCGTTGTCACAGAAGGCCGCCGCCTGCGCCCGTGTCACGCGGGCGCGGATACGACTGGCATCAAAATCGGGTTGGTCTTCGGGGGTCACTTCTTCGAACTGCAAGACGACGCGGTCTTCGCGGCGGTCATACGCGAGCCCGATGCTGCCGAGAACGAACGCTGCATCGACAGGCTCGGTGAGATCGGCTGCCGCGCGGCTCGGCTCGGTGACGGCAGGGGCGTCATCAAGCGTCTTGCGCAAGAACGCCGCAAGTGCAGCAATCTGTTCTTTCTCGCATTTGATCGAGATCGTCGACTCCGTATCACCGACTTGCAGGTAGAACGTGCGCGCGCCGGGCTGCCCGATGGCGCCGGTGGTGAACGCTCCGGTCTCGTCAAAATCGCGAAACACGGTCATGACGGCCTCAAGTCACGCAACGAACCACCGGTCGAATTCACCGTGAGCACGATCGGTGCCGCATCGGTGTACAAGATTGCCGTTACCGAACAGGTCGATATGACGATGCGTTGGAACAAATCGAGCGGAGTGCCCATCGCATGTGCAACCACCGCCTTGATCGGATCCGCGTGTGATACACACACCACCGTCTGGCCGCGATGACGTCGCCGAATGACATCGAGCGCGTTGACCATTCGTGTCTGCATCTCGATGAAGCTCTCACCGTCGGGGAACCGGAAGGTGCTCGGTGCTCGCTGCACGATCGACCATTCGGGTTTCTTCGACAGACGACGAAGTGACTGTCCCGTCCAATCTCCGAAGTCGCACTCGAGGAGACCGCGATCGATGCGAATCGACTTCTTCACCGCCCGCGCGATAGGGGCGGCTGTTTCGCGTGCCCGTTCAAGTGGCGATGAGTAGAGGGCTGACACCTTCTCGATTTCTTGGATTCGCTCGGCTGCTCGCAACGCCTGCTGCTTTCCGCTTTCCGCGAGGTGCAGACCTCGCGCACGGCCTGGGAGCACCTTTCCGGTCGTCGGCGTAGTTCCGTGGCGAACCAGGAGTAGGAGCGTCGGTGCGGTCGCCACGACCGCTCAACCTATCCCCGTATCTCCTAGCGTCACCGAGCGTGGCGAAGGCGTCCCGTGCGACAACCGACACGCTCGTGCGACTGCGTCGTGAGATTGAAGTATGTCGGTCGTGCCCACGGTTGGTTCGCTGGCGAGAGACCGTGGCGAAGGATCGTCGCGCGGCCTACCGAGCAGAGACGTACTGGGGGAAACCAATCGCCGGCTTTGGTGATCCGCTCGCGCGGGTCATCGTGCTCGGATTGGCACCCGGAGCGCACGGTGCCAATCGCACTGGTCGCGTGTTCACCGGGGACCGCAGCGGTGACTGGTTGTACCGCGCGATGCATCGTGCGGGACTAGCCAATCAACCAACCTCGACCAGTCGGGACGATGGTCTGTCGTTGACCGGGGCGTGGGTGACGGTTGCCGTGCGATGTGCGCCGCCCGACAACAGGCCGTTGCCGCTCGAGCGGAAGCGATGCAAAGGTTTTCTCGAACGCGAACTAGCGCTGTTGAAGCAAAAGCGTGTCGTCGTATGTCTGGGAAACTTCGCCTATGTCGCTGCCTGCGAGTTCTTCGAAGTGAGTCCGCGCCCCAGGTTCGCTCACGGTGCAGTCGTTGACGCAGGAGAAGTCACATTGGTGTGCTCGTACCACCCGAGTCAGCAAAATTCGTTCACTGGTCGGCTCACCGAGCGAATGCTCGATGATGTATTCGCAACAGCAGTGAAACTCGCGGAAAAGTAACGAGGTGGCTGGTCGCGCGTGACGAGACCCGCCGTTCGCTAGTGCGCGGCGGGGGCCGATCCGTCGGCCCTCTTCTTCGGCGGCGGAACGCCGACCTTGACCGAGGTTTCGGCGAAGTCGGGCCATCGGCGTCGACTCACGATGCTCAGCATCCGCAGCAACTTCATGGCGGTGGCGTCGGTCTGGGCCGGGCGAGCGATGACTGAGCCGTCCTTGATCATGCGGTTCATCACTTCCTCACCGAGTTCGGTGCGCACCACGCAGAGAGTCCAGTCGTTGTCTTCGCCGATGCCGCCGGTGGAGATGTCGGCGTGCTCGGCGGCGAAGTCGGGGCACATCTTGCATCCCTCACGAGTCCACTTGTGGCACTCCTTGAGATCGATTTCGTGATACGAACCGTCACGCATCCAGATTTGGAAGACACCCTTGATGTTCATCTTCACCATGTCTTCCTTGCGCAGTCCGTACTTGGCCAGGAAGAGCTCCTCAAAGATCGCGTCATCGAAGGTCTTCGAGCACAACAGGCCGATGTTGAACAGGAAGGGCTTGCCGATCTTGCCGACCTTGCGCTTCCACATCACGGGCAGCACCGACGATTGGCAACTCATGCCAACGAGGGCAATGCGTTGTAGCCCGGCGTCAACGGCTTCTTTGATCGCCAGTGTGTTGGCCGAGTACGTGTAGCGACTACCCGATGACGCGAGTACCTCTTCGCGATTACGGGCGATGCCTGGCTTTGCCTTCCAGCTGGTGCCGTCACCTTCCAAGAAGCTGGTCAGTGCGGCGTCGATGTAATCGTTCTTCAACAGCCAGATGAGCATCGCGCCGACGAATCCGCCGTCTTGGCCCTTCTTGTGGGTTTCGTCATCAGCGGCCCGAACGAGGAGAAGCTGTCGGTATTGCCCGTACATTTCGTCGTCGTTGCGGGTTCGCCCGAAGAGATGCGTGTCGGCGTCCTGTTCCCAGGTGCGGAACCGTGGGCAGGCTCGCGTGCAGGTGGTGCAACCCTTCTCACCATGGCCGCAGTTGGTCGGCCCCAGTTCTTCCTCGAGGTGGAAGGGCTTGTACTTGCCCTCCTCGTGTTCGTAACCAATCACGTCGTGCGGACACGAGATGACGCACCCGGCACAGCCCGTGCACAGGCCCGTATTGATGACTTCTTCGTACAGTTCTTTCCACTGTGCCGTCCAACGAGTGCTCGCCGGCGTCTCCGTAAGCGTCACGCGCAACACTCTACGAGCAGGAGTCGTCGCCGATTGACTGCTCCCGCCAGAATGAGGGCATGTCATCCAGCATCATTACGTATCCGCCTGAAGTAGAGCAGTTCCGCGCAGAAGTGCGCGCCTGGTTGGAAGAGAATCTTCCCAAGGGCTGGTTCGACGAAGGTTTTGAGCTCTCAGCGGCAGAACGTAAGAAGTTCAACGAAGAGTGGCCGGACAAGCTCTTCAAGGGTGGATGGATTTGTGCGACCTGGCCCAAGGAGTACGGCGGCAAAGGACTCTCGACATTGCAAGGTGTCGTATTGACGGAGGAGTTTGCTCGCGCTCGTGCACCGATGCGTGCCGACTTCTTCGGAGACACGTTGGTCGGCCCGACACTGCTTCAATGGGGCACCGAAGAACAGAAGAAGGAATTTTTGCCACAGATTCTCTCCGGCAAGATGCGTTGGTGCCAGGGCTTCAGCGAGCCGAACAGCGGTAGTGACTTGGCCAGTTTGAAGACCACAGCGGTGTTGGATGGAGACGAGTGGGTGATCAACGGTCAGAAAGTGTGGACGACCGGCGGACATCACGCCGACTACTGCTTCTTGCTCACGCGCACCGATCCGAGCGCGCCGAAGCACAAAGGCATTTCGTACCTGCTCGTACCGATGCGTCAGCCGGGCGTCGAAGTGCGTGGCATCACGCAGCCCGACGGCACCGCCGAATTCTGCGAGGTGTTCTTCACTGAGGCTCGTTGTCCGAAGGACAACGTCGTCGGCGGGGTGAACAACGGCTGGAAGGTCGCCAACTCGACGCTCGCATTCGAGCGCGGAATGAGTGCCACGACCGGCTACCGCCGCTTTGAAGAGGAGTACCGCCTCATGGTCGAAGCAGCGACCGAGAACGGGTCGATCTGCAATCACCTCGTGCGTCAACGGCTGATGCAGTACTACTCCAAGATTCAGATCCTCAGGTTCAATGGTCTGCGTTCGCTTGGTGCGAACCTCGCCGACAAGAAAGACTTCGGGGTCATGGCGCTTGGGGCGGCCAACAAGATGTTCTGGAGCGAGATGCACCAGCGAGCGATGGAATTGGCGCTCGACATCCACGGCGCGCATTCGATGCTTATCGATGCTGGTCCTACATCGGGAACCTGGCCGGGTGCGCTGCGCGAGAAACGCCGAGCCGGATATCCAACGAGCCCGATGATGTCGTCGTTCTTCTTCTCCCGCTCGGAAACGATCTGGGGCGGCACCAGCCAAATCCAGCGCAACATCGTGGGTGAGCGCGTGCTCGGTCTACCCAAAGAACCCAAACCCGCGGGCGGGGAGTAACGCATGTCGTTCTTTGATGCAATCAAAGCCGGCTTCCGCAACTACGCGAATTTCAAGGGTCGGGCCGTACGCAGTGAATATTGGTGGTGGATACTGTTCACCATCCTCGTGCAGTCGGCAGCGTCGAGCTTCAGTTCCGCCTCGCTCGGCAATCTTGTATCGGTCGTGTTCTTCCTTCCATCGATCGCTGCGGGTGTGCGACGTATGCACGACATCGACAAGAGCGGCTGGTGGATTCTGTTCCCGATCGTGAACATCGTCTACCTGGCTCAGCGTGGCACCGCGGGCGAAAACCGTTTCGGTCCACCTCCGCCCCCGCGAAACCTCTGATTGGCGAGCCGATGACCTTCGTTGCGGCGATCCAGTCCGGGTTCCGCAACTATGCGAACTTCAAGGGGCGCGCATCCCGTAGCGAATTCTGGTGGTGGACGCTCTTTACCGTGCTCATTCAGGCGGCCACCTCGGGATTCGGCGACACCATAGGGGGGCTCGTCAGCCTCGCGGTGTTATTGCCGAGTTTCGCGGTACACGTTCGCAGGTTGCACGACACTGACCGAAGCGGATGGTGGATGACGGCACCGCTCATCGCCATAGCCGTTGCGGTCATTGGGCTCATCACCTTCGGCGTGCTGACGGCATTCGATGGCGTTGACGGCTCGGAGTGGGATCCGTCGACTGCGTTTGAGGGCATCTCCGCTTTCTCAATCGTCTTTATTGTCGTGGCGGCGCTTGCTGCAATCGTGCTCGGCCTCGTCAACCTCGCGTTCTTGATCCAACGAAGTCAGGCCGACGCGAACCGGTTTGGTCCGCCGCCACCGCCTAGGGTCGCGACATGAAACGCGCGGCGTTCTCCATCACGGCGGCAATCGTCGTGTTGCTGGGTTGTGCCGGAGTCAACGTGAGCAACACGTACGTCGGAAACGCAGACCTGGGTGCCTACACCAAGGCCCCCTCCCAGTGGAAGACTGAAGTGGTACAGAGCCAACCCGAGTTCACCATGCACGGTTTCTGGGCACCGGGTGGGAGCAAGACCTCGTTGCTCGAACCGATCTCGGCGGTGAGTGGTGTGGTGATTCGTCGCCTTCCGACGACCGAAGAGCAGACTGATCTCGACTATCTCGGCCGAACGGTCGCCTTCACCGACCTCGACCAGGCGCTGGCCGAGGGCTACGCGGTGCTGAGTGAAGGTCCGACCGACACGCGAGTGTCGAAGCTGTCTGGTGAACGGCTCGTCTTTGATCTGCAAACCGAGAGCGGGGTCGTTCGTATCTTGCAGGTGAGCGTCGCCGACCGCGCCAAGGGAGAGGTGTATGGCGTCGTTATCGGGTGCAGCGTCGTGTGCTTCAACGAGAATCGTGCGACGATAGACAACATCGTGAAGGACTTCAGGCTCAACCGATGAGAGACGCACTGCCCGCCCCGTCGAACGCGCCTACCTTGCGTCGTCGCCGACGGAAGAAGGGCGTCGCAAAGGCACGACCTGGGTGTCGTCGTCCACTCATGATGTATGACCGCGTCAAGGTCTCGACGCTGCTCCTCGGTACGTTCTTCTTGCTGTCGTTCCTGAAGATGGCCGACAACCCGCTCATTGGATTCGGCGACGGCGTTCGACTCACCTACAACTCGTACGGCTGGATTCTGACGCTCGTCTGCCTCGATGTCATCCGTCAGTTGCACTACTTCGTCGCCGAACGTTCGGCAAAGTACTGGTCGGTCGTTGGTCGAGTCGAGAACGTCGTCAAGGCGCCGTGGAATCGGCTCGCTTCGTTCACCCAGTACCGCCTGGCGCGAATCTTCCGATTCGCCGCGATTGCGGTACTCGGAGCGTTCGTCTTCTCGGCTGCTTTCGATACCGAACCGCTTCGCGCGTGGCTCGAGGCCCTCGTGCGACTCTGGCAGGCACTACCCACGATTCTGCAGTTCGTCGCCTACTTGCTGCTGGCGATCCTGCAGTTCGTCGCGATCTTCTGGTTCCTCTCCAAAGGTGGCGTCGAGGTATTGATGCCCGAAGACATCAAGACGTCGTTCGACGATGTGTGGGGTCAGGATCAGGTCGTCGCGCGAGTGAAGGAAACGCTGAGCTTGCTCGAAGACCCCGACCTCATCGAGGCCAAGGGTGGTTACGTGCCAGGTGGCATCTTGCTCTACGGCCCGCCGGGAACCGGCAAGACACTGATCGCAGAGGCACTGGCAGGTGAAACCGGCAAGCCGTTCGTGCTCATCGAACCAGGTGCGTTCCAGGCGATGTTCCTCGGCGTCAACATTCTCAAGGTGAAGTCGCTCTACCGCAGGTTGCGCAAGCTCGCGCTGCGTTACGGCGGTGTCGTCGCCTTCTTCGACGAAGCCGACGTGCTCGGTCGTCGAGCGCTCTCGACGACGCCCCAACGAAGTACGCGTGCACTGCCTTCAGGGCTGCTGTCTGGTGCGAATTCACCGCTCAACCCGGCGTCGCTCGACTCGCTCTCGTATCTCAGCCCCGTAAGTCAAGCCGTCGTTCTCGGTCAAGTTGAAGGCATGGTCGGCCCACGAATCGATCAGTTGGTGGTGCCCGGTGGCGGCGGCGATCTCGGCACGCTCAATGCGATCCTTGCGTCGATGCAAGGGTTGAAGAAGCCGCGCGGATTCATCAATCGCATCAAGCGCGCGCTTGGCATGAAGCCGTCCAATCCACCGAAGTACCGCATCTTGCACGTGATGGCGACGAACCTTCCCGATTCACTCGACGAGGCACTTCTGCGCCCCGGTCGTATCGACCGCAAGTTCCGTGTGGGTTACCCGTCGCGAGAGGGTCGCATTCGCACCTATCGCGGGTATCTCGACAAGGTGAGGAACACGCTCACCGACGCCGACATTGAGCGACTCGCAACGTCGAGCCCGTATTCGTCCGGTGCGGTAATCAAGGACATCGTCAACGAAGGCCTCATGGCGGCGCTGCGTGATGGTCGCGAAGTAATCGAGTGGCGCGACATCATCGCCGCAAAGAGCCTCAAGGAACACGGAGTCACCGACGGTTTCGAGTACATCGATCGCGAACGGCATGCAATCGCCATTCACGAGGCATGCCACGCGATTGCTGCATATCGTCTGAAGGCCGACTTTCAAATCGACGTCGCCACCATCGAGCGTCGTGGTGACGTGGGAGGTTTCGTCTCGCGCGTGCCGATCGTTGAACGAATGTTCGAATGGAAGACCGAGTTGGAGAACGACATCCAGATTTCGATCGCCAGTCTCGTTGGCGAGCGAATGTTCTTCGATGGTGACAGCACCAACGGCGTGGGCGGCGACCTCGACAATGCGACACGCCTGGCGTTGGTGATGGAGTCTCGCTGGGGCATGGGTGAGAACATCGCGTCACATTCGGTGCTCGTTGCGGGCTCCGCCGGTGGCGCGGGCAACGGCGGCAATGGCAAGGATCCGGAAGAAGACTTGAAGGCGTCGCCGGTGCTCGGCGAGCGCGTCGAAAAGCGCTTGCGCGAAATCTACGAGCGCACTCGGGCACTGCTCGAAGCGAATCGATACGAGATTCTTTGCTTGGCGCACGCACTCGAGTGGCATCGCACGCTGAACGGTGCCGATGTTGAGGCGGTAATCAACCGCGTGCGTGGGCCGATCGTCGACGGCAGTGTCTATGCCGTTGAGTCGGTTCGTGCAACGCTCGAGGCATATCACGCCGAAGCAGTGCACTTGCACCGCACCGGTCAGGGCCAACCGCGCTTGCCGGACGTGAAGGCAGTGATTACGGCGACGCTGACCCCCTCAACGCCTGCGTCGTGACCGGCAAGTCTGGCGTCGCGCAGCGTTCGCTTCGCACCACGGTTGGACTCCTGCGTGTCACTGCAGACGACGAGGGCATCATCGCGATAGATCGCATCACCAAACCGACGACTCGTGCTGGAAGCGCCAATGCCGATCACCATGCCGAGCAGGCCGTACGCGAGTTGCGCGAGTATTTTGCCGGCAAGCGTCGCAGGTTTGAAGTGGTGCTGCATCTTGAAGGCACCGACTTTCAAGAGCGTGCTTGGGCAGCGATGCGCAAGATTCCGTATGGCGCGACGATCTCGTACGCCACACAGGCACGAAGGATCGGAAAACCACGTGCCACACGCGCGGTGGGTACCGCGAACGGCGCGAACCCGATTCCCATCATCGTTCCATGTCACCGCGTGGTTGCGAGTGACGGCTCGCTCGGCGGTTATTCACTCGGTCTGGCGATGAAGCGACGTCTGCTGGCGCTCGAGGGTGCCGACTGACCTCGTCGTTGCGATTCAGTGCGGCTGGGTGAAGCCGAAACACTCGCGCAGATGCTCGTCGCGCAGTGCCACGGCAGGTGGTCCGAACGACACCACTCGTTGGGCGAGCAACATCACCGCGGTTGCCGCCGTTGCGTCTGCGAGGTCGTGAGTTGCAAGAACCACGGTCACCCCGCGAGTCCGCTCGGCGGCGATGATTTCCGCAATTGCAGCCTTTCCGGCAATGTCCAGACCGGCGGTCGGTTCGTCGAGTAACAGCACCTCGGCTTGACGTGCGAGCACCTGCGCAAGGTGAGTTCGTTGTTGTTGGCCACCCGACAACTCGCGCAGTGACTGCTCGGCAAACTGGTCGGCGCCCGTGCGGCGCATGGTCTCGGCAACGATCGACTTGTCCGTCGTACTTGCCGGTTTGAAAAGTCCGAGGTGCGCAAAGCGACCCATGGCCACGACGTCGCGTGCTCGTAACGGCAGCGTGTGCGACGACACCGGATGTTGCGGTAAATAGGCGACCCGCTTCGGGGCATCGCCGGGTCGTTCGTGAAGGACGCGGACATCACCATGTATTGCCGGCATCATTCCTGCCAGCGTCTTGAGCAGCGTCGACTTGCCAGAACCATTGGTACCGATCAGGGTGATGAGGTCACCCGGATTCGCCTCGAAGGTGATGTCGCGCACCACGGTGTGCAGCCCGTAACCAACATCGAGGTGCGATGCCGTGATGGTGTGGGTGTTGACCGGCATGTCAGTGATTGTGCTCGTGTTGATGGGGGAGTTCTGTCGACCCGCGCATCCTGCGCGGAATGGTGAGGATTGCCACTGCAATGAACAAATAGACCGAGCTGAACACGATGCTGGCGCCCGCCGCCACATCGAAGTGGTAGCTCGTCAACAAACCGAGATAACTCGACAACACGCCGCACGCCGAGGCCGACAGCATCATCGTGCTGACGCGTCGAGCGATGAGCGCGCCGGTTGCCGCCGGTGCCACGAGCAATCCGAGTACGAGCAATGTCCCGACCAGCTGGAAACTCCCGACGACGGCCATGGCCACCATCACGAGCATCAGCCCGTGGAAGAAGGTGACGGGAAAACCCGACGTGCGAGCCAAGCCGTCATCAAGCGACATCAACACGAATGGTCGGTGCGCGACGACTGCGATCGCCGCAACGATCAACAACACGGCCACTTGCCAGAGCAGATCCTTGGAATCAACACCGAGGAGTTCTCCGAAGAGAATGCGCGTGAGGTCGCCGACGAACGAGGTTGATCGAGAAGTAATGATGACACCGAGCGAAAGCATGCCCACGAACAGCAGCCCGATCGCGGTGTCGGCTGAAAGTTTGACGCGTGAGGTAATCAGCGAGACGCCACCCATCATCACTGCCGCACCAATTGCTGCACCAATCACGCCCGGTACGCCGAGAAGTAGAGCGACGGCAATCCCGGGAATCACGCCGTGGGCGAGCGCGTCGCCTACGAACGACAAGCCACGCAACACAACGTACGTTCCAGCAATGGCACAGATGACGGCCACGAGAGAACTCGCGAGTAGCGCGTTGCGCATGAATTCGTTACGGGTGAACGGTTCCCAGAAGGGTTCGGCAAATGCGATAGACGAGCTCAACGCAGACTCGATGCAATCGTCGTGCCGAGGTTGCGGATGAATTCCACATAACTGGTTGTTGATCCGAGATAATGCGTGCTGATCTCGACCAGCTTGACCCCCGCAGCGTCCGCCACTTGTCGAGCGACCGACGGATTGGTGCCGAGTGACGTGAAGATTGCGCGTGCGTCATGCGTCGTGATGACATCGATCACGAATTCCACGTTGCCTGCCGACTCTTCGGCCGTGGTCGATGGGCTGGAGAGGATGGCAGCGATGACCGTGCAGCCGTAACGCTGGGCAAAATAGCCAAGTTCGTTGTGGCCCGTGACCAGTTGACAGTTCGAAACTCCGTCGAAGATCTGTCGTAGTTCGGTGTCGACCGCGACCAGCTCGTCGGACAACTTCTTACCTGAGGCCGATAGGTCGACATCAAGGGCGTCATTCACCGCAATCGTCAGTGCTGGAAGCGCCTCAAGCATCGTGACCGGACTCAGCCAGATGTGGGGGTCCTCGCTGTGACTGTGACCATCGTGAGAGTGGTCTGTTTGTGCGCCGGCGTGGTTGTGGCCGTGCGACGAGTGGTCATTCACGTCGACGATGTCGAGCACCGTGACATGGTCGGCCATGGAGAACACGGGAGTGCCCGATCGTCGGGCTTTGTCAATCGCATCGTCAAGACCTTCTTCAAGATCGAGGCCGTTGGCCACCACCAGTTCGGCATTGTTGATCAACTCGATGTCACGAGGTGAGGGTTCGAAGTCATGAGGGTCTTGCCCGTCGGGGATGAGCACGACCACATTCGCCACACCGCGCACAAGTTGTTCAACGAGTGAACCCAGCACCGAATAGGTGACGACAACATCAGGCAAATCAATGAACTGGGACACGGTGGTGCCTGGGGCATTCGTTGAATCGACCGGTCTCGCAACCGTTTGTGATGCGACGTCGTCGTTGGCGCACGAGAGGCCGACGCTGGCAAGAACCCCGACAGCAGCGAGGGCCACCATACGTCGCGTTTGGAAGCTCACAGCCCTATCTTAACAGAAATGAGAATGATTCTCATTCGTGAAAAGACGTTAGCGGCAACGGGTGCCTATGAATTGGGGGCAGGTCGCGAATAAATTGGGGCTGGTCGTTTAGTGCCGCCGATCGTGCCGGCAGAACGATCGAGCCGCGGGTACGACGTCGCTTAGTTGCCGAGGGCGTTGTTGACGGCGTCGGTGAGAGCTTCAGCCGAGATTTCACCGCTGTTGCGCCAGACGACTTTGCCGTCGGAGCCAACCAGCGTCATGAAGGGGTAACCCGCCAGGCCAAAGGAATTGCCTGCGGTCTGATCTTTGCTGTCGACCAACACCGGCCACAGCTCAGGCCAGCGCTCATTTGCCAACCACACCGAGGGTGGAAAGTTTGGCGCCGATTCATCGGTTCCGGTGGTGACGGCAATGACATCAAGGCCCTCAGGCACGAGTCCACTCTGGCTCCAGTTGACCAACACGGGAACTTCCTTCTGGCAATGTGGGCACCAGTGGGCCAGAAAGACCAAGAGCATCGGTGTGCCCGGGGCAGTGGTGACTTCGTTTCCGAGGAAGCCGAAACCTTCGAGCACCGGCGCCGTCAAGCCGATTGCGGGATCG
>JBJTOX010000055.1:0-4071 GCA_046074785.1 Actinomycetota bacterium
GTCGCCGCCGTCGCCGCGCGTCCAGTGCTGTGGCCCACCGCGATCCGTCAGGCGTGGCGTCTCGCCCCGGACGGCTGGTGGAGGCGCGCCCCATGGCTGCCGGTGCCGACGCGCGACTACCTGCGCTTCCGCCACGTGACGCAGTACGGCGGCCACCTGCCGCCCGGCGCACGGGTGCCTGCGCCCGAGGCGCGCGACGTGGTGAGCTACCTGCTCTGGTGCCGCGAGTGGCACAGCGGGCGAAGTTTGCGCGCCGTCCGGTCGGCCGGCGCGCGCGGGGCCTGAGGCCGGACCCATGCGCAGCGCGCTCGTCCTCAACGCGACGTTCGAGCCGCTGAGCGTGGTCTCGGCGCGACGTGCCATCTGCCTCGTGCTGGCCGAGAAAGCCGAGATCGTCGAAACCGACGGCACCGAAATACGTGCTGCTTCGTTGGTCATGAAGTCGCCACTCGTCATTCGGCTCAATTACCTGGTTCGTGCGCCGTTCCGGAGGAGAACTGCACTGTCGCGTCGGGCCGTGTTCGCGCGTGACGGATACAAGTGTCAATACTGCGGTCGGCCGGCTGACTCGATCGACCATGTCGTGCCTCGCTCGCGCGGTGGCGAACACATCTGGGAGAACGTCGCCGCAGCCTGCAGGACGTGCAACCTCACCAAGCGCGATCGCACGCCGAAAGAAGCAGGCATGATTCTTGCCAAAGTGCCGCATTCGCCACGTGACCAGGCCTGGATCACCGTCGCGGTCGGTCGCGTGCCCGATGCGTGGAAGCAGTATCTCTCCGTCGCGTCATAACGGTTGACATCGAGGCATGGTGAGAGGCGACGCAGGGACACTGCACGACCGGCCGATCGAACCGGAGGCGCGAGTCGAGGTGCTGCAAATCAACCGTGCCGCCGTGGTACTCGGCAGCACGCAATCGTTCGACATCGTGAACGGCGATCGCGCAAAGGCGCGCGGCTTCGACGTCGTTCGTCGTCGCAGTGGTGGCGGGGTGGTCATCTTGCAGCCGCTCGATCACCTATGGATCGACGTCACCGTGCCGCGCGGGCACGCATTGTGGAGCGATGACGTCGAGCGCGCCACATGGTGGCTGGGCGAGGTGTGGTGCGCCGCGTTGCAAGAAACGACGCCGGACGCCCGCTGGTCGGTGCATCGCGAGAAACTCGTCGCCACGGCACCACAACGCACGGTGTGCTTTGCCTCGGTGGGTCCGGGCGAAGTCGTACGAGTCGACGACGACACAAGTATGCACAAGGCGGTCGGCATCTCGCAGCGACGCACGAAGGATGCCGCCAGGTTCCAGTGCACCGTGTTCCATACGGTTGACTTTGCCCTGTACGAGGATCTCATGCGGGAGTCGCCGCCTACGTCACTTGCCACCGCGGTCGGTGTGGGGGATGAACTTTCCGACCTGGCCGAGCGGGTTACTGGCCGGCTCTCTGCGTCGCTCGACTAAGTGGTCGCGACGAAGAGACCACCCGCGCGAACCTGTCGGGCGTACACCCCGTCGTGTGCCATGAGCTCGTCGTGAGTGCCGACTTCGACGATGCGACCGTCGTCGAGCACCACGATGCGATCAGCCGATGCAATCGTCGACAAGCGGTGGGCGATGATGAGCGCGGTACGACCCCGTAGGGCGTCGTCGAGAGCCGACTGCACGAGAGCTTCGTTCTCGTTGTCGAGATGGCTCGTGGCCTCATCGAGGATCATCACCACGGGGTTCTTCAACAAGAGGCGCGCAATCGCAAGACGCTGTTTTTCTCCTCCTGAAAGCCGGTAGCCGCGCTCGCCGACCACGGTGCGGTATCCGTCCGGCAGTGCGGCGATGGTCTCGTGTATTCGGGCTCTCGTACATGCCTGGACGAGTTCGTCGAGCGTTGCATCCGGCTTGGCGTAACGGAGATTCGACTCGATGCTCTCATGAAAGAGATGCGGATCCTGCGATACGACACCGATTGCCGATCGCAACGAGGTGCCCGTGAGATCACGTACGTCATGGCCATCGATGCGAACCGCTCCCTCGGTCGCGTCGTAGAGCCGTGGCACGAGTGAAGCCAGCGTCGACTTGCCGGACCCCGACGAACCAACGATGGCCACGGTCTCGCCGGCGGCGACGGTGAGCGACACGTCGTGCAACACGTCGCGATCGGGATCGCCAGTCGGGGCACCCGGAGCCTCCAGGGAGGCAATCGAGACGGTTGCCGCCGCCGGATATCGGAATGAGACGTGCTCGAACTCGACGATGCCTCGCGGGTTGGTGAGATCAACGGCGCCGTTGCGGTCGGCGATGGCGAGCGGGGCGTCGAGGATCTCAAAGACCCGGTCGAAACTCACGAACGAGGTGAGCAGTTCAACCCGGGCGTTGCTCAGCGCGGTAAGCGGCATGTAGACGCGCGTCACGAGTGCAGCAAGCGCAACCAGCGTGCCCGATGTGATGTCGCCGGAGACCACCAGTTGGGCTCCAACGCCGTAGACCGCGACTGCCCCGAGCGCGCCGACGAGACCAAGGGCAACGAAGAACACGCGGCCGTACATGGCGGCAAGCACGCCGGAATCTCGCACGCCCGCCGCACGGCCGGCGAATGCGTCGACTTCGTCCCGGTGACGCCCGAACAGCTTCACCAGCAGAGCGCCGGCCACGTTGAAACGCTCCTGCATCTGGGTGTTCATCTGGGCGTTGAGATCCATCTGGCGGGCGGCGATCGTTTGCAGTCGCTTTCCGACTCGCCGTGCGGGGATGATGAATGCAGGGAGCACCACCAAGGCGAGCAAGGTCAGCCGCCACTCCAACGCGACCATGGCGATGACGGTGGTGAGCAGGATCACCGCGTTGCTCACTGCCGTGCCGAGCGTGGACGTCACCGCGCTCTGGGCGCCGATGACATCGTTGTTCAGGCGGCTGATGAGAGCCCCGGTTTGGGTGCGAGTGAAGAACGCAATCGGCATCTGTTGCACCTTGTTGAAGAGCGCTACGCGCAGGTCATAGATGAGACCTTCACCGACCCGTGCCGAACCCCACCGTTGAACGATGGCGAGCGCCGCCTCGCCCAGCGCAGCAATGACCGCAACAATGGCCAACCACCACACCTGTCCGCGATCGCCCGCCGGAATGGCGTCGTCGATGATCGCCCGAAAGACGAACGGCGGGACGAGTGCAACGAGCGCCGATGCGAGGATTGCCGCGAGGAACACGACGATCGTCGCCCGGTACGGCTGGGCAAAGATCCACACCCGACGCAAAGTTTCGCGTTCGAGGTTGCGACCTTCGACCGCCTTTGCATCGCGGGGAATGAGTGCGTGGGGGTGCATCTGCATGACCCCGCGACGATACCGAGCAACCGTGCGGATGGTCGGAGTGCGAGTGGGGTGGTGGAGGGTGGTGTGGGGGAGGGTGGTTGACAGTGGGGGAAAGTGGGGGGTAGCGTGCGGAGCGGTGGGGAAACCCGCCGTGGGCCCGGAAGCGCCGGGAGGGAGGAGGAGAAGAACGTGTTCGTCGGAGTACACGAGCGACAGCTCGATCCCAAAGGCCGTGTCGCACTTCCTGCGCCGTTCCGTCCACGCCTCGAGCCGCGTTGCTATCTCACTCTTGGAGCCGACAAGTGCGTCGACGTGCTGACCGCCGAAGCATTCGAGCATGTCGCCAGTGACGCGATCGAGAAGGTACGTCGCGGAGAGATGAGCCGCAGTCAACAGCGAGCAATCGCAGCGAATGCCATCGAAGTCACGATCGATGCCCAAGGTCGCATCAACATCGACGAAAAACTGCGCGAGTATGCCGGACTTTCTCTCGACACGAAAGTGGTCATCAGCGGATCATTCGATCGTTGCGAAATTTGGGACCCGACCCGCTATCAACGCATGAGCGAATCGGGTGCCGCGCAGATGGCGGGTGGCGCTTCATGACCGCCTTGGAAATCCACCACCACGAAAGAAAGGAGAACCGAGGAACGCTTCGACGCGACCACTGGTCACGTTGATGTTTCGCTCATCAGCAGTCTCCCGGTCAGCAAAGATGGACAGCCCCAACTCCGCCCGCTTCCGTCTTCGCTATCCGGGGAGAAATCCCGGAG
>JBJTOX010000056.1:0-7808 GCA_046074785.1 Actinomycetota bacterium
CGCTGATGATGCTGGTCGAAGAAGGCAAGTTGCTCCTCACTGATCCGGTGAGTAGCTACATACCGAGCTTCGGTGCATCGCGAGTGTGGCGTTCGGGCTCAATCGTGAAGCCCATCACCGAACCCGTCACCGAACCGATGCTCGTCTGGCACCTACTCACGCACACCGCAGGCCTGACCTATGGATTCCTCTATCAGTCGGCGGTCGATGACTTGTATCGCCGTGCCGGCTACGAGTGGGGAGTACCAAAGGACACGACGCTCGCTCAGGCGTGCGACGCGTGGGCATCTTTGCCTCTGCTGTTTCAGCCCGGTACGGAGTGGAACTACAGCGTCGCGACCGATGTCGTCGGTCGGCTCGTTGAAGTGATCTCCGGGCAGAGCCTCGAGCAATTCTTCAGCGAGAGAATCTTCGGTCCGCTGGGTATGAACGACACCGGCTTCTTCGTTCCGGAGGACAAACACGGTCGTCTTGCAGCGCTGTACCAACCGGATCCGGCAACCCGCCTCGCAAAGCGGCTCGAGATGGGCGGTCGCGCAGCGATGCGTCGACCCACGTTTCTTTCGGGTGGTGGCGGACTCGTATCAACCGCCGGTGACTACGACCGTTTCATGCGAATGCTTGCCAACGGCGGCGAACTCGACGGTGTACGTCTCTTGTCGTCACGAACGATAGATCAGATGACGATGAACCACTTGCCGGGCGACACGGACCTCTCGGAGTTCGGCCGGCCGCTTGATGCCGAAACGACGTACGACGGCGTCGGATTCGGTCTCGGATTCTCCGTGTTGGTGAATCCGGCAAAAGCAAAGGTGCACGGGTCGCACGGCGACTTCGGCTGGGGCGGTGCCGCTAGCACCACCTTCTGGGTCGACCGCAGCGAAGAGTTGACCGCCGCGTTTTATACGCAACTGCTTCCGTCGAGTACGTGGCCGATTCGTCCGTATTTCAAGAACTTGGTGCATCAGGCGCTCGTCGACTGAACGCGCCGGGCTCGTCGATGACGAGCCCGAATTCGTCGAGCTCGACTTCTACCTCCGATTCCGTGTAGCGGCTCACGTATCGCCACCGTCGACCGGAGAGTCGTGTGAATGTTCGCTGACGCGGAGCCACTTCGAGCGTCTCGACGTCGATCGAGGCAATGACGAGCGAAGCGGCATGTGACTCGTGCAGTGGGAGTCGCTTCATCGTCATCGATGTGGGAAACGGATTCATGCGCAGTTCGATGTCGGTGCAGCCATCGAGATCGGGCCGATGTGCACCGTTGACCTCACCCCAGCGACCTGCACGGTCGCGACCGAGCCAAAGGTCTGGTTCGTCCATGTCACGAAACAGCATGAACTGTTGCACGATGAGCGTGGCCGACAGGCGCATCACAAACTGCGCCCTGTCGCTGCCGAGCGTTCCCTGGGCGGTCCAGCCCTCGTTTTCGAAGCGAACTTCGAGCTCACATGCTCCGCCATCAGTGGCGATCCAGCCCGTGTGCAGCGGCGACTGCGGGAATGGGGAGAAGTCGGCCATGCCCCAGCCTCGCATGAAGTGCTCGCAAACGTCGCCGCTACCGTCCTAGAGATGATCTCGCTCGACGATGCGCGACGCCGCGTGCTCGATGCGGTCGTGGCCCTTCGGCCCAGCGATATCGACTGCGAAGAGAGTGCGGGGTTGGTGTTGGCCACTGACGTGGTCGCCGGAGAAGACGTACCACCGTTTGCGAACACCGCAGTCGATGGCTATGCCATTCGGGCTGCCGACGTGACGAATACCCCGGTTGAACTTCGTGTGGTTGGCACATTGGCCGCCGGTGATGGTTCGGCCCGCGAAGTCCGGTCTGGTGAGGCGCTACGGATCATGACCGGTGCGGTCATGCCGAGTGGCGCCGATGCCGTGGTCATGGTCGAGGACACGACGAAGATTTCCGAAGATAGTGTTCGAATCTCGAAGTCGGTCGCGCCGGGAAGCGCGGTGCGACCTGTGGGTGATGATGTCAAGTCGGGCGATCTCGTGTTTGCCGCCGGAACGGTGATCACACCTGCTGGAGCGGGGGTGCTTTCGAGCATCAATGCGCGCCGAGTCAACGTGTTCCCCCGGGCACGTGTGGCGCTGTTGTCGACTGGCGACGAACTCGTCACCGACGGTTCACCGCTACAACGAGGGCAGATTCGGGAGAGCAATCTCACGATGTTGGAAATTCTCCTGTCGCAAGCCGAATGCATCGTCACGAACCTCGGGGTAGTCGCCGATGATGAGTCGCAACTCGAGGCGCTACTTCTCGACGCAGCGCGCCGTCACGACGCAATCGTCACGAGCGGAGGCGTGAGCATGGGCGACTTCGACGTGGTCAAGGCCGTGCTGTCACGAATCGCCGATATGCAGTGGATGCAAATGGCGATCAAGCCCGCAAAGCCATTCGCATTCGGGTCGTTGTCGAGCGAGAACCGATCGGTGCCTGTCTTCGGGCTCCCCGGAAATCCGGTGTCGTCGATGATCAGTTTCGAACTGTTGGCGCGGCCGGCTCTCCGAAAGATGATGGGACATCAACACGATCTGGTTCGCCCGACGGTTCGCGCGATTGCCGACCAACCACTGCGGCGAAAACCGGACGGTAAGACACACTTCATGCGAGTGTTCGGTGGATTTTCCGACGATGGACGCCTGCATGTGCGTGACACCGGTCCGCAGGGTAGCCATCAGCTTGCCTCGACGGCAGCCGCCAATGGACTGGCAATCGTGCCCGATGGGACTGGTGTCGCGACCGGTGGCGAAGTCGATGTGATGCTGCTGCGCTGACGACGGTGGCACACTGAGGCGTGGGCTTTTTCGAACGCAACCGCGCAGAAACCGAAGCGAAGGGCTTCGACCCCAAGCGACTTCCTCCCGGGCAATACCTAACCGATCGTTTTCCCGTGCTGCATGTCGGCGATGTGCCGACCTATGCGCCAGGTGAGTGGAACCTCACGGTGACCGGTGCGGTATCGGCACCGTTCACGATCGACTTCGAGCAACTGCGATCGATGCCCTCGGTGACGCTGACGACCGACATCCATTGCGTAACCAAGTGGTCGAAGTTCGACACGAAATGGCAGGGAGTCAAGGTTCGTGATTTGTTCGAACGAGCAGGGGTCGACGCGCGGGCAACTCACATGATGGCGCATGCCGAATACGGATACACGGCGAATCTCCCGATGGCCGATGCGATTCGCGACGAATCGCTAGTCGTCTACGCATACGACGGCGCAGACATCGAACCAATTCACGGCGGCCCGGTGCGTCTGCTCATTCCGCACCTGTATTTCTGGAAATCAGCGAAGTGGCTGCGTGGAATCGAAGCCGTCACGCAGGACGCCCCAGGGTTCTGGGAGCAGAACGGCTATCACATGTATGGTGACCCGTTCCGCGAACAGCGTTTTTGGGGCGACTAGTCGCTGAGCGTCGTCTCGCAGAATCTGTCGCCGCGCGGTCGCGACGCCGATGTTTCGGGCGTTGTATCGCCGTAGAGCGTGTCGAGCATTCCCTTCACCATTCCCCGGTCAACGGCGCAGATCACCGGGTGTTCGATCGCTACGTCTCCGAATGGGCAGTGGTTGTTGATGATGCGCAGTTTGTTCTGGCGTTGCTCGGCGTGGGCGGCAAATCCATGGGCGGTGAGTGCATCAGCGACTTTTTGTAATGCCGAACGTAGGGATCGTTGTCCCGTAGCGACATCGTCGCCCGTCAAGCCCTCGGCCATCGCCTGGCCGTACTTGCGGCCGACTTCTTCGGCCATCAACTCGGCTTGTTGACGGGGAAGTCGTTCAAGTGCCTCGCCAAGCAGCGAGAGAACGAGGTCGTCGCTACGAACGGGGAATTGCATGGGGGCCGACTGATCGACTGCTCGA
Organism: Actinomycetota bacterium; assembly: GCA_046074785.1. Classification (GTDB taxonomy): domain Bacteria; phylum Actinomycetota; class Acidimicrobiia; order Acidimicrobiales; family Ilumatobacteraceae; genus F1-60-MAGs027. The sequence continues at coordinate 3,876 of JBJTOX010000056.1, forward strand.
TAGCGCTTCGACGGCCGGCCGGCACCTGCTCGCTCGATTCGTGCGACTTCCACCTCGAGGTAGCCACCCGCGGCGAGCTTGTCGAGGTGATGACGGGCAACATTGGGATGTACGTCGAATTTTTCGGCAACTTGGGCGGCAGTGACGCCCTCATCGGCATCGCGAACGAAGAGATACACCGCCCGGCGGGTGGGATCGCCGAATGCCGAGGTGATTGCCGACACTTGTGCCGAGAATGCGCCGCTCGTCACGCCGTTCGTCGCAGTGTTGTTGCGCGGCACGCGATTAGCCTACCCATCGCTGTATGAGTGCTCTCTCGCCGAACGCCGTAATCGACGCGTTGCGTCCGGTACACGATCCGGAACTCAACCGTTCGATCGTCGATCTTGACATGGTGCGCGACGTTCGCGTTGATGATGGTGTCGTCTCTCTCACCGTCACCTTGACCATTGCGGGTTGCCCGCTACGAAATGAAATTCAGCAGCGCGTCAACGGCGCGATTCGGCCGCTCGCCGGAGTGCGCGATGTGAAGCTTGAGTTCGGTGTGATGACCGACCAAGAGCGCGCGGCGCTGCGCGAGAAACTTCACGGCTCACCGGCCGCGACGGCCGGTAGCGCGCAGGCGCACGGCCACGCACAGGGTCGCGCCATTCCGTTTGCTCAGCCGGGTTCGAAGACCCGTCCGTTGCTCATCTCGTCGGGCAAGGGCGGTGTTGGCAAGAGCAGCGTCACCACCAACCTTGCGGTTGCACTTGCTGCCGCTGGTCACTCGGTTGGTGTCGTCGATGCCGATATCTACGGCTATTCGATTCCCCGCATGCTGGGTGCCGACCGCGACCCCGTGGTCATCGACCAAATGTTGGTACCGCCGCAGTCGTACGGAGTTCGCTGCATCTCAATCGGCTATTTCGTTCCGGATGGTCAAGCAGTCGTCTGGCGCGGACCAATGTTGCACAAGGCCCTCGAACAATTCCTCACCGATGTGTATTGGGACGAGCCTGAGTTCCTGTTGATTGACATGCCGCCGGGCACCGGAGACATTGCGCTGAGTCTCAGTCAGTACTTGCCGCGAGCCGAGGTGTACGTGGTGACCACACCGCAAGAAGCAGCCCAGAAAGTCGCCCGGCTCTCCGCCGCCATGGCCAAGAAGGTCAACATGACGGTGCGCGGAGTCATCGAGAACATGTCGTGGTTCACGGGTGACGATGGCAAGCGCTACGAACTGTTCGGTAGTGGCGGAGGCAAGTCGCTCGCCGATGAACTCGGCGTGCCTTTGCTTGCTCAGATTCCGCTCGTCAACCAGTTGCGTGAGGGCGGCGACGATGGAAAGCCCATCGCTGCCGTCGCCCCACAGAGTGAGGTCGGTCGAGTGTTTGCCGATCTCGCCAAGAAAGTCGTCGAAATGCGCCCCAAGAAGGTGTTCAGTCAGGCGCTGAAGGTCAACTGACCTGCCACACTGGTGACCATGGAACTACGCATCGGAGTTACCCACTCAGCTCGCGATATCTCACTCGAGCTCGAAAGTGATGAGAAGTCACGGGCGGCCGCCCGCAAGTCGGTTGAAGAGGCGCTCGCCGGCAAGTCCGAGGTGTTGTGGTTGAAGGACAAGCGCGGTCGCGAAGTCGCAGTGCCCGCCGAGAAGATTGCTTTCGTTGAGTTCGGTGCGCCCGAAGGTGAGCGGCGACTGGGGTTCGGCGCCTGACCCTCCGAGCGCTGCTCTCGCGCCGGCTCGTTTTTGTCACTGGTAAGGGCGGTGTAGGGAAGTCAGCCGTCTCGGCGGCACTCGCGCGACTGGCGGCGCAAGAGGGTAAGCGTGTGCTCGTCTGCGAGATGGACGACAAAGGATCGCTTGCTGCATATCTCGGACAGGCAACGCTCGGGTTCGAGCCGCGTGAGGTGGAGTCTCGTGTCTTCGCGATGGCGATGAACACAGAGGATTCATTGCGGGAGTACATCCGGTTGTTCCTACGGGTACCGATTATCGGGAGCCTCACCCCGCTTGCTCGCATCTTTGACTTCGTTGCCAATGCAGCACCTGCAGTGAAGGAGATTCTCGCGGTTGGAAAGCTCTGTTACGAGGTGCGTGAGCGCAACTATGACCTCGTCATCGTCGACTCAGAGGCGAGCGGGCACTTCGTCGCCCAGGTCTCGGCACCCGACGCGCTGGCGACGCTCGTTCGAATCGGCATCGTCGCCGACCAAACCAAGTGGATGAGCGCACTCTTGCACGACCCCGCAGTCTCGACGGTGCTCGCCGTGGTGACGCCCGAAGAAATGCCGGTTGTCGAAACCATCGAGCTTCGCGACCGTTTGCGTAATGCGACTCCCATCGATTTTGCGGGAGTCATCGTCAATCGCATGCCGAGGCCGGTCGTTGACCGGCAATCGCTCGCTGCTGCGCGCAGCCGTGGTGTTGCCGGCGAATCCATTGCCGTCGCGGAGTGGGTCGTTGCCCGCCGATCTGACGCAGAAGAGAATGCCGGGCGGCTCGCCGAGGCATTCGAACTCGGCAACGTCGAGACGATTTCGGAAGCATCACCGACCATCGAATCCCCGCACGACATCACCGACCACGTCGTGCGAGAACTTGCACTGCTCTTGCAGGAGCACGCATGACCAACGCTGAAGAAGCGCAATCAGCCACGCAGCCGTCTGCCTCAGGTTCTCTTGACCCTCGAGTCGAGGAGTTGCTGCGTGACTCGAAAATGGTGGTCATCTGCGGCCCGGGTGGTGTCGGGAAGACGACGTCGGCAGCCGCGCTCGGAGTCACCGCAGCTACCCACTTCAACAAACGTGTGTTGGTGCTCACGGTCGACCCGGCACGCCGGTTGGCGACGGCACTCGGGCTCGAGTCGCTCGGCAATGTCGAGGTTCCCGTCGCGCTGTCATCTGCGCGCGGCACGTTGACGATGGCGATGATCGACACGAAGTCGAGCTGGGACGACATGATTCGCCGTCACGCACCCGACGCCGCGACACGCGACCGGGTGCTCGCCAATGATCTGTACAAGACCCTCACATCGCGTTTCGTGCACAGCCACGACTACGTCGTTACCGAGCGTCTGTTCGAAGCGCGAGAAACGGGACGGTTCGATCTCGTGATCGTCGACACTCCACCGTCACGCAGCGCACTCTCCGTACTCGATGCTCCGCGTCGCATGGAACAGTTCTTCGGCAGTCGGCTATTGCGGTTGCTCACGGCGCCAACCCAGTCACGCTTGCTCTCACTTGCCTCGCGCCCGTTCTTCATCGTCGCTGATCGCATCCTCGGTGCGGCATTCCTCTCCGACATCGCGGAGTTCTTCACGCTGTTCCGCACGATGGAGGCTCCGATCGTTGCACGCTCGCGACGTGTCGGGTCGTTGCTCTCCGATCCGGCGACGTCGTACGTGGTGGTGACGAGTGCAGAACCGGTCGCCATGAACGAAGCAGGTTTCTTGGTCGATGAGCTACGACGGCGGCATCACCGTCTCGAGGCAGTACTGGCGAACCGACTCGTCCCGTTGCGTCTGGTCGCTGGGGCGACCGCCCGAGCGACTGAGCTCGAACGCAGTAGCGATCTCGTCGATCGGTCTCTTGCCGCCGCTGAGCGCGAATTGTCCGCCGTCGCCAGTCGCGAACAGGTAGCCATGCAACGCATGTCTGGCTGGGAGGCGAGCGTGCTTGCGAGCGAGTCACGCGGCGGTGACATCACCGATGTGGGGTCGTTGCTTGCATTGGGAGAAGCGTTGCACCGCCGCTGACCGACAAGAATGGTCGGTACGCATGCCGACGCTCGTCGAACTCGCCAGCAATCACACCGAGCTGAATGACGACGACGTCGCCCATCTCACGGCGCTGGTATCGGAGTGGGGAATGCTGGCAGATTTTTCCTTTGCCGACTTGTTGCTGTACGTCCCCGTCACCGGCGCTGGCGGCACGAACTGGCTGACG
>JBJTOX010000057.1:0-18035 GCA_046074785.1 Actinomycetota bacterium
ACCGATGACCTTCCGATTATGAGCCGGATGCTCTTACCAACTGAGCTACGCCGCCGCTAGGCGAGCCCTCTGTGGGAATCGGACCCACGACCTCTTCCTTACCATGGAAGTGCTCTGCCAACTGAGCTAAGAGGGCACTGAAGTTGCTGTTGCAACGTCAAACTTAGACTACCTGGTGACGATGACAGTCTCGTTACGAGTCGCAGAACGGCGAGATGCCGAGTCAATCGCCGAGATCTACAACTATGAGGTTGAGAATACGACCGCGACGTTCGACTTGGTGCCCCGTACGGTCGACGCTCAGGTCGAGTGGTTGTCCGCTCGCAGCGGTGCATTCTCTGCAATCGTCGCAGAAGAGAATCATTCAAAAGTCGTGGGATTCGCGGCTCTCAGCACGTACCGAGATCGTGCTGGATACCGCACGACGGTTGAAAACTCGATCTATGTCCACCGCGACTTCCATCGACGGGGAATCGGGCGACTCCTTCTCAGCAACCTGCTGGAGATCGCGCGTGACTCTGGCTTCCATACGGTGATTGCACGAATTGACTCACAGAGTCACGGTTCTCTCGCACTCCACAGATCGCTCGGCTTCAATGAGGTGGGAGTCGAGCGAGAAATCGGCAGAAAATTCGGACGCTGGCTCGACTCAGTAATCATGCAGAAAATTCTCACGAACTGAGCTCAGTGGGCCGGGAAGGATTCGAACCTACGTAGGCAGATGCCGGCAGATTTACAGTCTGCTCCCTTTGGCCGCTTGGGTACCGACCCCGAGGCATCTCACTCTAACGGCTTGGCTATCGTGTCGGGCATGCCAAGCTTTGATGTCGTCTCAGAAGTCGACCGACAGGAACTCAAGAATGCAATCGACCAAGCACAGCGCGAGATTGCACAGCGCTACGACTTCAAGAACACTGACTCCTCCATCGAACAGGTAGAGCTCGTCATCACCCTGCGAACGGCGAGCGAAGATCGTTTGCGGGCCTTACGTACGGTGCTCGAGGAGCGGCTCGTGAAGCGCGGGGTCTCACTTCGCGGATTGGAGTGGGGAAAGATCGAGCCTGCCACCGGCGAGTCCGTGCGTCAGGTCGTGACGGTCAAGGTGGGAATCTCCAGCGAAAAGGCCAAGGAAATCAACAAGCTCATCAAGGAGAAGGGCCCGAAAGGCGTCTCATCCCAAACCCAGGGCGACTCAATTCGGGTGTCCAGCAAGAAGCGGGACGACTTGCAAGCGGCAATCGCGTTGCTGAAGTCGGCCAATCTCGGCATCTCGTTGCAGTTCGTCAATTTTCGCGACTGAAACCCTCAACCGACTGGAATCCCTACTGGGATTCGTGTCTTGATTTAGTCCTCCGCCGTCGATTCCGTGGCACGGCGCTGAAGCTCGGTCACCACCGACGCATCTGCGAGTGTCGTCGTATCACCGAGGTTGCGTCCCTCGGCCACGTCGCGAAGCAGGCGACGCATGATCTTTCCACTTCGCGTCTTTGGAAGGTCGGGAGTGAAGTAGATGGTCTTGGGTTTGGCAATCGCGCCGATTTCTTTTGCAACGTGATCACGCAGAACTCTCTCGTCGACCGTTTGTCCACCACGTACGGTCACATAGGCGATGATCGCTTGTCCGGTCGTCGCATCATCGGCGCCGACGACTGCCGCTTCAGCGACTGCGGGGTGTGAAACGAGTGCCGATTCGACTTCGGTGGTGGAGATACGGTGCCCTGACACGTTCATCACATCGTCCACTCGCCCGAGTAGCCACAAGTAGCCGTCTTCGTCGAGTTTGGCACCGTCACCAGCGAAGTAGCGGCCCTCGAATCTGCTCCAATACGTTTGCCGATAGCGCTCACTGTCACCCCAGATACCGCGCAGCATTCCGGGCCACGGTGCGGTAAGGGTCAGGTATCCACCGCCTCGAGTAATCACTTGCCCGTTTTCGTCGACCACGTGAGCCACGACTCCGGGCAACGGATGTGTGGCGGATCCTGGCTTGGTGACGGTGACGCCGGGAAGCGGGCTGATCATGATGCCACCGGTCTCCGTTTGCCACCAGGTATCGACGATGGGACAACGTCCGGCACCGATGTGTTCGTGGTACCACATCCATGCCTCGGGGTTGATCGGTTCGCCGACACTGCCCAGCAGTCGTAGCGATGACAGGTCGTGTTTCGCCGGCTCTTGCTGACCCCACTTCATATAGGTGCGGATTGCAGTAGGTGCGGTGTAGAAGACCGACACCTTGTACTTCTCGATGATCGACCAAATTCGGTCGTTGGCAGGATGATTCGGCACACCTTCGTACATCACCTGTGTCGCCCCATTGACGAGCGGTCCGTACACGATGTAACTGTGGCCCGTCACCCAACCAACGTCGGCAGTGCACCAGTAGATGTCCTTATCGGGTGCATGATCGAACACATACCGAAAGGTCGTGGCGACATGAGTGAGATACCCACCAGTCGTGTGCATGATGCCCTTCGGTTTCCCGGTCGTGCCCGAGGTGTACAGCAGAAACAACAGGTGCTCAGAATCGACCGATTCCGGCGGACACACGGGTGAGGCAGCAGCCAGCAATTCGTGATACCAGTGGTCGCGCGCAGGTTGCATGCTCACTTCATTCCCACCCCGCTTCACGACCACGACATGCTCGATAGAAGGTGTGGTTGCCAGTGCGACGTCTGCCTGCGGCTTGAGTGGAAACACCTCGCCGCGTCGCCACCCGCCGTCAGCCGTAATCAGCACCTTTGCCGACGCGTCGTTGATTCGATCAGCGAGAGCCTGTGCCGAGAATCCTCCGAACACCACGCTGTGTGCGGCTCCGATGCGCGCGCACGCCAGCATTGCGACAACTGCCTCGGGAATCATCGGGAGGTAGATGTTCACTCGGTCACCCTTTTCCACGCCGAGCGAACGCAGTGCGTTTGCTAGACGCTGCGTCTCATCGAGAAGCTCGCTGTAGGTGACGATTCGAGTATCCCCTGGCTCGCCCTCCCAATAGAACGCCACTTTCTCACCGCGACCGGCAAGCACGTGTCGGTCAAGACAGTTGAAAGAGGCGTTGAGTTCCCCACCAACAAACCACCGTGCAAACGGAGGTTCCCATTCAGACGTCGTGTGCCAAGGCTTGGTCCATGTCAGAAGTTCCAGAGCGTGACGATTCCAGAACGCCTCACGATCACGGGCCGCTTCTGAGTAGAGCGAATCGTCGGACACCAGCGCCGACTCGCTGAACGCCCGAGAGGGTGGGAACCGACGATCTTCGTGCCCGAGATCCTGGATGGTGGGATCGTTTGCGCTTGCCATCATGTGCTCCATCGGTCGAGTGGTTATGTGCGAGATTAGTAAGAAGTCATGCGCGATCAACTGGCAGTCAAACGCTTTGGGCCCATTGAGTGGATGCTCTCAGGAATGCTCTCGCTGACATGGGGTTCATCGTTCCTGTTGATTGCAATCGCCATCGAGTATCTCGATCCTGCAGTCGTTCCCTTCGGCCGAGCCGTTGCTGGCGGAATGGCACTTGCGTGTGTGCCCGGCTCCCGAGAGCCGATTCCTCGCGAACACTGGCCGCGTATCGCCGTCCTGGGTTTGGTATGGATGGCGCTTCCGTTTTGGCTCTTTCCCCTCGCTGAGCGAACCGTTACCAGTGGGATTGCAGCAATGGTGAACGGCGGCCTACCGGTCATCATGGCATGTGTTACCGCTCTATGGGTTCGCCGGTTGCCCAGCGCAAAGAGAGTCGTTGCCGTCGGTATCGGATTCTTCGGAATCGTCACGATTGCACTCCCGGCAGTACGAAGTGAATCGGCCACCGGCGAGATGATTGCAGATACGCGCGGAATGGTCTTTCTCTTCGCCGCAGTGTTGTGTTACGCCATCGGAGCAAACGTTGCTCGTCCACTTCAGGCCCAGTATTCACCAGCACGGTTGCTCATGCGAGTGCAATTCGCGGCGGCGGTGTGGACCCTTCCCGTTGCACTTCCCGGCATCGGCAATTCAGAGTTCGATCTCGGGGCGATTCTTGCCGTGATTCTTCTCGGTGTCGTCGGTACGGGTATTGCATTCCTCGTGTTTGGAACGTTGCTCGAACGCACGGGGATCACACGAGCAATGATTCCCACGTATTTCACACCAGTCGTCGGTCTCGTGCTCGGCGCTCTCTTCCTCGATGAGCACATTGCATTGGTATCGGTCGTCGGGATGTGCGTCGTGATTTTTTCGGCGTGGATGACCAGCAAGCCCGACGACCGCGACGTCACCCTCAGCGACACCACTCGAGCACGCTGAAGCTCCCGAGGCCGTCTGGTTGCAGGAGTGCTTCGGCCTCGCGAATTCGACTGCGCATCATGAGCGCAGTCAGGTCGGGAGCTGCTGCCGCACCCTGCCATGCAGACCTACCTTCGTTGACGAGTTCGTCGATGCCGTATGTCCGCAGGAAGTCTGTTTGTGTCGACACCGACGTCGGAGTGGGTAACTGATCAACCGCTACGTCGACGGTGATGTCCTGCTCGCCAACAGAGGAGAGATAATGCACTCCCCTCCCGTGGGCTACGTAGGTTCGGAGCCACTCTCGCCACGGTCTCGTCGACATCGAATCGGTGTTCGAGCAGTAATCAATCACGATGAGTCGACCATGCTCGAGCTGGGCCAACGCGTTGTTCACCCACACGCGAGCTGCGTCTTGAATTGCAACTCGTGAACCATGGGCAGCCGTGCTCGGCAAGCTGACCGGAGCTTCCGATGGTGTTACGAGTCGCTCTACGAGTCGTGAATCATCCATTGCGACGTACGCCTCACGCCATCCGCCATCAAACACGAACAGTCTGAACGGCATGTTGTCGAGCAGTTCGTTGGCGATGATGACGCCCGTAAACGATTCGCTCGGCATGCTGGACCGTGAGGCGACGTTCTGCGGATGCAAAGCGCGTTGCGCCGCAGATACTTCGACTGCCTGATATCGGAGTGCATCGATACATTTCGGTCGCGCCGCGAGTACCGTGCGTGCGAGCGTGCCGGGTCCGGCACCAACTTCGACCGCGACGAACGGATCCGGACGACCAAGCTCGACCCACCATGCGTCGAGGGCTCGTGCAATGACGGCACCGAACAATGGGCCGACCTCTGGAGACGTCAGGAAGTCGCCTCGTCGCCCCGCGCGACCCGTTCGTGACGGTTCGGACCCCGGGCCCGTCGTCGCCGCGCTCGTATAGAAACCGTGCGGGCCGTACAGCGCGATGGAGACGAATTCATCGAATCTGATCGCGCCGCCGGCGGCGTCGATCGCCTGTCGAACGTCGTCAGCTGCCGAAGGCACCGACGAGCTCAGCGATGTCACCGAAGTGCAGCACGACCCCGGGCAGGATGCCGAGAACGAGCGTTGCAACTGCGGTGATGCCGAGTGCAATCTGCAGTGATGATGGAGTGACGATCGGCGTCGTATCACCGTGCGGTACCGGTCGCATCCAGATTTCGCGCATGATGTTGCCGTAGTAGCCGAATGCAATAACGGAATTCACCGCACCGATGACGGCCAGCGCATACGCCCACGGGGATGCGTCAGTGAGCAGGGCCTGAAACGCGGCGAATTTGCCGATCCAGCCGCCAAGTGGCGGAATGCCGGCGAGCGATGCAAGGAAGATGGTGAAGAGCACCCCGAGTGCCGGTGCATACGAGAACAGCCCGCCGAGTGACGCAATGTCGCCGCTACGCGTCTTGCGCGACACGGCGAGGATTGCTCCGAACATACCGAGGTTCGTTGCTGCGTAGACGATGAGATACACGACTACCGCGCGGAGCGCCGACTCACCGGCCGCACCGCCAGCAACCGCAAGCGGCATCAACACAAAGCCGCCCTGGCTCACCGAGGAGTACGCAATCATGCGGACGAGATTCGTCTGCCTGAGTGCGAACACGTTGCCGATCGTCATCGTGAGCGCCGACAACACCCAAATGAACGGCTGCCACACGTCACGAGCGGCCGGGAACGCCGTCAACACGAGGACGACGAGTGCGATGAATCCAGCGGCCTTGCTCGCAACGGAGAGAAACGCGGTGACCGGCGTTGGTGCACCCTCGTAGGTATCAGGCGCCCAAGTGTGGAAGGGAACTGCCGACACCTTGAACGCAAAACCCACCACCACGAATACGACTGCGAGTGCCTGGACTGCCGCAAACTCGCCGGCGAGCGAAATCGACTTCGCAATGTCGACGAGCAAGGTTGAGTTGGCGAGCCCGTACAAGAGCGACATTCCGTACAACATCACTGCCGATGCGAACACCCCGAGCAAGAAGTACTTCACACCAGCCTCATTGCTCTTCAGGTCACGCTTGCGCCACGCCGCGAGCATGTACGCCGGAATCGAGAGGAACTCAAGTGCCACGAACACCGAAACGAGATCGCGTGACGATGCCATCATCACCATTCCCAACAGGCTGGTGAGGAGCAGGAACCAGTATTCGCCGCGCCAATAGTCGCCCTCTTCGACGTGCGACGAGGAGAGCAGCACGATGACGTAGCCCGCAACGAGGAAGAGTCCCTTCATCACGAGGCTGAACTCGTCGACGACGTATCGACCATCGAACAACGAGCGGGTCGAATCGTCGTGAAGGGCCAACGTCAGTACGGGCACTGCGGCACCGAGCAACGAGAAACCCGTCAATACCGAGAGCAACCACTTGCTTCGCTCGGTCGTGAACAAGTCGGTGAGCAGCACGACGGTGAGGCCGATTGCCAACACGATCTCTGGTGCGAGCGCGTGGTAATCGATCGTCGGTGCCGTCCAAGAGGCTGCTGACTCAACGAGGAAGGTCACTGGTCAGCCTCCGAACGCGCGCAGGGTGCCCTGCACCGCCGGATCGATGATTGAGAAGAGGAGGTTCGGTGCCACACCGAAAGCGACGATTGCGATCAGCAATGGCAGCCACGCAATCCACTCGTGGAAGTTCACGTCGTGCACGTCGTGGTGGTCATGGCCCTTCGGGGTTCCGAAGGCGGTTCGTTGATACAGCCACAGCAAGTAGGCCGCGGCAAAGACGGTACCGAGCGCAGCGATCACCATGTAGGTGCGGTACACCGTGACGTTGAGGCCGTCGGCCGGGTTGTAGGCAGAGAGGATCGCGGGGAATTCACCCCAGAATCCGGCAAGACCCGGCAAGCCGAGTGACGCCATCGAGCAGAGTCCGAGTATCCAACCCAATCGTGGCGCTTGCGTCAGCATGCCGCCAAGCTTGCTGATTTCGAGCGTGTGATAGCGCTCCTTCACGCTGCCGGCGATGAAGAACAACATGCCGGTGATCAAACCGTGCGCGACCATGCCGAACACAGCTGCGTTGACTCCGAATGACGTGAGTGTCGAGATACCGAGCATCACGAATCCCATGTGGGCAACCGAAGAGAACGCGATGAGTCGTTTCATGTCGGTTTGCGCGAGGCAGCCGAGTGCGCCGTAGATGATGCCGATCACGGCGAGACCACCGATCCACGGTGCCCACTCGATGGCCGCGTCTGGCAACATCGGGATGGCGATGCGCACGAAACCGTAGGTTCCGAGCTTCAGCAGAATGGCGGCCAGGATTACCGAACCCTGGGTTGGCGCCTGCGTGTGCGCATCGGGCAACCAGGTGTGGAACGGAAACATCGGAACCTTCACCGCAAAGCCCACGAACATTCCCGCAAATATCCAGATCTGCACGTTCTTGGCGATTCCGGCGCCGTTCTCGACGAGATACGGGATGGCAAAACTCTCGGCTCCGGTCTTGAAGAACACCGCCAAGAAGGCCACCAGCATCAGTGCCGAGCCGAACATCGTGTAGAGGAAGAACTTGAGTGATGCATACTGACGCTGTTCGCCACCCCACACTCCGATCATGAAGTACATCGGTAGGAGCACCAGTTCGAAGAACACGAAGAAGAGGATGAGATCCTGGGCGATGAACGTGCCCGCCATTCCCGTTTGCAGGATGAGCATGAGCACGAAGAACGCCTTGGGGTTTCCTGGCGACGGGATGTGGTCGAGGCTGTAGATGACGACGAGCAACGTCACCACCATGCTCAACAAATACAGCGGCAGGCTGATGCCGTCGACACCGATGAAGTAGGTGCTCTTGATGACTGGGATCCAACTCGTCTCGGCGACGAATTGCATCGATCCTGCCTTGTCGAAATTGAAGTTCATCAGCGTGAAAGCACCAACGGCAACGGTGGCAATCGATGTGATGAGCGTGGTCATCTTGATTGCGGATTCCTTTGCCTTCGGAGTGACGAGCAGTACGAGCACGCCGAGCATCGGCAGGAACGTGCCGACGCTGAGCACCCAGTTGTCGTCGCGGATCATCTGCATGGTGTTATCTCCCGTTTCGTATTCAGGTATTGAGGATTACGAAGACGAGCGCCGCAACGGCAGCGGTTGCAAACAGCAACGCACCGTAGTGGCCCACTCGCCCTGATTGGATCGGTTGCACGGTTGCACCGGCCGTCTTTGTGACGTCGGCTGAAGCGTTGACTGCACCGTCAACTAGTCGCTGGTCGATGTCTCGGTACACGATGGTCGCCACCGTCCTTGCCGTACGCGCAACGCCGTGCAGGATTCCGTCGAGCACTTTCTGGTTGAACCAATACGCGGCTCGTGCAATCGGGCCCGACACGCTGTTCACCACTCCGCGCTCGTACAAATCGTCGAGGTAGTACTTGCTGGCAAGCAGTCGGTACCCGGCTCGGGCCATCGTGTTGCGTTGCGTCAGGCCGACGAGCCGCGGATCACGTCGTCCGTAGAAGGCTGCACTGAGCAACCAGCTCGCGGCAATCCCGGCGAACACGATCGCCAACGACAACAGCGCTTTCGACCACTTGAACTTGGCATGGTTGAGCTTGGGTGCATAGCAGATGCCGTCCTTCGGGGTTTCCTTGCCGCACGGAGAGGCTGATTCACCCTCCTCGGCGGCGGGCACGGCGATGATGAGCGACTCGCCAGGTCCACCAGCCTTGGCTTCAGCAACCACGGCAGCTCGCGGTTCGACCCATTCCTTCAGATACTCCCAAGAGGAACCGAACGGCGTTGCGTTGAACAAGCCGGCGAAGATTGCCAGCACCGCCAAGATGGCAATTGGCCCGGTGATGAGCACGCCCGATTCGTGCGGTCCAGCGTGCGCATCACTTCCATGAGTGTCGTGGTCATGGTGGTCTGCGTGATGTGCATCATGCCCGTGAGCGGCGTGCGAATCGTGAGCCGTCTCGTGTTGTCCCGCCGCCGCACCGCGTGCTTCACCAAAGAACGTGAGGTACGTCGCACGAGTCATGTATGCCGCGGTGAGGAACGCACCGAACAACCCCACCACCATGAAGAACGTGTATCCATTGCCGCCCACGTTGTCGATGATCTCGTCCTTGGAGAAGAAGCCGGAGAACGGGAAGACGCCGCACAGCGCGAGCGTCGACACCGTCCACGCCGCGAAGGTGACGGGCATGTGTTTGCGCAGCCCGCCCATGTCCTTCTTCATGTCGAATGAATGATGCGAGGCACTATGACTTATCGAGCCTGCACAAAAGAAGAGGCACGCCTTGAAGAACGCGTGGGTGAAGATGTGGAATACGGCCGGTAGCCATGCACCCGCGCCGAGACCGAGCATCATGTAGCCCAGCTGGCTGACGGTGCTGTAGGCGAGCACACGCTTGATGTCGCTCTGCACGAATGCCAGCGCAGCGGCGATCACGATGGTGATTGCAGCAATCACCATGATCACGTTCGAGGAAGGTCCGAGAATGTCGAGACCGGTGAAGAACACCGGATACAGCCGAGCCACGAGGAAGACTCCTGCAACCACCATCGTCGAGGAGTGCAAGAGCGAACTCACCGGTGTCGGACCCGCCATGGCATCGGGCAACCATGTGTGCAGTGGGAATTGTCCGCTCTTGCCGATGCAAGCGATGAACAGTGCGATCGCAGCCATCAGGATTGCCGTGGAATTTGGATCACCCGAGAGCGCCCACGCCGACACGCCGCGAATGGAGAACCCGGACAATCCGAGGTTCTCGGTCGTCCAATCGTTGGCGGCGAAGAACAAGATGGCGATACCGACCAGCAGACCCACGTCGCCGGATCGCACCGTGAAGAATGCCTTCAATGCCGCGCGACTGTTCGCCCCGTCTTCCCACCAGTGGCCGATGAGCATGAATGAGCAGAGTCCCATGATTTCCCAACCCAGGAGGAACAGAATCATGTCTTCGGCGACGACCATCGCCATCATTCCTGCAGAGAACAACGTAAGGGCGGCAAAGAAGTGGGTGTAACGGCGGTCTCCGCGCAGGTACTCCAGCGAATAAATCTGCACAAGAGTGGAGATGAATGCGACAACGAAGAGCACCACGACGGTGAGGCCGTCGATGTGCTGACCGATGGTGAATTGCACTCCCCCGGATTGCCACCACGTCCAAGTGCGCACCACGGGTGAGACGAACTGTTCGTCTGCGGCGGAGTTGACCCGCTGAATCCACTGCCATGCCGCACCTGTCGCCAGCACCAGGCTGACGAGGAGCGACAGCACTCCGATCTCGCTGCCTTTCTTCGGCAAACGCTTGCCGAACAGAACGATCAACGCAAAGCCGATGGTCGGCACGACCGGGGCAAGCCACGCGTTGTTCAGGAACCATCCACCAGCGAGTGGTGCGAGAGTCTCGGATGCCGCGAACATGTTCAGCCCCGCATCTCACTGAGTTCGTCAAGCCCGATGCTCCGACGGTTGCGGTAGATCATCAGCACCATCGCCAAACCGACTCCGACTTCGGCAGCCGCGACGGCGATGATGTACAGGGCGAAGGTGTGCCCGTCGGCGGAGCCGTTTCGCAGGGCGAAGGCAAGCAGGTTGATGTTCACCGAATTGAGAATGAGTTCGATGGACATGAGGACGAGCACGGCGTTCTTTCGTGCGATGACGCCATAGACGCCGATGCAAAAGAGCACTGCCCCAAGGAGAAGGAACTGACTCGTCAACATGCGATTTAGTCCTTGCGAGCCAGCACGATGGCTCCGATGATCGCCGCAAGCAACACGAATGAAAGCGCCCAGAACGGCAGCAGATACGGACCGAAGATCTGGTCGGATATGTCAGCAATTGGAACGACGCGCCCGTCGCTCGGAAGCTGTTCGTCACCGAACGACGAGACGATTGCGATGCCCATCGCGGCAAGCAAGAGCCCTGCAACGGGGATGCCGAGCTTCCAATAGGTGTTGTTTAAATCGCGCTCGGCCCCGATTCGGGCACGCGTCAGCATCGTGCCGAAGAGGAACAGCACCATCACGGCGCCGATGTAGACGAGTACCTGCGTCACGGCGACGAATTCAGCGGCAAGCAACACGTACTGCGCTGCCGCACCGGCGAGCACCGTCACCAGCCACAGGGCCGCATGCACCACATTGTTGGTGGTAACCACCCGGACAGCACCCACGATCATGAGCAGGGCGATGACGGCAAAACCGATGTTCTGCGCAACGAACAGATCTGCGGAAATCACGAGCTACTTCTTCTTCTTTTCTGCGCCAGATTCGAGTTCGGGGGCCTCCGGCACGGTCTCCATCCATTCGCCAAGCTTTGCCTTGTCGTGGAGCAAGTCCGCGATTCGTGGCTCCGAATACTCGTATTCAGGACTCCAAAAGAGAGCGTCGAACGGGCACACCTCGACGCAGATGCCGCAGTACATGCACAGTGCGTAGTCGATGTCGAACCTGTCGAGTTTGTTGACCTGTCGGGGCTTGCCACCTTCGCGGCGCGGTGGGGCGAGTTCTTTGTGTCCTTCGATGTAGATGCACCAGTCAGGACACGACCTTGCACACAACATGCACGAGGTGCAGTTGCCCTCATGCAGTGCGATGACACCACGAGCACGCGTCGGTGGGGCCTCTTTCTCGTGTGGGTACTGCACGGTGTTTGCGCCCTTCGTCACCGTCTCGAACAAGGTGCCGAGGGTGACACCGAGCCCCTTCACCAAACCTGGAACCTTTGCCATCTACATCACCACCTTGAAGATCGAGGTCACCGCGATGTTGCCGAGCGACACAGGAATGAGCACCTTCCACGCGAATTTCTGCAGTTGGTCCTCACGGAATCGTGGGTAACTGAAGCGCACCCACATGATGAGGAAGGCAACCAACATCATCTTGGTGATCATGATGATTGGTCCAACGACGTTCATCCAGTTGTCGACCGAGTTGATGTCGGTCCAACCGAACCACGCGAACGGAACACCCCATCCGCCGAGGAACAGCACCGAGGCAATCAGTGAGAACACGCCGGCCGTCGCAAACTCACCGATGAAGAAGACGAGGAAGCGAAAACCCGAGTACTCCGTCATGTAACCCGAAACGAGTTCGCTCTCGGCAATCGGCATATCGAACGGCGCCTGCGTGAGTTCGGCCTGAATCGCAACCATGAACACGAGGAACCCGACGAATTGCGTGAGGATGAACGGATTGCCGAGACCCTCGAAGCCGAAGATCGAGCCGGCATTCTGCGCCTCGACGATCTTCTGCAGGTTCATCGTCTCGGCTTGGATGATTACGCCGATCACGGCGAGCACCATCGGCAATTCATATGCGATGAGCTGACCTGCGGCACGCAATCCGCCGAGCAACGAGTACTTGTTGGCACTCGCCCATCCGGCCATGAGAATGCCGAGCACCGAGAGTGACGACACGGCGAGTGCGTAGAAGATGCCCGCCTCAAAATCAGTGAACCATGCATCGGGGCCGAACGGCACCACGGCCACGAGCAAGAACGTGCTGACCAGCACGATGATTGGCGCCAGCTTGAAGATGCGTGCATCGGCCCGCTCGGGAACGATGTCTTCTTTCTGCAACCACTTGCCGACTTCAGCGACAAGCTGGAGCGACCCGTACGGACCCGCCTCCATGGGCCCGAGTCGGCTCTGCATGAATGACATCATCTTGAACAAGAAGACATAGACGATGGTTCCGGCCGGCAAGAGCACAGCGACGATGCCACCGAGTACGCGCAGCAACGACTGACCCCAGTAAGGGATCTCGACCGCCAACTGTCCGATCATCTGTCGATGTCCCCGAGGATGAAGTACAGCGACGCCAGAATCGTCACGATGTCCGGCACGTACACCCCGCGAAGCACCCACGGGGTTACGGAGATGTTGTTGAAACTCGCCGAGCGAATCTTCACGCGGAACGGCCCGAGTTCGCCGCGCGATACGACGTAATAGCCCATCTCACCGAGCGGGTTCTCCGTCGATACCCATGCTTCGCCCTCGGGCACTTTGATGATCTTGGGCACCTTCGCCATGATCGGGCCGGTCGGGATGGTGTCGATCAACTGATCGACGATCTTGGTGGCCTCGCGCGTTTCTTGGAGGCGCACCCAGCAACGGGCGAAGCTGTCGCCGTCGGGGTGCGTCCACACTTTCCAATCGGCCTTGTTCCATGCCATGGGCAGTGGGTGATCACGGCGCAGGTCCCAATCGACGCCGCTCGCTCGCAGGTTGGCCCCGGAGAGACCGAATTGGAGAGCAATATCGCGGGGAATCACTCCGATGCCTCGCGTGCGCGACTGGAAGATCTCGTTGCCAAAGAGCAGCTCTTCAATCTGGTCGCAGAACGTACGCAACTTCTTCATGACTGCTTTGGTTTCGGCAATCCAACCTTTTGGAAGGTCGTCCTTCAGTCCGCCAATGCGATCGAAATTCGGATGGAAACGACCACCCGTTGCACCTTCAATCAGGTTAAGCACGTACTCGCGATCACGGAACGCAAAGAACACCGGGGTAATCGCACCCATTTGCACGCCGAGATCACCCAAGAACAGTGAAACGTTGGCGATTCGCGACAGTTCAAAGAGAATCGTGCGGATGTGTTGGGCACGCGGCGGTGCCTCGACTTCCATCAACTTCTCCGCAGCGAGGATGAACGGCACCTCGTTGGCGAAACTACCGAGCCAGTCGATGCGATTGACGAGCGTCGTGACCTGCGGATACGTGCGCACTTCGGCGAGTTTCTCGTACCCACGGTGCATGTAGCCACACGAAGGTTCAGCCCACACCACTTGCTCACCGTCGAGTCGCGCGATGATGCGCAACGTGCCATGAGTCGCCGGGTGCTGGGGACCGATGTTCAACGTCATTCCTTCGGTCTCGAGTTCCACGTTCAAGCGCGAGTCCGCGGCCTGACTGGCGATGTAGGCGAGACGCTGGCGGTCCCCCAGCACGCGATCGGTGATGCTCATTGCTCTTCACCACCTTCATCGTCTGCGCCGCCCGGCAGCGGTTCGACATCGACGATGCCCGGCCACGGCTTGATCATGCGCGCGAGCAGTGGGTAGTCCTTGCGTAACGGGTGACCCTCGAAGTCGATTGGGAGATACATGTTGCGCAGGTCGGGGTGTCCGACGAAGTTGATGCCGAACATCTCGTGTGTTTCACGCTCGTGCCAATTGGCCCCGGCGTAGACGTCGTGAATCGACTCGATGGTGAGTGAATCGTCGGGAACATCGACCTTGACGATGACACTCACGTGCGTCACCGGATTCGAAACTCGCACGAACACCTGCATGCGGGTGGCACCCCCGGCGTAGCCCTGCCGGATGGTGGTGTCGCGAACCGGCGCTGGCTCGGTTGGATCATCTTCACCACGTCCGTAGGGAGATGGCATCCAGTCGATTGCCGAGAGGAAGCAGAAGTAGTGGAATCCGAGCGTGTCACGCAAGGTGCGCATCGATGACTTCCACGAGTCAGTTCGCACTTGTAGCCACAAGTCATCCTTATGGAACGAGTCGACGAGTCGGTCGCCGAGTGCGGCCTTGACCTCTGCGGCTGAGGTGATGCGCGGTTGCGTGCTTGATGAAGTAGTCATGATTCGAATTCAGTTGCCGACGACAACTGGCTTGCCCTTCCGCTCGGCGGCGGCACTTGCATCAATCGAGCGAGTGCCCTCACCACGCCAGCGCGCTCCCATGTCTTCGTTCTTGATGCGTTCCTGCAACAACACGATGCCTTCGAGCAATGCCTCTGGTCGAGGTGGGCACCCGGGCACGTACACATCAACGGGGATGATCTGGTCGACACCCTTCGTCACGGAATACGAATCCCAATATGGTCCACCACAATTCGCGCAACTTCCCATGCTGATGACGTACTTCGGTTCGGGCATCTGTTCATAGAGGCGCTTCACGGCCGGGGCCATCTTGTCGGTGACCGTTCCCGAGATGACGACGAGGTCGGCCTGTCGCGGGCTCGCCGGCAGTGGAATCACACCGAGTCGCATGACGTCGTAACGCGGCGAACCGAACGCTGCTCCCATCTCGATGGCACAGCAAGCAAGACCCCACTGGTACACCCACATGCTGTAGGAGCGACCGAGATTGAAGAGCGCCGATAGCGGGCGCGGCATGCGACCGCGTTCAACTAGACCCATCGCAACACTCCCTTGCGCCAGGCGTAGACGAGACCGAGAAGAAGTACGAATACGAAGATGCCCATTTCGACGAGTCCGAAGGTGCCGTAGCGCTCGAGTTGCGTCGCCCACGGGAAGATGAACACCGCTTCCACGTCGAAGACGACGAAGAGCAGCGCGAAGATGTAGTAGCGAACCTGGCTCTGCGACCAACCTTCTCCGACGGGGTCGACGCCACTTTCATAAGTAAGGAGTTTCTCGTGGCCGGGTCGCGACGGGCGAACGACCGACGACACCCACAAGAGCAACCCGGCGAGCACGACGGCGGCGAGTCCGAACCAGCCGACGACAAGATACGACCGCAGGAAATCCGAGGCCCCAGACATCGGGAAAAAACTACTACGCGGCTACTTCTGCAAGAAACCAGTCAACGAGGCGCGCCGACGCAGCCGCAGTTTCGGCGACCTTCCCCGCTGAGATTTCACAAAGGTGCTTGGGGTCTACACCGATGCCGTGGAGTTCGGCCGTGCCTGCTCCCATGCTCCACTGCGTAATGATTCCAAGCGTCGCCTCGGGATGGAACTGCGTAGCAAACAGCCGCTTACCCAGCATCGCCTGGGGTCCGACGTCGTTGATGGCAACTGCCTGCAGTTGCGACGGCACGGTAAACACGTCATAGTGCCACTGCAACCACTCCCGCGACAGCAGCTCCGGATAGGTGGTGCTCGAGACTGGATGCCAGCCAATCTCCGGGCGCTGGGCACGGGACACGGTGCCACCCAGTGCATGCGCAACAAGTTGGGCGCCGAAACAAATTGCGAACACCGGAACTCCTCGAGTCATTGCGGTGCGCAGGAGATCGACCTCCGCCTCGACCTCCTTGGCGTTGCTCTCCCAGTACACCGACCACTCTGATCCAAGCAACAACACGAGGTCGATACCCGCGAGTGATTTCCACTGGCGCGGATACTCCCGTTCGTTGAACTCAAGAGAGAAACCAAGTTCACCAAGCCGCGAGCCGACGAGTCCTGCATCCGCATCGCCGCGATTGCCAACTACGAGTGCTCGCACAGCGATACCGTAGTTGCTGCATGGGTCGCGACAAGGCCGTCGAGATTTCCCTCGATCAGATTCGTCGGATCAGCAAGCGGGACGGCAAGGTGGTCACTCGGACGCCCATCGTGTCATCGGCCCATCTCAGTGAGCGTTGCGGTGGCTCGATCGTGTTGAAGGCAGAAAATCTGCAGCGCACGGGCGCATTCAAGATTCGCGGGGTCATGAATAAACTCACCGAGCTCGGTGAGCGAGCTCAGAGAGGCGTGGTGGCGGGCAGTGCCGGCAACCATGCTCAAGCGCTGGCATTCGGAGCGCGTCACTTCGGTGTGCCATGCGAAATCTACGTGCCTGCCGGAGCATCACTGGCCAAGATGGCTGCCTGTCGTGGTTACGGCGCGATCGTGCACGAGGGCGGTGACAGTCTCGACGACGCCGTCACCCTCGCCAAGGCACGCGCCGCCGAATCCGGCATGGTCTTCTGTCATCCGTACGACGACCCCGATGTCGTTGCAGGTCAGGCAACACTCGGTCTTGAACTCATCGAGGATGTCGCCGACTTGAGTCAAGTGATCGTTCCCCTCGGCGGCGGTGGCTTGCTCACGGGCGTCGCACTGGCGGTCAAACAGGTGAACCCCTCGATCAAGGTGATCGGTGTGCAGATCTCGTCGTGTGCTCCGTACATCTACGGCAAGGCGCCGACGGGTCCAGTCGTGACCCTAGCCGACGGAATCGCTGTCAAGGTTCCAGGAGAAGTGACATCGCCCCTCATCGACAAGTGGGTGGACGAGGTGATTGACGTCAATGAAGACAGCGTCGCCGATGCCATGATGCTCCTGCTCGAGCGAGCCAAACTCTTCGTCGAGGGTGGTGGCGCTGTGGGCGTTTCGGCTCTCCTCGCCGAGCGAGTAAAACCGGCCTCAACGGGATCGACTTGTGTCGTGCTGTCGGGTGGCAATGCCGATCTCGGTCTGCTCACCGGATTGGTACGTCGACACGAAACATTGCGTGGAAGACGACTCATCGTCTTCGCGCGAATCAGTGACCGCCCTGGTGGACTGGCACGACTACTGACACTGTTTGCCCAGCACGGTGCCAACCTGATCGAAGTCGAACATGTGCGGGAAGGCGTCGACTTGCACGTGCGCGAAACGGGTGTGCAAGTCGTGCTCGAAGTGCGTGGACGCGACCATGCCGAAGCCCTCATTGCTGGCGCGAAAGCCGACGGATACGAGATTTCCGAAGTCACTGGTCGTTAAGCGATACGGCTCCGCCATTGGCTCCACGAATCCTCCTCCCGGGCAAGTTGACCACGGGTGCCACCGGCGTTCGCGGAGAGAGCTACTCGAACGGCCTCAAGTACGCCGCAGCGATTGCTCGTGGTGGCGGCGTGGTGACCACAGTGGCCCAGTTATCCGAACATCTGGGTCATGTTGAGAGTCTTGTCGCAGCCTCTGATGGCGTCTTGATCCAAGGCGGAGGTGACATCGATCCCCGCAGATACGGCGAGTCGCAACGGAGTGACACCGTGTACGGCATCGTTGAAGCTCACGACGAATTTGAGTTTGCCGTTGTGCGCGAGGCAAT
>JBJTOX010000058.1:0-6369 GCA_046074785.1 Actinomycetota bacterium
GTTGAAGCAGGCGCCAGCCGGGTTCTCGGCGGCCACCAAGTGCTTCTGCACCGAACACGAGGCCCGCGTGGCCGACTTTGTGTCGAGCGTGTTCGGCCCGTACGCCACGTTGTGGGACGACATTACGCAGGGCCTCGCCTACGCACCGGCATACACGATCATGGGTGGCACGTCGAACGTGATGCGAAACATTCTCGGCGAGCGCGTGCTCGGATTGCCAAAGGAGCCGCCCGTTCGGGCCTAGTGGTAGCGGCGACTGCGTAGTCGCGACGCGGTCTGGCGCGGCGTGGCGCGGTGTGGCAGCTAGCCACGCAACACGAGATCGAGCCACGTCATGTCGGCCCACGAGAACCACTCGCGTGTGAAGCGAGACGGGTCGTCAACGTGAATCGATTCGTGCATGTAGCCGGTCCCCGCATCGGTTTGTTCAAGAAGTTCGACTGCAACTTTTCGATCGGCTGGGTTGATTGAGGTCATTGCTTCGATCGCTACAGCGATTGGCCACACATGATCGCGCGGCGTGTGCTGCGAGCCAACACCGCGCAACGCGCGACCGCTAAACCACCACGGGTTGCGATGCGAGAGCACACTCTTTCGCGTCGTGAGATATGACGGGTCGTCCGGCGAACACACTCCGAGATACGGCAGCGAGAGCAACGATGGCACGTTGGCGTCGTCGATGAAGAGTGAGTTGCCCAGACCATCCACTTCGTATGCATAGCCATGCTCTGAGAGTGCGTGCGTGCGGACACCGGCTTCGATGTCGTCGGCGAGCGCCACGGCGTCTGGTGTGGCGAGCAGCCGTAGTTCGTGGGCTATGAAGAGGTTTGACGGAACGTGATACCCGTAGACGCAAGCATCGTCGCTCGGGCGAAATGCCGACCACACCATGCCAGTTGGCTGCGTCGGCGAACCGCGGCCATCATGCGAGAGCGAGTCGTGAGCCACGCCGTTATTGCGATGAAACGCGTACGAACCCTGCTGGTGTGCCTGTTCGCGCCGCGTGAGGCCGTGCATCTGTTCGACGGCCTGCCAAAACTGTGCGTCGAGATGGCGAGTGATACCGAAGACCTCCTTCACTCGCCTGGCAAGTCGCAGCACACTCGCGAGTGAATCGAGCTCGTACTTGCGCTCGAACACCCAGTCGTTTTGATCGGGAAAGTCCTTATGCCAGCAGTTGCCGGTCGGGCCCGGGTTGAAGGCATTTGCGTAAGAATCGAGCAAGACGAATCGGGTTTGCGTGCGCGAGATGTCGGCGAGGAGTTCACCGATCTCAGGGAGCCGGGAATGGAAGAAGGGTTCCACCTGCCATGTGGAGTCACGCAACCACATCGCGGGGATATCACCCGTGATGACGAACGGCGCGCCGTCGACGGTTTGCAGCAACGTTCGGGTGAAGAACCGGTCAACGATTGCGACACATCGCTCGAAACGCGCGGCGGGCACGCTGCGACGCAGATTCGGGAAGATCTCATCAATCGGAATGGCCGACATGTAAGGGGCCGGCGAGAACGAGGCGGCTTGCTGGCTCATGACAGTTGCACAGATGGTAGGGCGATGCACGGCGAGCCGATCCTCATCGGCGATGTAGTTTTGTCGCGTGACGACGCATCCGATTGACGTCAGCACGCGGGTGATCGACTCGGGCGTGGCAGATGAGCCCGTCAATCGAGTGGATGGCAGCGTGTGGGAGCTCGACACCGGCCTTGCCTTCGTCGAAAGCTTCAGCCACAGCGTGGTGGTGAAGGGTGGCGAATCGCTCGCGTGCTTCGATGCCTCAGGCGCGGGCAGCGGCAAGCAGGTGGTCGAGTCGATTCGCAGATGGTCGAACTCCCCCATTTCGCATTTGGTGTACACGCACGGGCATGCCGACCACATCGGTGGCAGTTTTGCCTTTGCCGAAGATGCAGTGTCGCGCGGCGATGCACGACCACGCGTGGTGGGCCATGAGAAGGTGCTGGCGCGCATGCAGCGTTACGAAGACACGTCGGAATGGAACGTGCTAATCAATCGTCGACAGTTCGGTGGCATCAAGTCGGAGATGAAAGCGCCGATGAACGCATCGATGGGCTCGTTCCACGACCCGTCGCGGTTCTTGCCCGAGGGCACGCTGCGCCCCGACGACACCTTCGACGAACGCCTCGACCTGCAACTGGGTGACTTCACTGCCGAGTTGCATCACGCGCGAGGTGAAACCGACGACCACCTGTGGGCATGGGTGCCGGCAAAGAAGTGGATGTTCACCGGCGACTTCGTGATCTGGAACTTCCCCAACGCCGGCAACCCGCAGAAGGTGCAGCGATACGCACTGGAGTGGGCGCAGGCGTTGCGCAAGATGATTTCGCAAGGCCCCGAACTGTTGGTGCCCGCACACGGTTTGCCGATCGTCGGAAGAGCACGCATTGCAAGCGTGCTCGGTGACATTGCCGACGCACTCGAATCGCTCGTGCGACAAGTGCTGCAGATGATGAACGCCGGCGAAACGCTCGACACCATCGTGCACACGGTGAAGGTGCCGGCTGAGGTGTTGGCCAAGCCGTACCTGCGACCGTTCTATGACGAACCCGAATTCGTGGTGCGAAACATTTGGCGTTTGTATGGCGGCTGGTGGGATGGCGCTGCGTCACGATTGAAGCCGGCGCCCGACTCGGAGCTCGGCGCCGAGATTGCATCACTCGCCGGTGGTGCCGATGTATTGATCGCCCGGGCGAAAGGTTTGGCCGAGGACGGCGACATTCGTTTGGCGTGCCACCTAGCCGACTTTGCAGCGTGGGCGGCGCCCGACGACCCGACGATTCATACTCGCCGTGCGGAGATTTACAACAGGCGACGCGACGTGGAGTTGTCGTTGATGAGTAAAGGAATCTTCAAAGCCGCCGCCCGCGAGTCGGAGGCCGTGGTCAAGCGACAGCAGCCGTGAATGTTGACGGCTCGAGCAACGCGAACTCTTTGCCACAAGCGGTGAGCATGGCGCCGCGCACGCGACTGGGGCTCTCCCCTGCCGACTCGCTCGCGTGGCTGCTGCACACGCTGATCGTCGCCGTGCTCATCTGGAACCACGAACCGTGGCGCGACGAGCTGCAGGCCTGGTCGATTGCGATGGCAAGTGGCAATCCACTCGACCTGCTGCCCAACACTCGTCTCGAGGGTCGCCCACCGGGATGGCAATTGCTGCTCTGGCCGTTCGCCCAGATATCGACATCGGTACGCATGATGCAACTCGTCACGCTGGTAGTCGGTTCGATTGCTGCATGGTGGTGGTTGCGACGCGGCGTGCTCGACTGGCGTTTGAAGGCCGTGGTGTTGTTCGGCTTCTTGTTCACCGGCGGTTACCTCGTGCACTCTCGCGACTACGTGCTGTCATTCTTGATGTTGGTCGCAGCCACGGCGGTGTACGAGAAGCGAGGGGCCAGCGTGCGGTTGGCCCTGGTGTTGTGCGCCCTCGCGTGGGTGAATGCCTTTTCATTGGCGATGGCTGCGGCATTCTTTGCTGCAGTGTGGGTTCCCGAAGTGGTGCGATGGCGAGGCAAGTCTGACCAGCAACGTGCCGCGCTCGTCGAGGCATCGGTGCTGTGTTTCGGTTGGTTCGCCTGGTCTGCGTACCTCACGTATCCGACGCAAGACAACCAGTTTCAAGTTGGTCAATACCGCGGCTTCGGACGGGCACTCGCCAGGTCGTTCGTGCCACTCAACTACGACTACGCGTGGCTGGAGAGAATCGACGACTTCATCGGCGCGACATTGCTCGTGTTGGTGCTCGCATGGGCATGGCAGCACTCACGAATTGCGTTCGCGTTCGTAACGATGTCGTTTGCGTTGCTGCTCTACAACCTCACCTACGGTTACGGCGACTACTGGTGGCATTTCGGCAACGCTTTCATGGTGGTGTTCGTCGCCACCTGCTTTCCTCAGCGAGCGCAACAACTCATCAACGAAGGTGATTCGCACTTAGGCGGCGTCACTCGCGTCGTGCGAACGGTGGGAATGGCTGGCTTGATTGTGCTGGCGACAATCAATGTGGCCGCCACCAGATACGGCGCCGGACGAACCGTGCACTCATCGCGACCGTATTCGATGATCACTCCGGCGGCACACCAACTGCGTGAGATCTGCGATGACTGCACGATCATCATCGACTGGGATGCGATTGGTGCGGGAATCTCGGCGCAACTTGGCGGACGCGAGCTGTACTACCTCAATCGCGGTGAGTTCGGCACGTTTGCCAAGTTCTCCAACAAGAACACTGCCCCCACGTGGGAAGACGGCCTGGCGGCGATGGCACGATTCGAAAAGCCGGTGCTCATACAAACTGCATTCATGAGCGGGGCTGCGCCGGCAAACCTCGAGCTGATCGGTGTTCACCTTGAAGGTGAGAACGATACGAACCTGATCTGGCAGATTTCGTCGAAGCGCGTGGTGCCGAACGACTAGGCCACGGCAGCGTGCGGCAGGCCAGCATCACGCGGCTCGAGCAACGGTGCTGCATGCTGCTCGAGGAGCGGTGCCGTCATGCGAGTCCAGCGACACCAACCGCAGTTCGGTGCAGAACGTGGCATGGTGCGACGGGTGATGAGCTTGACTGCTTCGGCTACGAAATGCAGGAATGCCTCGTCGTCACGCTCAACTTCGACCCACACCGCCGATGTGCGGTAGGCGTAGCGCTGCGGATCGACGGCCTTTCGGCGAGCCTCGACGTTTGAACGCCCACGCGCGGGTTTGTCGGCGGGCAATTCGATCATGCCCTCAGGCGGAAAGCAGATGAGTCCGAGTTTCGACACGGGTGCAAGCGGCAATGCGTCACCGGCCGGGCGCTCGAGTGCAATCGCATACGCGTGGAGCTGGCGACCGTAGAGCTGCGCGGCCTCATCGCCTGGAGCTGAAGTTTTGAAGTCGCACACGCCGTAGCCGGCCCGCGAGAACTTGAGAATGGTGTCGGTCTCTCCACCGAATTGCACGCGATAGGACGTGCCGGGCAGGGCGATGGCCTCGGACTTCACGCGCTTGCCGCGCTGAATGACCCCGGCGGGCAACGACTTCTTCACCTCTTTGATTGAGCGGCCGACGAAGAAGTCTTTCTGTGCGTTGTCGAGCGCACCGAACACCTTGGGGAACGCGGTGGCCGGGCGCGGGCGGCCGTTGTAGTGGTGCCAGAAACAGGCCGGGCACTCGTCGTGCAGGAACGTGAGCGACGAAGGGCTGAGTTTGATGATGCCCTCGGCGAGATCGGCCTGGCGGCGCTGGGCAATGGTGGGGCGGGGTGTTTTGGTGGTGTGCGTCGTCATCGTGCGCACAAAATTACGCAGGGGGTGTATTCAAGTAGTGCAACGCGCAGAACTGGTGGGCGTGACCGGACTCGAACCGGGGACCTCCACCATGTCAAGGTGGCGCTCTAACCAACTGAGCTACACGCCCGAAAGCGAACGACAGCCTACCCGCGTAGACGCAACGACACCTCGTTGGCAAGCAGCCGACCGGCACGCGTCAACACCAAACGCTCGCCGAACGGCTCACGCGACACCCGCTGCACCAGTTCAGACATCTCTTCAACATCGGCCTGATCGAGCGCCGACACCGGCACGCCGTCGCGAGTGCGCAACTGCAACTGCAGTCGCTCGAGGGCTCGCGTCGCATCATCGAGTTGCTCGAACGACGACTCCGCCGAACGACCCGCCTCGATCAACTCGATGAACCGGTCCGGGGTGCGAACGTTCCACCAGCGCCGCCCGTTGCGATGCGCGTGTGCGGCGCTACCGAAGCCGGCGTAGTCGCCTCCGCTCCAATACACCGAGTTGTGACGGCATTCGTGGCCGGGCTTGGCCCAGTTCGAGATCTCGTAATTCGCAAACCCGGCAGCGACGAGCAGGTCGTCGGCGCGGTCGTATTTGTCGGCTTGATCGTCGTCGTCGGGATGCCGTTCGGGCTGTGTGGCGAGCGCCGTACCAGCCTCGACCGTAAGCCCGTACGCCGACACGTGCGGTGCGCCGAGTGCGATGACTTGTTCGATGGTCGACGACCAATCATCGAGTGACTCTCCCGCCCCGCCGTAGATGACATCGAGATTGAACGTGGTGAAGCCCGCCGCGCTGATTGCATCGACCGCGCGTGCCACATTGTCGGGCGAATGTGTGCGACCGAGCGACTGCAACACGTGCGGCGACGCCGACTGCATACCGAGGCTCACCCGATTGACACCAATCGAGCGATAGGTCGTGAGCATCTCGATCGTGACGTCGTCGGGGTTGCACTCGATGGTGAACTCGGCACCAGACTTGCGCGGAATCGCGTCAAGCACGCGCACCAACTTGCCGGCGTCAACCAGTGACGGTGTGCCTCCGCCAACGAAGATCGTGGATGCTTGCGGCATATCGC
>JBJTOX010000059.1:0-7970 GCA_046074785.1 Actinomycetota bacterium
CGAACCTGTGCGGTGGTTTCGGCATCGGGGCCGACCATGAACCAGGGGGTGTCACAGAGCGAGATGATCGGTAGGTCGAACGCGTCGCAGAGCTGGATGAATCGTGCAAACTTGTCGGCTGCCGGCGCGTCGATTGCGCCGCCGAGGTGCGCCGGCACATTGGCGATGATGCCAACCGAAAAGCCGTGCAAGCTGGCAAGTGCAGTCACCGCACCCGGCGCGAAATCGCGGCGAAGTTCGAGCAGTGAGCCGTCGTCAACCAGGGCCGTGATGAGTTCTCGCATGTCGTACACGCGGGTGCGTTGACCGGGGATGACCTCACGAAGTGCAGGGCGAGCAGGTGGTGCGGGGCGAGCAGGTGGTGCGGCACTCGGTGACTCGACCGTCGACTGGGCACCCTCAACGGTGACGAGTGCGAGATACTTCTTTGCCACGCGTGTCGCTTCGGCTTCGTCGGCAACCACCACATCGATGACGCCATTCGTTCGTTGCGACGACGACGGGCCGATGTCGGTGGGCTTCACCACGCCAAGCCCGCCGCCTTCGATCATCGCCGGACCAGCCATGCCGATGTTCGAGTTCTCGGTGGCGATGATGACATCGCAGCACCCGAGCAATGCCGCGTTTCCGGCGAAGCAATAGCCGGCGGCAATGCCAACGAGCGGTACGAGCCCGGAGAGTCGCGCGAACGAGGCAAACGACCGCACGTCGAGACCCGCAACTCCCGGCGCATCGACATCACCGGGGCGTCCACCGCCGCCTTCGGCAAACAACACCACCGGAATGCGTTCGCGCTCGATCACTTCGAGAATGCGGTCGGTCTTTCGATGGTTGATGAAGCCCTGCGTTCCAGCGAGCACGGTGTAGTCGTACGCGAGCACAGCGCAGCGTCGCCCTTCAACGAGTCCGATTCCGGTAACCAGACCGTCGGCGGGCGTGTTGTCGACCAGATCCTCCACCGAACGTCGGCGACGCTGGGCCGCAACGGCGAATCCGCCGTATTCGACGAACGAGCCGTCATCGAACAAGTCGGCTATGTTCTCCCGCACGGTGCGCATACTGCGATCGTGGCGCTTGGCTGCCGCTGCCGGACGCGCAGCGTCGGTAAGTTTTGCCTGTCGGTCGCGCAACTGATCGAGCCTTGAATCATCCGATGATGACGTCGTCGCTCGTGGCCTCAACGGTGCGGCTTCGCTGTCACGGGCTTCGAACAGTTCGGCACCTTCGTTGACCTTGTCGCCTGACGCAACGTTCACTTTCGTGATGACCAAGTCACTCTCGGCGCAGACGGGATGTTCCAACTTCATCGATTCGATGAGGCACAACTCCGCACCTTTCGCAACGATGTCCCCCACTGCCACGCGCACCGACACCACGGTGCCGAGCAGAGGCGAGACAATACGCATGTCGTGGGCCAGGTAGGGATCGAACCTACGACCAAGGGATTATGAGTCCCCTGCTCTGACCACTGAGCTACTGGCCCCGATGGACAGTGTGGCTCCGGGGGTGGGGCTCGAACCCACGGCCGACGGATTAACAGTCCGTTGCTCTGCCAACTGAGCTACCCCGGAAAGGCGTAGTCAGGCTACTCGTCGGCGAGCGACGTCAGACGCGTTCATTCGTCTTCAACGAATGAACGCAGACCACTCTCGTTGTTCGGGTGGCGCATTCTCGCCAGTGTCTTCTGCTCGATTTGGCGAACTCGCTCGCGAGTGATGCCCTCTTTGTCGGCGACTTCCTCCAAGGTGTGCTGTTTGCCCGTGAATTCACCGAGCCCGAAACGCATCGACATGATGCGTCGTTCGCGTTCGGGCAGCGAGTCGAGAGACTTCTCCACTTGATTGACCAGTTCACGCTGCACGGTTTCACTGAGCGGATCGGCGGCATCGGGGCTGGCCAGCGTGTCACCTACGGTGAGGTCGTCGATGTCGGCACCGACTGGCGCATCGAGGCTGGCGGTGGAAAGCGTGAGCTGCTGAATCTCAAACAACTTCTCCACCGTAATGTCGCAGCGTGCCGCCACTTCTTCGGGGGTCGGATCGCGCTTCAACTCAGCGGTGAGTTCACGCTCAGAGCGCTGCACTCGGTTGACGATTTCCATCATGTGACCAGGAATGCGAATGTTGCGACCTTGGTCGGCCATTGCACGGGTCATCGACTGACGAATCCACCACGTTGCGTAGGTGGAGAACTTGAAGCCCTTCTCGAAGTCGTACTTGTCGACGGCATGCATGAGACCGATGTTGCCCTCCTGGATGAGGTCGGAGAGGTGCAGTTCTTTGCGGTCATAACGTCGTGCAATCGACACCACCAAGCGCAAGTTGGCGTTCACCATGCGCTCTTTCGCCTTCTCTCCCGCCTTCACGGCATCGCGCAGCGTTTTTCGCTCCGACGCGGTGAGCTTCTTTCCTGGATCGTCAAGCCGGGCCCTTGCTGCCTGACCATCCTTTACCGCTCGGCCCAGTACTCGTTCGTCTGCCGCGGTGAGCAGCGGGTACTTGCCGATCTCGTTGAGATACTGGCGAACCGTGTCGGGCGAGTCACCGCCGCTGATGCGTGGGCCGCTCACTAAATGTTCACGCCTCGGGGGCTGAAGATACGTCGTACAACCATGCGAGCAAGTCCGTCACGATTGAGTCTGCCACATCACGACCGCTCAACAGCTCCACCTTCTGTTTGATCTCGCGGTCACGCGCGATGACCTCGGTCGAGGCGTTGGTGACGCGTCGTGCAAGCTCGCGACGCACGGCGGCGCGCAAGAGGTTGATTCCCTCTTTCCGCGGGTCACCTTCGACGGGTGCGACGAGCACTTGACTAAGCAGTTCGGCGGCATCGGGGTCGAGCTCGGACTCGGCCCTCTTGAAGTCGTTGCGATGCTGCATCAACGCACGAAACACACGGCGGTGTGATTCGTCGGTAAACACTTCTTCCGAGACGATGCCGGTCACGGCGTCGAAGTCGTGCACCATCAGGACGAGAATCACGAATTCTGCGTTCTCCCGCGGACCCGACTGTGCGGTGGTGGTCACCTCGTTGCGGGCCATGCGACGGTCGAGACCCTTGTCAACGCGTCGGGTGACCTGCACGGCGTCGACACCAAGGCGATCGGCGAGCTGGGCGGCATATCCACGCCGCACGATGTCGCTTGGATGCTCGTTGATGATCGCCGTGGCCCGAGCAATTGCCCGCTCTTTGCTTTCGGGTGAGTCGGTCTTCATTCCCTCAAGCGAACGTCGCACACGGAATGCAAGGAACTCCTCCGCCTCTTGCACGGAGTCAAGTAGGCCTTGGGGGTCGCTCGTCGCCAAATCGCCGGGATCCTTGCCGCCCGAGAGGCGGGCTACTTTCACCTGCACAGCGAGTTTCTGTTCCCATTCATAAAAACGTTCGGCTGCACCCTGCCCTGCAGCATCGGCATCAAAGGCGAGCACCACCCTGTTGGCGAATCGCTTGATGAGTCGCACGTGGTCCTCGGTCAGGGCCGTTCCACACGTTGCGACGGCGCGGGTGAAGCCGATTCGGTGGAAGCCAATGACGTCGGTATATCCCTCGCACACGACGATCTCGTCGGCCTTCACCACATCGGCCTTCGCCCAATTCAACCCGTAGAGCGTCTTTGACTTTGCGTAGATCTTCGACTCGGCGGAGTTCTTGTACTTGGCAGGGTCGCTACTGCCCGGCAGCACTCGCCCTCCGAAGGCGACGGCCTCGCCGGAGTCTTTGAAGATCGGGAACATCACTCGCGCACGGAACGAATCCTGCTGTCGACCCCGACTGTTGGTGAAGGCCAGCCCGCAGTCGCGCATCATC
Organism: Actinomycetota bacterium; assembly: GCA_046074785.1. Lineage (GTDB taxonomy): Bacteria > Actinomycetota > Acidimicrobiia > Acidimicrobiales > Ilumatobacteraceae > F1-60-MAGs027. Next base: position 3,811 of record JBJTOX010000059.1, read on the forward strand.
TCCGACGACGCACCGAGCGCTTTGCTGAGGGCGTCCCAGTCGTCGGGTGCCCAACCCAACCTGAACTGTCGCGCCACATCACCGGCGAGCCCTCGTGAACGCAGATATTCGCGTGCGTCTTTGGCGTCGGGTGACGTCAACAATCGTTGGTGATACCACTCGACTGCACGCTCCATGAGCTCGAGCAATTCTTTGTTGCGTTGCCGATCGCGTGACGGTCCACCGGTCGTGTAGTTGAGCGTGACGCCGACCTTGGCCGCCAGATGCTCGACAGCGCCAACGAAATCGAGGCGCTCAACTTCCTGCACGAACTTGAACACGTCACCCGACGCCCCGCAACCAAAGCATTTGTAGCGACCCGTTTCGTCACGAACGTTGAACGACGGGGTCTTCTCGCCATGAAACGGGCACAACCCGATGTGGTTTCGACCGGCACGCTTCAGCGCGACGTAGTTGCCGATGACCGCCGAGATTGGCTGCGCCGTGCGCACGCGTTCGATGTCGTCTTCGGCGATGGCCACTCAGTTGATCTCCGCTGCGAAACGTGACTCGTGCACGAAGAGCTGATTGAATGACGCTGGCTTCGCGGCGCGCCGACGAAATCGCGAGTCAATCACGAGCTTGGAACCCACCAAGGACACTCGGCTTGGCACGTACCCAATCTCGCTTAGCAAGGCGATGAGCTCGTCGAGGCTGTGACCGGCACGTCGAAGACCCTCGTGCCAGAGCTCGATGAACAGGTCGGGGCGGTGACGATTGAGCAACGCATTTGCACCGAGAAGCACGTTTACCTCGCCACCCTGAACATCGATCTTGATGAACGACACGTTTCGGTCACCTATGTCTTCCAGCAGTGTGTCGAGGGTAATCACCTCCGTCTCGCCGGCCTGTTCGGTGATTCTTGAGTCGGTGCCGAATGTGCCACCAGTGAAGAGTTCTCTTCGTCCGTCGACACGATGCGCCGCCGCTGTCACGACCATGGCCGATGGGCAACGACGACGAATGATCGGGGCACATCGTGTCTGTGGCTCGATTGCGAACACCAGACCGCCTTTACCCACCCGCCTCGATAAAAGACTCGTCGCAAACCCCATATGTGCGCCAACATCAATCACAACGGAGCCAGCGGGTATACGACTCTTAGTGATTCTCCGAAGTGGCAGCAGATCGATGGACTTGTAGAACCGATACAGGCGATCGACGATTCCAGTAGGCAGTTCGGATGGGTCTCCTGCGGTCAGGGCGGCGACCACATCGCTCAGCTTCTGTCGAACATCTCCGATGGCCACGCGCGAGAGGCTAGTTGGAGGGCTTGGTGTATCCCTTGCGTTTGTTCGCCGCAATCGACGCCACTACTCCGGTGACGAGAAACGCAACGATGATCGCCAGTGAGATTGCCACGGGAAAGTGCACTCCACGCCAGGCAACCACCATCTTTGCGCCCACGTAGATGAGCAAGGCCGAGATGGTTTGTGGCATATAGACGAAACGTTCGCGCATATCGGCCAGCAGGAAGAACAGCGCCCGCAATCCGAGAATCGCCCACGCATTTGAGGCGAACACGATGAATTGCTCGTGGCTAATGGCAAGCACCGCCGGCACCGAGTCGACTGCAAACACCACGTCGGTGACCTCGACCACGAGCAACACGGCGAGCAACGGCGTGGCGACGCGCCGACCGTTCTCGATGGTGAACATCTTCTGCCCGTCGTAATGATCGACCGACGGTACGAACCTGCGGAACAGCTTCATCGTCGCGGTGTCGTTGGGGTTCGTGTCCTTGTCGTGACCCGTGAGGATCTTCAATCCCGTATAGATAAGGAAGAGACCAAAGATGACGAGCAACACCTTGAAGCGGTCGATCACCGCGGTACCGACGGCGATGAAGACGAACCGCATGACGAGCGCGCCGAAGATTCCCCAGAACAACGTGCGATGTTGATACTGGCGCGGCACCGCGAAGTGCGAGAAGATCACCGCCCACACGAAGACGTTGTCAACTGAAAGGCTCTTTTCGATCAGGTACGCGCTGAGGTACTCCACTGCGGGTGCACCACCTTCGCCTTGTCCGGCGAACATCCACGCGATCACCCCGGTGAAGGCAAGACCCAATCCCACCCACACGGCACTTTCGATGGCGGCCTCACGCAGCTGCACCACATGTGCCTTGCGGTGGAAGACCAACAGGTCAACGAGCAAGGCGACGGTGATGGTGCCGAGCAGCATCGGCCACGCCCAGCCCGGCACTTCGACGTTGGCAAACGAACCGTCCCCCGATGTGGCCGAGAGTGCGCCGTTCAACGCCACGAGAACCTGGGCGTCAATCACTTGTGCGAACCTACTTACTATTTCGTTTCGCTCTTTGCACCACCGATGATCGCCTGCGCTGCGGCGAGACGAGCGATTGGGATTCGATACGGGGAGCAGCTCACGTAGTCGAGACCTGCACGGTAGAAGAGTCCGATAGATTCGGAGTCTCCGCCGTGCTCGCCACAGACGCCGAGCTTCAGCTTGCGCTTGGCTTTGCGACCACGCTTGGCGGCAATCTCGACGAGCTCACCAACTCCGGTCTGGTCGATGGTCTCGAACGGGTTGCGCTTCAGCAATCCGGCCTCGAGGTATGCCGGCATCATGCGACTTTCGACGTCGTCACGGCTGAAGCCGAACGTCATCTGCGTCAAGTCGTTGGTGCCGAAGCTGAAGAAGTCGGCATGTGCGGCGAGATCGTCGGCGCGAAGGGCGGCGCGCGGTGTCTCGATCATCGTGCCGATCGTGACCTGCGGTCGCTTGGCCTTCTTGCCTGACGGGGTCGATCGTGGACGCGACGAGAATTCATCGAGCACGCTCTGCACCCAGCCTCGCGCGAGCGCGAGCTCGTCGTCGGTGACCGTGAGCGGAATCATCACTTCGACGATTGGCTCGTAGCCCTCGCCTGCCACCTGGTCGGCGGCCTCCATGAGCGCGCGCACCTGCATGGCATACAAGCCTGGCTTGATGACACCGAGTCGCACGCCGCGTGTGCCGAGCATGGGGTTGACTTCGGCCCAGGCGTGAGCGGCTTTGAGCAGCTGCTTTTCTTCGGCCGACAGGCCACCGGTGGCGGCCTTGATCTCGAGTTCATCGACGCGCGGGAGGAACTCGTGCAACGGCGGGTCGAGCAGACGCACCGTGACGGGCAACCCGCTCATGGCTCGCAAGATCGCAGCGAAGTCTTCCTTCTGTACTGCTCGCAATTCTTCGAGCGCCGCGGTTTCTTGTGCAGGCGAGTCGGCGAGAATCATGCGTCGCACGACCGGCAAACGATCTGGTGCAAGGAACATGTGCTCGGTGCGGCACAAACCGATGCCTTCTGCGCCGAATTCGCGGGCAACCGTCGAGTCATCACCGGTGTCGGCGTTGGCGCGCACGGCCAGCTTGCCTTTGCGAATCTCGTCGGCCCATTTGAGAATGGTGTGGAACTCGGCCGGCGGCTTCGACCCAGCCAATGTCAGCGCTCCGAGCATGATCTCGCCGGTGGCGCCGTCGATGGAGATGGTCTCGCCTTCGCGAACCGTGGTGTCGCCCACGGCGAATTGCTTGCCGTCGATTTTCACGGCTTCGGCACCGACGACAGCCGGGGTTCCCCAACCGCGGGCGACGACGGCTGCATGGCTGACGAGACCGCCGCGTGCGGTGAGGATGCCCTTGGCGACCATCATGCCGTGCACGTCTTCGGGGCTCGTCTCGTTGCGCACCAGAATGACGGCTTCACCGTTCTTTGCCGCGCGCTCGGCGTCGTCGGCCGTGAAGTACACCTTGCCCACGGCAGCACCCGGTGATGCAGCAAGACCCTTGGCAATCGCCTTGGTCTTGTTGGCGAACTGCGGATGCAGCACCGAGTCGAGGTGGTCGGCGGTGATGCGCATGAGCGCTTCTTTCTTGCCGATCTTCCACTTGTACTTCGCGGTGCCACCGTTCTTCACCATCTCGACTGCCATACGCAGTGCCGCAGCACCGGTGCGCTTGCCGACGCGGGTTTGCAGCATCCAAAGCTTTCCGTCTTCGATGGTGAACTCGGTGTCACACATGTCTTTGTAGTGGCGCTCGAGTCGGGCGAAGATTTCCAACAGCTGCGCATGCACCTTGGGGAACTGGCGCTTGAGGGCGTCGAGGTCTTCGGT
>JBJTOX010000060.1:0-24083 GCA_046074785.1 Actinomycetota bacterium
ACATGAGACCACGACGACTGTGGTGGTCCTTGGTGTGAGTCTTCAGGTGCTCCGTCAAGCTGTTGATTCGGTCGGTCAGGAGTGCGATCTGCACTTCCGGCGAACCCGAGTCAGTTGCATGCTGACCGTGCTTCGCAATGACGTCTTTGGTCCCCAATTTGGTGGGAGTCGCCATGTTCGTACGTTGCCTCTTTCTGCCTCGCCTCGCGCGATTCACCCGGATGGGTGGACGCTTGGCGGGTCGTTCCGGGACCATCCCGAAACATCACGATCGAGCCAGAGCCCAATCGGACTCCTTCACACTACGGCGCACTCGCCCCACTTCCACCCAGAAGGGAATCATGACCACGGTTAGCGTTCTCGCCGTGTTCACGGGCATCGTCGAAGAGCTCGGATCCGTTGCTGCGCGCAGTGGCTCTCGACTGCGAATCACATCACGACGAGTTCTTGAAGGCAGTCCGATCGGAGCGTCGATCGCCGTGAACGGCTGCTGTCTCACGGTCGTTCAAGCGGGCGAAGGTTGGTGGGAAGCCGACGTCAGCGACGAGACATTCCGTCGCACGACCCTCGGCTCCCTCAAAACCGGTGATCCCGTCAACCTCGAACGACCGATGGCTGCCGACGGGCGATTCAGTGGCCACGTCGTGCTCGGCCATGTCGACCTCGTCGGCGAAGTCGTGTCACCCGCACCAAACTTGCGCGTGCGAATCGGCCGGAATCAGATGCATCTCTTGGTCGAGAAAGGTTCGATCACCGTCGACGGAGTGAGTCTCACCGTCTTTGCTCTCGACGACGATTCATTTCAAGTGGCCGTCATCCCGCACACCGCCTCCGTCACCACACTGGGCAGCCGCCGAGCGGGCGACAAGGTGAACATCGAGATCGACGTGCTTGCCAAGCATGTCGAGCGGTTGATTGGTGCGCGCACGACAAAACGCGGTCGTTGGGCCAGGTTCTTTGGTGGTCGCGCGTGAGCAACCTCGACGACCTCCGCAAGCAGATCGACGACATTGACGCTGCAATCATCGAGTTGCTCGCCCAACGAATGGAAGTCTGTCGCGAAGTTGCGTCGCTGAAGTCGCAAACCAACACCGCGGTCATCCAACCACAGCGAGTGCGCGAAGTGCTGACGACTCGTCGCCAATGGGCGATTGACAACGACATCGACCCCGACTTCACCGAACAGCTCTTCCGCATCTTGTTGTCCGAGACGCACCGTATTGAAGTCGCGCACGAGAAGAAGTACGAAAAGCCGACGAAGGTTGCCGACGTGCTCGCTTCGGCGCTCGATGCCGTCGCCTGTCGCATCGACCATGTGGTGGTGGCGGTGGCCAATCTTGGGGCCGCTTCGAAGTTTCTTGCGTCAATCGGATTCGCAACGAACCCAACCGACGACCCTGGCATCATCGTCGCCGACGGTGGCGGGGTCACCGTCGTGTTGGTGGGCCCCGGCGACAAGGCGGTAGATGCCCATCTGCAGCGACATGGCTCGGGTGTGCAACACATCGCCATCGAAGTGTTGAATGCGGGCTACGTGCAGGAACTACTGAAGGCCGCAGACGTGCCCTTGCTCACCGATGTGGTCGTCGACGAGCATGGCCACGAGCAGGTCTTCACCGTGCTCGATCCGTCCACTGGTGTGCAGCTCGGATTCATCTCACGCACGGGCAACCGGGTGGCGATGGATGGCCAGAACGTCCGCGCACTCTTTCGAGCCCTCGGCGACAAGTGATCGGGCGCCACCCGCACCTTGCTATGGTGAAGTCGCTCGGTGAATTCGAGTGGGTCGCTCCTCTAACACTTGCGATTCACCCGATCGGGTGCTGACAGTCAAAAACAACGACACGGCCCGCGATGACCATCGCGTACTGCGAGGGCACCCATGAACCATCAGCACCTACTCGACGCTTCGCTCGACGATCTCCTGCGTGATGCGCGCAAGGTGCGCGACCTGCAGTTTGGGGCTCGCATCACCTACTCGCCGAAGGTCTTCATTCCGCTCACGATGCTGTGTCGCGACAAGTGCGGATACTGCACCTTCGCGCAGCCACCGGCACGACTTGAAAACCCGTATCTCTCACCCGATCAGGTGCTTGCAATCGCCAAACAAGGCGCGGTTCGCGGATGCCATGAGGCACTCTTCACCCTCGGTGAGCGACCCGAACTTCGCTACGACGTTGCCGCGGAGTGGCTGCGCGTGCATGGCTACGACTCAACCGTGCACTACCTGCACGACATGGCGAAGTTGGTGCTCACCGAGACCGGGCTACTACCCCACGCCAACGCTGGCGCGTTGTACAAGGACGAGCTCACGATGTTGCGCAAGGTCTCGCCATCGCAGGGAATGATGATAGAAACCTTGCGCGACGATCTCGAGTGTCATCGTGGCGCACCCGACAAAGTGCCGCAACGCCGCCTCGACACTCTCAACTTCGCCGGCGAACTTCGTATTCCATTCACCACCGGCATCTTGGTGGGAATCGGCGAGTCACGCTCCGACCGCATCGCCGCGCTCGAGGCGATTGCGACGTCACACCAACGTTTCGGCCACGTGCAAGAAGTCATCGTGCAGAACTTTCTGCCCAAACCCCGTACCGGAATGCAGCACGATCCGGCCTGCGATTCGAACGAATACATTTGGTCGATTGCCGTCGCGCGACTCATACTGCCGCCCGAGATTCATCTGCAGGCACCGCCGAATTTGAGCGACGACTTCGGTGTGCTGCTGAGTGCCGGAATCGACGACTGGGGTGGCGTGTCGCCTGTGACTGCCGACCATGTCAACCCCGAACGCCCGTGGCCGGCACTTGACAGATTGCGTGAAGTCACCGAGGCGGCGGGCCGCGCTCTCGCACCACGGCTCACGGTGTACCCCGAGTTCATTGCCGATCTGGGACTCTCTGCATCACCGAAGTGGATCGATGAATCGCTGCGCTTCCGCGTGCTCGACCGCAGCGATGCCGAGGGTTTCGGTCGTGACGATCCGGGTGCGATCTGGCCCGAGAAGGTGACTGCTGCCGATGTCGTGCACGACGGCGCCGAAGTGATCCTCGTCGGACATCGGTCCACACAGTGGTATTCGGGCGCCAACAATCCCCCGCCGCAGCTCGTCGGCGCCGCATCACTCATCGCGCGCTCTCGCAAGTTGCATGGCCCCGTCGGTGAAGTGCTGCGCGGGGTCGAGATTGGCGAGGAACTCGGAGAGGATGAGATTGTCGCACTGTTCCGGGCTCGCGGACCGGAAGTACATGCGGTTGCTGCTGCGGCCGATGCGTTGCGTCGTGATGTGGTTGGAGATGACATCACGTGGGTACACAACCGCAACATCAACTACACCAATGTCTGCACCTTCAAGTGCAAGTTCTGTGGCTTCTCCAAGGGACCACTCAGTCTCAACTTGCGCGGCACGCCCTACCTGTTGACGCTTGAGGACATCGCAGCCCGCGTGCGCGAGGCGCGGGCGCTCGGCGCCACCGAAGTTACGTTGCAGGGCGGAATCCACCCCGATTTCGACGGTGATTACTACATCGATGTCACGCGAGCGGTCAAGGAAGCAGCGCCCGATATTCACGTGCATGGCTTCACTGCACTCGAGGTGACGGAGGGCGCGCGCCGACTCGGAGAGTCGCTCGACGTCTATCTCACGCGCCTGAAAGAAGCGGGCCTGTCGTCGCTGCCGGGAACTGCTGCCGAGATTCTCGACGACAAGGTTCGTGCGGTGCTGTGCAGCGACAAGGTGAACACCGATGAGTGGCTCGAGGCGCATCGTGTTGCACACCGTGTGGGGCTCCGCTCGAACGTCACCATGATGTTCGGTTCGATCGAATCACCTCGCGCCTGGGCCCGTCACATCATTCGCACTCGTGCGTTGCAACACGAGACCGGCGGATTCACCGAGTTCGTGGGGCTGCCGTTCGTGCACATGGCATCACCCATCTACTTGCAGCACAAGTCTCGTCGCGGTCCCACTTTCCGCGAGACACTGCTCGTGCATGCCGTGGCACGACTCGCGTATCGCGGCACAATCGACAACATCCAGACGTCATGGGTGAAGATCGGTGTCGAAGGAACACGTCAGCTCCTGCAGTCCGGCTGCAACGACGTTGGGGGCACGTTGATGAACGAAAACATCTCGCGCGCCGCCGGTGCCAGCCACGGTCAGGGCATGACCCCCGACGACTTCGTGTCGCTGGTGGCCCCGCTCGGCCGACCTTTGCGGCAACGCACCACGCTCTACGCGAACGTGCGCTGAGGAATTCCGTAGGTGCCCGACCGGCTACCGGTTCTGACTACTTGAGCGCGGTGCGCGCGTGGTCGATGTCGACGACGAGTTGCGACTTCAGTTCTTCGATGCCGGAGAACTTGCGCTCACCCCGCAAGAATGCACGGAAGGCCACCCGCACACGTTGCCCGTAGAGGTCGCCCGAATAATCGAGTAGATGTGCTTCGAGCAGCGAGTGTTCGGCGCGCTCGTGGAATGTGGGTCGTCGTCCAAGGTTGACGGCTGCGGCATGACGACTGCCGTCGGCGAGGGTGACCGTTGCCGCATAAACGCCGTCGGCCGGAAGACAGATCGATGCATCGATCTGCACGTTGGCAGTCGGAAAGCCGATCGTGCGACCACGTTGATCGCCGGCAACCACTGCTCCGCGCACTTCATGATCGCGTCCGAGCATCTCCGCAGCACGCTGCACATCACCGCCGGCGAGAGCCCGGCGTATCGCTGTGCTGCTCACAGGCTCCTCAACTCCATCAGCGCGCGAAACGAGTCGTACTGGCAACACCTCGTAGTCGTGTTGCGACGCCAATTCGCGCAACAACTGCACATTGCCTCCGCGCTTGTACCCAAAGTGGAAGTCCTCACCCACGATGACCCCGCGTACCGCGAGTGCTTCAATCAACACTCGTCGAACGAAGTCGGCCGGCGCCTCGGTGGACTGATGGGCATCAAAAGGAACGACGACGGTTGCATCGACGCCCGTTGACGCAAGAAGCTCGAGCTTCTGTTCCGGGTCGGTCAACAGTTTCGGTGCAGATTCAGGTCGCACGACCGATGCGGGATGACGGTCGAAGGTGACCACCGCACTGGCGACTCCGAGTTCGGCGGCGCGGGCCCGCACTTGGCCGATGACGGTGCGATGTCCGAGATGGACTCCGTCATAGGCACCGATTGTGACGATGCATCGCCGATCACCGATGGCATCGACGACTGCCTTACGGGTGGCGGCACCAACGACTTTCACGCGCGGTCACGCTAACGCTGAGGGCATCACAACCTCGGGCTTCCAACCTTGGACGGTTCGGCGATACACCGCCAGTAACTCGTTGCGCTGGTTCAACACGATGCGCGTCTCGCCTTCCCTGCCGTCGACGTCGCCAAGAGATTCGAATACGCGACCGTTTCGCACCTTGGCCGCAGTCTCATCGTCGACCGACACCATCGCAACGTGCACACCGTCCAGGTGTGCCATCACGGCTACCGCCGACTGGAGCGGAGCAGTGTCGATCGATTGATCATCGTGCGCAGGTCCGACGACGAAGTCGCCGATGGCGCGACGTCGCAGATTGCGCAGGTGTGCAACGCCGCCAAGTAGCTCGCCGAGGTCGGCAGCCAGGGTGCGAATGTAGGTACCGGACGAGCACGTGACGTCGATTGAGACGACCGGATTTCCGTCGATTCGTTCTACGACGTCACCGACGACCAACCGATGAATCGTCACCGGTCGCGCTGCACGTTCAACTTCACCACCCTCGCGAGCGATTTCGTGCAGGCGACGCCCACCCACTTTGATTGCCGACACCATCGGCGGAATCTGGAGAATCTCACCAGTGAGCGACTTCGCTGCTTCGCACACTCGCTCGATGGTGAGTGCCGTCATGTCCCTCGTTGCCGTGACTTCGCCTGATGCGTCGAGCGTTGAGGTTGCCGCACCGAAGACCACCTCGCCGGTGTACGACTTCGGGAGATCTCCGAGGAACTGCAGCAGCCGGGTTGCGTTGCCGAGTGCCACGATCAGCACACCGGTGGCATCAGGGTCGAGGGTGCCCGAGTGACCCACTCGCCGTTCGTTGAACCTGCGGCGCAGACGTGCGACTACGTCGTGACTCGTCATGCCTGCGGGCTTGTCGACGATGACGAAGCCGTGCACAGTGGCAGGTTTGCGTGCCATGTTGCGTGGCGTCAGTCGACGCTGTTGCCGGGGTCGCCCACCGAATCGCCACCTGCCCGACGGCGGGCGTCTTCCCGCAACACCGCATCGATTCGTTCGGCGGCGCGCAACGTTTCGTCGGGCTTGAACTGCAACACCGGGGTGCGACGCGCATGCACCTGCACCGCGATCTCGTGTTGCAGACGTTTGCGATACTCGCCGAGCGCTTCAACGATCTTCGCGTCACCTTCGACGCCTTGCAGCGAATCGAAGTACACGGTGCCATGGTTCATTTCAGAGTCGACATCCACCGAGGTGATGGTCACCATCGTGAGTCGGTCGTCGTCGAGCTTGGCGAGCTCCTCGGCAATCACTTCACGCAGCGTCTCGCTCAATCGCGCATTGCGCTCGTGACGTCGACGGTCCTGTGCTCGCGTCGTGCGGCGTTGGTTGCGAGCCATGACAACTACGCTAAATGAAGATGTCCACGAGCGATTCCACACCGAAATTCCGCTACAACGCTCGGCTGGCCGCCAATATCGAGGCCAAGTGGCAGGACCGCTGGGAGTCACAGCGCACGTTCGAGGCCCCGAACCCCGCAGGTCCGCTGGCCGAGCCAGAAAAGATCGCTGGCCGCAGGAAGTTGTTCATCCTCGACATGTTCCCCTATCCATCGGGGGCCGGTCTTCATGTCGGGCACCCGCTCGGCTACATCGGCACCGACGTGTTCGGTCGCTTCAAGCGAATGACCGGGTTCAACGTGTTGCACGCCCTTGGCTACGACTCATTTGGCTTGCCGGCCGAACAACATGCGATCACCACCGGCATTCACCCCCGCGAAAACACCGAGTCGAACATTGCCAATATGCGACGACAGTTGCGTCGTCTCGGTCTTGCGCATGATGCGCGACGAAGCGTAAGCACCACCGATGAAGCGTTCTACCGCTGGACACAGTGGATCTTCCTCCAGGTGTTCAACTCCTGGTTCGACACGGAGCGCGGTAAGGCACGACCGATTCGTGAACTCATCGCAGAGTTCGAATCAGGCGAGCGCGCCACTGGTGGCAAGCCCTGGAATGCCATGTCTTCTCGCGAACGCAAGCAACTGGTCAACGATCACCGACTTGCCTACCTGGCTGACGCACCAGTGAACTGGTGTCCGGGTCTGGGCACGATTCTCGCCAATGAAGAAGTCACAGCCGAGGGTCGCAGCGACATCGGCAACTACCCCGTGTTCAAACGCAACATGCGTCAATGGACGATGCGCATCACCGCCTATGCCGACCGACTGCTTGACGATCTCGAACGCCTCGACTGGCCCGAGTCGATCAAGTTGATGCAGCGCAACTGGATCGGACGCAGCGAGGGTGCGCGCGTCAAGTTCGCTTCGCATGCCGGCGACATTGAAGTGTTCACGACGCGTCCCGACACACTCTTTGGTGCAACCTTCATGGTGCTCTCCCCCGAGCATCCCCTCGTCGACACACTCACCACGTCGGGGCAACGCAAGGCAGTCGAGGCCTACCGTGTCGAGGCTGCAGGCATTACCGATGCCGACCGCCAAAGCGACAACCGGGAAAAGACGGGAGTGTTCCTCGGTGCTCATGCGGTGAACCCGGTGACGGGCAAGGAGATTCCGGTCTGGATCGCCGACTACGTGCTGATGGGTTACGGCACCGGCGCAATCATGGCCGTGCCGTCGGGCGACGAGCGCGACTTCGCATTCGCCCGCAAGTACGACCTGCCGATCGTCGCGACACAGATGCCGCCCGACTCGTGGTTCACCGCACACGACATCGCCCCCACTGCCGATTGCGCGACGTGGCCCGATGCGTTCGTCGGCGAAGGCATCTACATCAATTCGAGTAACGACTCGCTGGTGCTCGATGGCATCACCGAGATGGCGGTCGCCAAGAAGCGCACCAACGAGTGGCTCGAACGACGCGGAGTTGGCCGTGCCGCCATCACCTACAAGTTGCGCGACTGGTTGTTCTCGCGCCAGCGCTACTGGGGTGAGCCGTTCCCAATCGTGTACGACGAAGACGACATGCCCGTCGCGGTGCCCGATGGCTTGTTGCCCGTCACCTTGCCGGAGTTGAGCGACTTCAAACCGCAGGCCCTCGATGCGAACGACGAGGTCACCGACCCGATGCCACCTCTTGCTCGTCGCGCCGACTGGGTGCACACCGAGATAGAAATCGACGACCCGATCACCGGCAAGAAACTTCCGCGCGCGAAGGTTCGTCGCGAAATCAACGTCATGCCGCAATGGGCTGGTTCATGTTGGTACGAGTTGCGGTACCTCGACCCCACCAATGCGCAGGCATTCGTCGATGCGGATGTCGAGCGCTACTGGATGGGACCGCAGCACGACGGGCACACCGGCGGAGTCGACCTCTACGTCGGCGGCGTCGAACACGCCGTGTTGCATCTGCTCTATTCGCGCTTCTGGCACAAGGTGCTGTACGACCTCGGGCACGTGTCAAGCGAAGAGCCGTTCCACCGATTGTTCAATCAGGGCTACATCCAGGCTTATGCATTTCGCGATACGCGCGGCCAGGCGGTGCCCGCTGCAGAAGTGCAAGAACGCGATGGCCGATACTTCTTTGATGGCGAAGCGGTCACTCGTGAATACGGAAAGATGGGCAAGAGCCTGAAGAACATCGTCACGCCCGACGAGATGTACGACGAGTTCGGTGCCGACACGTTCCGTCTCTACGAGATGTCGATGGGCCCGCTCGACCAGAGCCGCCCATGGAACACCCGCGATGTCGTTGGTATGCAGCGTTTCTTGCAGCGCGTGTGGCGCAACCTCGTCGATGAAGATTCGGGTGAACTCAGGGTGTCGGATTCGGAGTGTCCCGAACCATTGTTGCGTGCCTTGCACATCGCTGTCGACGGAGTGCAGCGCGACATGGATGGCATGCGATTCAACACGGCAATCGCCAAGCTGATTGAACTGAACAATGCACTCACCAAACACGTCGAGGTGACTGGCTCGACCCCACGAGTGGTGGCCGTGGCACTCACACAGATGCTGAGCCCGTTGTGCCCGCACCTGGCGAGTGAACTATGGGAACGCCTCGACTGTAAAGGCGAGATCACCTATGCCCCATTCCCTGTTGCTGATCCGAAATTGCTCGTATCGGACACCATCGAAGTGCCGGTACAGGTGAACGGCAAGCTTCGTTCACGCATCGTCGCACCATCCGGCTCGAGCGACGATCAACTCAAGGCACTCGCCCTCGCCGATGAAAAGGTGGTTGCTTCACTGGCTGGTGGTGAACCACGAAAGGTGATCGTGGTGTCGGGTCGCTTGGTGAACATCGTCGTCTGACGACGACCACCTTGCGAGCTGCGTCTACGAACGACGCAACAACGAGCCAGCCCGCTCGATTGCTGCAAGATCAACACCATGGAACATCAGCAGAATTATTCGATTGACGCCCCAACTCTGCCAGCGTGCAACTCGCTCATCGAGCGGCGTGCTGCGCAGTAACGATTCATCGAAATGCTCCCAGACGGTCACCATGAACGGCTCGGCTGCGCGGGTCTGCTTGCGCTCTTCCACCGCGGCAGCGATTACTTCGTGAGCGTTGTTGGCTGAGCCTCGCACGTTCACGCCTTCGGTGCGTTGAGCGGCAATGCGAGCAAGGGTCGATGAGTTGACGCCGAGCAAGATTGGTGGTCGCGGCGACGGCGCAATGAACGTGCGCAGGTCGTCGCGTCGCCGGGGTGACCACAATTCGTCGATGGCATCGAGCGTGTCCAGCAGCACCCGGTGACGGTCGGCCATCTTGGCTGGTTGCTCGACACCCACAGCCCGTCGCTCGGCTGACCACTTGGTGTTCGGTGCAGAACCTGCGCCCAAACCGAGCACGCATCGTCCTCCGCTGATGCTTTGCAATGTGGCGGCCGCGTTCGCCGTGATCACCGGTAGACGATTGGCGGCGTTGGCGACGAGCGGTCCGAGGCGAATCGTCGAGGTAACTGCCGCAAGTCCGCCGAGCGTCGTGAAACACTCCGGCATCTCGGGAGCCGACATCACCTCGCCGGCCAAATGATCCGCCGTCCAAAACGTGTCGAAACCTGCCGATTCGGCGGCACGGGCAGCGTCAGCGAGTAACGGCCATCGCGCGTTACCCGGGTTTACTTGCAGGTCGAAGGTCAACATCGTTCATATCAACCTATTCGCCGGTATTTCGACGGTGCGCTCAACAGTCCAGCGACGACCACCAGATGGCCGAGCTTCACCTACATTGTCTGCGTGAACGAGCATTCATCCAATGACTCGGTTCGCACCTTCGAGACGCACGGCCTACGAGTGATTGCACACGAGCATCTCCGGCGTGCCGTGGTCACCGATCGGTTGATCGAGCCCAGAGAGACCATCGCTATCTGGCGCGGCCGTGTCATCTCTGCGGTTGAAGCCGAGACCCTTTCGCCAGAAGAGCAGGAACAACTCCTGCAAGTGGGCAAGGAATCGTTCCTCTACACCGACGTCAATGGCCGCTGCACGGTGGACTTCATCAATCACTCGTGCGACCCGAATTGTGGCTTCGCCGACGCCACGACTCTTGTCTCGATGCGCCGGATCGATCCGGGCGAGGCGATCACGTTCGATTACGCGATGAGTGATTGCAACTCGTTCGTGTCGTTCGACTGCAATTGCGGGTCGACTCGCTGTCGTGGGCGACTCACGCGTGATGACTGGAGACTGCACGATCTACAAGCGAGGTATGCGGGATGGTTTGCCCCACACATCGCGGCGCTCATCAACGCCGCGGGGTGAGCGTCAGCGCATCGTGCGCCAGAGAGAATCGTCGACCGTGATCACCCGAGCGAGAAAATCCCCACCCGACTCGCTCCACGAATACTCCATGTACTGCGCTTCTCCGAGTTGGTACGAGAACTTTCCGTTCACCAACCCGAATTCGTAGGCAGTCGACGGTGCAATGATGACCTTCGCCCCTGCGAACTCAGCGAAGCACGTCATGTGAGCATGACCAGAGACCAGTGCATGAATGCGCGCGCCACGACGTCGAGCCGAATCAACGACGATTCGCAAGCCGTCGCGCGACTCGTCGTCGAGTCGAATCGTGTCGTACAACTTTCCGCCCAGCGGTATGCACGGGTGATGCATCGCGACGATCGATGGCACGTCGCCGAGCTGCTCGTCCAACCAACGAAGTTGTGCGGCATCAAGGGCGCCGTCCTCACGGCCGGTTCGTGTTGAGTCGAGCACGACGAGGTTGACTCCGGTCAGGCGCACCACGTAGTCGCACCGATCCCCGCGAGACGGCAGTCCAAAGAGACGCTGCATTTTGCGAGAATCATCGTGATTCCCGGGCGCGAGCCACACGGGCACACTTGCCTCTCGAATCAGGTCAGCAAACGCCGAGTACTCGGTGTCGGTGCCCGCCTTCGCTGCACAGTCTCCGGTGATCAGGATGCCCACACTGCGTTGCGATGCATGGGCGATCGCCGAACGCAAGTTTCGAACCGGCTCGGCGTCTTGATGAGTCACCTCGGCAGCGCCAGGTATGTGCGTATCGGTCAGATGGGCGATGGCTACGCGTGGCATTCGCCAAAACTAATTGTGAGCTGAGGGGAATTGAACCCCTGGCCTCCTCCATGCCATGGAGGCGCTCTACCAACTGAGCTACAGCCCCGAAACCGCCTCGTAAACCTAGCGGAAGTTGCGAGGGCTCAGCTTCGCCATTCAACCGAAGGTCGGTCTCGATACAGGCGTTCAATCTCGTAGTAGCGACGAGTCTCCTCGGCAAAGACGTGCACGACGACGTCACCGTAGTCGAGGAGCACCCATTGCGACTCTGACACGCCTTCCGTGCGCACCGGCGACCGGCGATGCTCCTTGCGAATGCGGTCTTCGACTTCGCCAGCGATAGACCGAACGAGCCGCGGGTTACCGGCGCTCGTGACGACGAACAAACCGACGATTGGCAGCACCGCCGACACGTCAATCATTCGGATGTCACTACCTTGCTTGTCATCGGCTGCGTGTGCCGCCGTAGTGGCGAGCGCCAGAGTGTCTGCGTCGACAAGTGACGTCATGAAGCGAGACTTCGGTGGATGTAGGTGCTGTTCATTTGTTGCGTACTGAGGATACGAAGTCGGCACCGATAGTGATCGAAGCGTCGATGCCCTCGACTCGTCGCGGCCAATCAGTGGTCTCGACGGCACCCAAACTGCCGTTCAGTAACGAGACGAGTGCGCCGGCAGTCTGAGCGTCGGCGGCGATGATCGTTGAGTCTTGCTCCCGTGCGGAGATTTCACGCATCACGCCGACCCCCACACCGGCGTCAAGTAGTGCTGCGACGGCGGCGCGGCTCACGAGCGGGTCATTGAAGACGCTGTCGATCATCACGGTGATCGGAAAGTCGCCACCGCTCAATGCGCTCGGCGCGACCGAGGCGAACACCATCACCACTTCTGCGCGGTCGAGCGAATACAGGTCGACTCGCTCGGGGTTCAGCGTCTTGTCGAGAACGGGTACTGCGGAGAGTTGCCATACCTGCAGCGCTCCCGCAAAGACACGGCGCATGAAATTGGTGGCGTCGGCAAGTCCGGCTGGTGTCGTGTCGACTTCGGGCGCAAGGTCGATACCGGGGCCGATTCGCTTCACGACACCGTTCCACACTTCGCGGTGTCGGGAGAACCGTTCTGACTCTTTCTCGTTGGTTCGGCGCGCCAACAAGATGTCAACCGTGCGATCCACCGGATACGAGGCGTCTCCCGCACTCGCAAGCTTGGTGAGTGTTCCATCGACGGCAACCGTCACCACGTCTCGTTCGAGCACCACATCCACTCCGCCGAGCGGTGCGAACAAGTTGATGAGCTCGCCACGCCCCAGGGCCCCCACGGTCACGAATGACACATCGAGAAGTCCCTGCACTTCGTTCGCCAGCCCACCCAGTCCATCCCTTGCATACACATCGGCGAGTCGCTGGGCAGGACGAGGCGACGCCTCGCCGTCGTCGCTGACGGTTTCTGCTTCGGTCGCAGCGCCAATCGGTAGCAGCACCACGGTTCCACCGACGCCGCTGGCATCGAGTGTCGCGACGAAGAGCTGGCTCAGCTGTCCGCCCTGGCCGAGCGCAGCCACGAGCGCGGCTGGCGTATCGGGAATGGTGATGACATCGGCGGCTACCGAAGTTGATGCCCGTGTGTCAAGGAGTTGGTTCCAAGCAACTGCAACGCCGATGGGCAACAGCAGGGCCGCCGCCACACCCGATGCAACCGCGATTCGAAGTGCTCGCACCTGTCGGGCTCGAAACGTGGTCATGCTGAAGCACCTACTCCGTAAAGCCCGCGACGCCGGATCTCGTCGGCAACTGCCTGAGTTACGTCATGCGAAACGTCGTCGCCTGCCCGCAACCGCTCCCGTAGCACGGTGCTGCTCACGTCGACCAGCGGTACTTGCAGCAGTCGCCAGCCGCGGTGGGGATCCGTGACGTAACCCGGTCGATCGACCACGACGATGGTGGCGAGTCGTTCAATTTGCGCAGACTCGTGCCACGACGGGAAGTCATCCACAAGATCACGTCCAATGATGAGATACAACTCGACCCCCGGATGAGCGGCTGCGAGTTCGCGCAACGTCGTCACGGTGTAACTCGGTCCGCCGCGACGAATCTCCATGTCGCTGACCTCCAGACCGCTGCACGACTCGGCGAGAGCGCGCACGAGTGCCAGACGGTCGACGGCTGGGGTCACCTGTCGTTCGGGCGACTTTTTCCACGGGTCGTTTGCCACGACCAACACCACCCGGTCGAGCCCCAGTGTGGTGCGGGCGGCCTCGGCGACCGCCAAATGGCCGCGATGCGGTGGATCGAAGGTGCCGCCAAACACTCCCAAGCGTTGTGGCACGTCCGAATTCTAGGAGTTTCGTCGTTGCCCAGTCTCAGGGAAACGCCCGTACTGTCGTGCTTTTATCGGCGGGGCAGTGAAATTTGCAACTTTCCTCTTGACAACGTGCGTGACAATCCTGTAACTTCGCTACTCCCCCGAATACCCCGAAATCCCCCACAACCCCCCGACGCCACTCAACACCCCTCGTGGGTGACGTGTGTCGTCTCCGCCACAGAAAGCTCGAACTATGTCTGACTCCATCGGTCTCTACCTCAACGACATCGGCAAGGTTCCCTTGCTCACCGCCGAAGACGAGCGCACCCTGTCGAAGGCCATCGAGGCTGGTCGCGTGGCCGAAGCCAAGTGGAAGAAGGGTCAGCGCTCTGCCGCCCTGCGCAAAGACATGCGTGACGCAAAGCGTGCCAAGGACCGTTTCATTCGTGCCAACTTGCGACTCGTGGTGTCGATTGCTCGTCGTTATCCATTGCCACAGGGCATGGATCTGCTCGACCTCATCCAGGAAGGCAACCTCGGTCTCGAGCACGCCGTCGACAAGTTCGACTGGCGCCGTGGTTTCAAATTCTCCACCTACGCCACGTTCTGGATTCGCCAGGCCATCGGCCGTGCACTCGACCAGAAGGCCAGTCTCATTCGTATCCCCGGCGATCGTTCGGCCAATCTACGTGCCGCTCTGCGCCAGGGTTCGGGTGACGCCGAAGGCCTCTCGGCGGAAAACGCCGAACTGCACCGCCTCACCACGCCGGTGTCGCTCGACAAGCCGATCGGTGACGACGGCGATGCCACGCTCGGCGACCTCGTACCGAACCACGACATGAGCCCGGAAGAGGCCGTCATGTCGCGTGCGTCAGACGACATGCTGAACCAACTGCTCGACACGCTCGACCCACGCGCCCGCTACGCCGTTGAAGCCCGCTTCGGTCTGTTCGGTGGCGAAAAGAAGAGCTTCCGCGAAGTCGGTGAAGATCTCGGCGTCACCGCCGAGGCCGCCCGTCGTCTCGTCAGCCGCGCAGTTGAGTCGCTGCAGGAAGACGCGCCGGACTACCTCACCGTCTGACGCTCCTCCTAGGCACCACCTCGGCACCGTCTGAACACCCGCAGGCCTCACGGTCTGCGTCCGTAGCCTGAAAGGCATCACCGTCATGCCGAAAAACTGGACGAAAACATCGTGGCAGTCGTTGCCAGCCGCCCAGCAGCCCGACTGGCCCGATGCCGGCGCACTTGATCGGGCTTTGAAGCAGATCGAGTCGTATCCCCCGCTCGTGTTCGCTGGTGAGGCACGCACCTTGCTCGATTCCTTGGGCCAGGTGGCGAATGGCAATGCGTTCTTGCTACAAGCCGGTGACTGCGCCGAAAGTTTTGAGCAATTCACTGCGGTGAACATTCGCGAGAAACTACGCGTCATTCTGCAGATGGCCGCGGTGCTCACGTATTCGATGGGTGTTCCCGTCGTCAAGGTGGGTCGCATTGCCGGACAATTCGCCAAACCGCGTTCGGCGGCGCTGGAAAAGGTCGGGTCTCGTGAGTTGCCGTCATTCCGCGGTCACATGGTGAACGACCCGGCCGCACACGAAGAAGCACGCATCCCCGACCCGCAACGACTCGTGCAGGCGTATCACCAGTCGGCGAGCACCCTCAACTTGCTGCGCGCCTTTACCAAGGGTGGTTTTGCCGACCTGAGCCGCGTGCATGCCTGGAACCAGGAGTTCGTCTCCACGAGCGCCGAGGGTCAGCGCTACGAACAACTCGCCGCCGAGATCGAACGTGCACTCGCGTTCATGCGCGCCTGCGGGGTCGACACCGAGAGCCACAGCGCCTTGCACGAAGTCGACGTCTACACGTCGCACGAGGCGCTGATTCTCGGCTACGAAGAAGCTCTCACCCGCCAAGACTCGCTCACCGGTCAGTGGTACGACTGCTCGGCACACATGCTGTGGATCGGTGAACGCACGCGACAACTCGACGGCGCGCACATCGAGTTCTTACGTGGCGTCGGCAACCCGATCGGTGTGAAGATCGGCCCCACCACCACGGCCGACTATGTGCTGTCGCTGTGCGAGATGTTGAACCCCAAGCGAGTACCGGGGCGCCTCACGTTGATCTCGCGGATGGGTGCCGACAATGTCGAAGCGTCGTTGCGACCGTTGCTGCGTGCCGTGCGCGACGCGGGCCACCCCGTGGTATGGGCATGCGACCCGATGCATGCCAACACTTTCACCGCCGACAATGGACGAAAGACACGACACTTCGATGCCATCTTGCGCGAGATCGTCGGTTTCGTCGCCGCCCACCGTGCCGAAAACACCTGGCCGGGTGGCATCCACATCGAACTCACCGGTGAAAACGTCACTGAATGCTTGGGTGGCGTCGAAGCAGTATCGCAGGACGACCTCGATGTTCGCTACGAAACGGTGTGCGACCCGCGTCTCAACGCGCGACAGTCGATCGACCTCGCGTTCCAAGTTGCCGACCTCGTTCGCAGCGGCAAATAGTCGGCGCACGACGCGCCGAGATTCTTCACACTCCCCCAACTAGCGTCGCTCGCCGTGCGTGCGTTCGACTTGATCGATTCCTGGCCGGTCGACAACGCTGCGGCCGCAGTGATCGATCGCTCAGGCGAGATTCACTACCACGGTGACGAATCGCGCGAGTTTCGCCTTGCCTCGGTGAGCAAGGTGATCACTGCGTGGGCGGTGCTCGTCGCCTGCGAGGAAGGCACGGTGTCGCTTGATGACCAAGTGGGCCGCGACGAATGCACGTTGCGACACCTGCTCGCACATGCAGGGGGATTTCCATTCGAAGGCGCCGCACCGGTCGGTGCAGTTGGTGCAAAACGCATCTACTCGAACACTGGGTACGAGCTTGCCGCTGCCCACCTTGCCGAGCGCAGCGAGATGGGTTTCTGGGACTATGTCGACGCTGCGGTGTTCGAGCCGCTCGGCATCGCTGCCGCGCCGCAATCGGGAAGTGCGGCCAAAGACGCCCGACTCGACATCGTGAATCTCTCGCTGTTTCTCGCCGAGATTCGTCGACCGCGACTTCTCTCACGCGACACATTCATCGACGCAGTAACGCCACAATTCGGCGAACTTGAAGGCGTGGTGCCGGGAGTCGGAAGATTCGATCCGTGTCCGTGGGGGCTCGGCCCCGAGATTCGCGGCGCCAAGTGGCCACACTGGACATCGCCCGACAACTCCGCAGCCACCTACGGGCACTTCGGTGGTAGCGGCACCTTCGTGTGGGTCGACCCGATGGCCGACGTTGCATGCGCCGTACTGACGGGCCGAGAGTTCGACGAGTGGGCACTCGCCCATTGGCCGGAGTTCTCCACCGCGGTGCTCAACGAGCACGGCCGCTAATCAGACGGCGTCGCGACGCCGTCGTGCGAACGTCTAGTTCAAACGCTCCACGACCATCGCCATGCCCTGACCGCCGCCGACACACATCGTCTCGAGACCGAAGCGCTTGTTGCGGTGCTGCAGGCCATTGATGAGCGTGGTCATGATGCGAGCACCGGTCATGCCGAACGGGTGACCGAGCGCAATCGCGCCACCGTGCACGTTGAGCTTGTCCATCGGGATGCCGAGGTGCTTCGCTGACGGAATCACCTGCGCGGCGAACGCCTCGTTGATCTCCACGAGGTCGATCTGGTCGATGGCCATGCCGGCACGCTTCAGCGCCTGACGCGACGCTTCGATCGGGCCGAGCCCCATGATCTCGGGGTTGAGACCCGACACGCCCGATGACACGACTCGCGCAAGCGGCTGCAAGCCGAGCTTCTTGGCCTTGGTGTCGCTCATCACCAGCACTGCGGCAGCGCCGTCGTTGAGCGGGCAGGCGTTGCCGGCAGTGATCTGACCATCGGGACGGAACGCAGGCTTCAAACCAGAGAGTGCCTCGACCGTGGTGCCGGCGCGCGGGCCGTCATCCTTACTGATCACTCGGCCGTCCGGCAGCGTGACCGGCGTGATTTCGCGCTCGAAGAAACCGTTGTCGACGTTCTCGCATGCACGCTGCTGTGATCGTGCGGCGAATTCGTCCATCTCCTGTCGAGTGACGCCTTCGATCTCGCGCACATTTTCTGCGGTCTGACCCATGGCGATGTACATGTCGGGGATTCCCTTTGGTGCAGTCCACGCGGGTTGTCCGCCGGCGGCGCGAGCCTTGGTGCGCTCACCTGGAGTCTTGAAGATGGGGTTCGGTGCCATGTCGCTTGCGCCGCTTGCGTAGCGACTGACGGTTTCGACGCCGGCAGCGATGAAGCAATCGCCTTCGCCCGACTTGATGGCGTGAGCGGCCATGCGAATGGTCTGCAGGCTCGATGAGCAATAACGGTTGACGGTGACGCCTGGGGCGTTCTCCAACCCGGCGAGCACGGCCACGATTCGTGCGATGTTGAAGCCGGCCTCACCGGCTGGCTGACCGCAGCCCATGAGCAGGTCTTCGACATCATCGGCCTTCACTTGCGGAACCTTGGCCATCAAAGCGCGCACGATCTGTGCGCTCATGTCGTCGGGGCGTAGGTCGACGAGCGAACCCTTGTTGGCTCGGCCGATTGGGCTGCGGGCGGTGGCGACGATGACGGCTTCGGTCATGATGGGTTCCTTTCGATCAACGCGCGACGGCGTGATTCGCGACTCGGTATGACTCGCGAACTCGTGCCACGGTACCATTCGGACATGCAGTTGACCCCCTTGGACGTCGACTCCATCGACATCTCCGACCCCGACTTTTGGGTACAACCCCGTGAATATCGCGAGTCGGCGTTCTGGTCGCTTCGACGCGAGGCACCGATCAAGTTCTTCAAGGAAATGCCGCTGGTCAACTTCCCCGTCGGCCCGGGCTACTACGCGCTCACCAAACACGAAGACATTTGGGCGGTAAGCCGCAATCCCGAGTTGTGGTGCAGCGGCCAGGGCTCCAACATCACCACGCTCACACCCGAGCTCAACGAGTTCTTCGGCTCGATGATCAACATGGACGACCCGAAGCACTTCCGTCTCCGCTCGATCGTCTCGAAGGGCTTCACGCCGAAGGAGATCGGTCGCGTCGAGGAATACGTGAAGGCCAAGGCGAAGTCGCTCGTCGATGAAGTGCTCGAACAGCACGGCGACGACGAGTTCGATTTCGTCGAAAAACTGGCGGCGCCATTTCCGCTCGAGATCATCTGCGACATGATGGGCATTCCGCGCAGTGATGCGAAACAGATCTTGGATTGGACGAACGTCATTCTCGGAGCCGGCGACCCCGACTTTGGTGGCACGCTCGAAAATCTGATGAAGGTTGCACTCGAGATCTTCTCTTACGCCCAACAACTCGGTGAGGCGCGCCTGAAGAACCCGACCGATGACCTCACCTCGGTGATGATGCACGCCGAAGTCGACGGGCAGCGCATGTCGAGCCAAGAATTCGGCAGCTTCTTCATCCTGCTGGTGGTCGCCGGCAACGAAACCACGCGCAATGCCATCAGCCATGGCATGCTCGAACTCACGCGTCGCCCCGACCAACAGCGCATCTGGTTCGCCGACTTTGAAAAGCACACTCGCACGGCCGTCGAAGAGATCGTGCGGTGGGCATCGCCGGTCATTCACTTCCGCCGTACCGCCACCAAGGACACCGAGCTGCGCGGAATCAAGATGCCGGCCGGCACCAAAGTGGTGATGTTCTACAACTCGGGCAACCGCGACGAAGATCTGTTCGCCGATCCGTATCGTTTCGACGTCACCCGTCAGATTCAGCCCGCCCAAATCGGGTTCGGTGCGGGCGGCCCGCACTTCTGCCTGGGGGCCAACCTCGCGCGGCGTGAGATTGCGGTGATGTTCGATGAGATTCGCCGCCGCCTTCCCTACCTGCACATCACCGGCGAGCCCGCCTATCTACGCAGTAACTTCATCAACGGCATCAAGCGCATGCCGTGTCGCATCAAGTAACCGGCGGCTGAGACGGCTCAGCTCTCTCGCAGTTGCGGCAGCACATAGCGCGCAACCAGATCGCACTCCGTGAGGTGCGGATAACCCGAGAGGATGAACGTCGACACTCCGGCATCGCGAATCTCGAGCAATTTTGCGGTTACCTGGTCGGGGTCGCCGACGATCGCAATGCCGGCACCGCTGCGCGCACGACCCACACCCGTCCAAAGATGGCGTTCGATGTAGCCGTCGGCGTCGGCAGCTTCCCGCAACTCGCTCTGGCGCGCAACACCGGCCGACTTCGAGTCGAGCGACTTGGCTCGAATCGCTGCACCCGTGTCGACATCAAGTCGAGACAGCAGACGAGCGGCAGCGTTACGAGCCTCGGCTTCGGTCTCGCGCACGATCACATGACTGCGCCATCCATAGCGCAGTGTGCGACCGAACTTCGCGGAGCGCGAGTCCATCTCGCGCATCACCTCGACCATGCGAGGGGTGGTGTCGGGCCACATCAGATACACATCGCTCGACTCGGCAGCGCATTCACGTGCGGCCTCCGATAGTCCCCCGAAATACACCACGGGGTCGTGCGGTGCGTCAACGGCGATGCGCGGAGCATCGACATGTGCGGTGACGAACTTGCCGTCATAATCGGCGCGCTCGCCGGCCAACAACGTGCGAAGCACGGTGATCGACTCGGTGGTGCGTCGATAGCGGTCCTCGCTCGACAGCATCTCTCCCGGCACATCGGACGAAATCGCGTTGATGACGAGTCGCCCACCAGAAATCTGCTGCAACGTCGCAATTTGACGGGCGAGCTGCGGAACCACGAGTTCACCGAGCCGCACTGCAAGCAACAACTTGATGCGATTCGTCTCTACCGCAATGGCCGATGCGAACGCCGTCGCATCGATGCCGAGGGTGTATCCCGACGGCAACAGCACGTTGTCGAAACCGTTGCGTTCGGCACGCAACACGATCTCGCGACAATGACTCCACGACGACCGAAGAAGGTCGTCGGGTACACCGAGAAACTCGTAATCATCGTCGCAGAGCGCCGCAAACCAGGCGTACTCAGTCATGCAGATTGGCGCGCCGCTACGAACGACTTCACGGCAACGGGCGACCCTCTGATGCAGCGACGATGCGATACAGCTCGGTGCGGTCGAGTGACTGCACTGGCGATGACGTGGCGGCAACGAGGCGTTCGGGTTTCTGCGTGCCGAGCAACACCACCGGTCTGCTCGGGTGCGACAACACGAACGCGTATGCCACCTGTTCACGGGTGGTGTTTCGCGACCGAGCAATCTCATCGATCACGCTGATGAGCTCGGGTCGCACGTTCTCCCCCGTCACCAGTCGTCCACCGGCGAGTGGGCTCCACGCCAAGGGAGTCACGCCTTCCCGCATGCAGAGATCGAATGTGCCGTCACGCAATGGGGCAAGCGCGGCAGCTGAGTACTCGGGCTGTGTCGTCTCGATCGGCACATCCAGGTGCGCCGCCAGCGCCTCGTGTTGAGCGGGGGTGAAGTTCGAGACGCCTACGCGGTCGATCTTTCCCTCTCTCCGCAATGCCATCAGCGTCTCGGCCGTCTCGCGCGGATGAGCAAACAGGTCGGGCCGGTGAATCTGATACAGGTCGATGCGTTCAACACGGAGTCGCTGCAATGAGTCTTCGCATTCGCGACGAAGTGTCGCCGGGCTCTGGTCGTAGGGAATTCCCGGAGTGATGCCTCCCTTGGTGGCGACGCACACCCTCTCGCGCAGAGATGGCGTGCGTTGCAGCACCGCACCGAGCAATTCTTCGGCGGCGCCGAAGCCTTTACCGCCCCAGTTGCGACCATAGACGGCCGCATTGTCGAGCAGCGAGATGCCGCAGTCGACCGCCGCTGCAATCAGCCGAGTTGCCTCGTCAACCGACTCGGTGGTGAAACGCCACAGCCCGAGGCCGTAACGACCGAACGGCGACGGAGTCACCGGCTAGATCAGGAGCAGCCGCTTGTTGAGCCGCAGTCGCCGCACACGTGGCACGCACCAGCGCGCCGCATGTTGGACGAACCGCACGCAGAGCAGATTGCGCCAGTGCTGGCCGACTTCGACTCGCCGTGTCCGAAACTTCCGGCAGCCATGCTTGCGGCAAGTTCGCCTGCCGAAGGAATGGTCTTCGGGTCGGAGATGACGTCGACACCCTGCGCTGTTTCAACGACCGTCTCTTCCACGCCGGGAAGAGTCGGCTGCATGCGCTCGGCGCGGGTGAAGATGCCCAGTTCGGCGCGCTCGGCTGGCGTCATGTACTCGACGGCCAAACGGCGGAACAGGTAGTCGATGATCGACGAGGCCATGCGAATGTCTGGATCGTCGGTCATGCCGGCCGGCTCGAAGCGCGTGTTGATGAACGCTTCAACGAAGGCGTGCAACGGCACGCCATACTGCAAGCCGTACGACACGCTCTTGGCGAACGAATCCATGATGCCTGCCAGCGTTGAGCCCTGCTTCGACACGGTGAGGAAGATCTCGCCGGGACGGCCGTCTTCGTATTCACCGACATTGGCGAAGCCCTTGCAATCTGCGACGCGGAACTCAAACGTGCGACCACGACGTGAACGCGGCAGCTTCTGACGCACCGGCTGGTTGACGACGCGCTCGATGACGCGCTCGGCGGTAGCCGTTGCGGCATCGGTCTTGTCGTCGTCCTTCTTCATCGTGGAAAGCGGCTGACCGACCTTGCAGTTGTCGCGGTAGATCGCGACGGCCTTCAAACCGAGCTCCCACGAGAGCATGTGGATGTGCTCGATGTCTTCGACGCTCGCCGTTTCTGGCATGTTCACCGTCTTGGAAATCGCACCCGAGAGGAACGGCTGCACCGCACCCATCATGCGCACATGGCCTTCGTAATGGATGACGTTGTCACCCATCGAGCAAGCGAATGCCGCGAGATGTTCTGGACGCAGGTCGGGTGAACCGACGATGGTCTTGTTCTTGTCGATGTACTCGACGATGCGATCGGCGACCGGCTTTTCATAACCGAGCTTCGTGAGCGCACGCGGCACCGTCTGGTTGACGATGGTCATGTTGCCACCACCGACGAGCTTCTTGAACTTGACGAGACCAAGGTCGGGCTCGATACCGGTGGTGTCGCAGTCCATCATCAAACCGATGGTGCTGTCGGTGCGAGCACCGAAGCCTGGCTGTTGCGCACGCCGTATTCCTCGCCATCGCGAACGGCTGCAGCCCACGACGCAGTCGCGGCTTCGACGAGGTCGTGTTGCACCACATCGGCGTTGTCGATTTCTTTGTCGGCGTCACGGTGCATGCGCAACACGTTGAGCATGTAGCGCTCGTTGGCGGTGAAGCCGGCGAACGGTCCCATGCGGCTCGCGATGCGGGCGCTGGTGGCGTATGCGTGGCCGGTCATCATCGACGTGAGCACTGCTGCCCACGCGCGACCTCCTTCGGAGTCGTACGGCATACCGAGTGCCATCAGCAACGCACCGATGTTGGCGTAGCCGATTCCGAGCTGACGGAAGAGGCGGCTGTTCTCCGCGATCTTCTCCGTCGGATAGTCGGCATTGCCAACGAGGATTTCCTGCGCGGTGAAGATCACTTCGATCGTGTGGCGGTACGCCTCGACGTCGAACGTGTCGTCGTCATTCAGGTACTTGAGCAAGTTGATCGAGGCCAAGTTGCAGGCCGAGTTGTCGATGTGCATGTATTCGCTGCACGGGTTGGAGCCGTTGATGCGGCCCGCTGCGTGGGCGGTGTGCCACTTGTTGATGGTGGTGTCGAACTGCAAGCCCGGGTCGGCGCATTCCCACGACGCGGTGGCGATCTGACGCCACAAGTCGCGCGCCTTCATGGTGCGAATCGTGCGACCGTCCTTGACAGCCTTCAGATCCCAGTCGCGATCTTCTTTGACGGCTTGCATGAACTCGTCGGTGACGCGCACCGAGTTGTTGGCGTTTTGGTACTGCACCGAGAACGAGTCGGCGCCGTCGAGATCCATGTCGAAGCCGGCGGCCGAGAGCGCGCGAGCCTTCTTCTCTTCGCGCGACTTGCACCAGATGAACTCTTCGATGTCGGGATGGTCGACGTTGAGGATGACCATCTTGGCCGCGCGGCGGGTTTTGCCGCCCGA
>JBJTOX010000061.1:0-22877 GCA_046074785.1 Actinomycetota bacterium
CTCGAACGGTGTTTGCGCCATTGCGCGACTGCTCATGGTGCAACGTCTCAAACACGTCGGCTGCTTCGCTCGACACTTCGGCAAGTGCAAGGTGAGATTTACGGGACACCACCGATTTGTCCCCCGACACGGTGGTCGAGAGTGCCCCGACTGCGAATGAAGAGAGCTCGAGTTCGCCGATGCGGCTATAGCGCCAGAGTTCCGCCTCAGCGGTTGGCAGCACAACGTTCGACAACGAACTCACGACGGCTACTTCTTGCGCTTTTTCTTGTTTTTGCGACCGAACTTCTTGCCTTTGCTCTTCTCGAGATCGCTCACGACCTCGGGTGCTATTGCATTGATGATCGACTCCGCTTCACTCAAAATGGCCGCCGCCGTGCCGTCATCGAGGCTCTTTGGTGCTTCGGGCGCAGCCTTGGTCACGAGCGTGCCGTGCGTCCAGCCAACGTCCATTGCGCGGCGGTCGAACTTCGGACAGTCGCTCGGGCAGCGCCACGGTGCTTCGGGGGCGAGACCGAGCTTGCATCCGCGAACGGTGTCACCGTTCTTGTAGGTGCGACTTTCAAAGTGTCGGCAATCGACTCGCATCGACATGGCGGTTACGACGGTAGTTCGCGCAGGCTGCGTTGATCAGCCCACCGAACCTTCCATTTGCAGTTCAATTAACCGGCTCCACTCGACGGCGTATTCCATCGGCAGCGTGCGTGTGACGGGCTCGATGAAGCCGTTCACGACCATGCTCATTGCCTGCTCTTGCGTGAGACCGCGACTCGTCAAATAGAACAGCTGCTCGTCGGCAATCTTCGACACGGTGGCCTCGTGACCGATCTGAGCGTCACGCTCGCCGACTTCCATGTAGGGCAGGGTGCGGCTCTCTGAATCTTCGTCGAGGATGAGCGCATCGCACTGCACGTGGCTCTTGCAGCCGGTTGCGCCTTCTTCGACCCGCACGAGACCGCGGTAGGTAGTGATGCCACCGTCTTTGCTGATCGACTTCGACACGATTTTCGACGAAGTTTCTGGTGCTGCGTGCACCATCTTGGCGCCGGCGTCCTGATGCTGACCCGGGCCGGCGTACGCCACCGAGAGCACTTCGCCGGTGGCTTTCGGGCCGACCAGATACACGCTCGGATACTTCATCGTGAGCTTCGAGCCAATGTTGCCGTCGATCCACTCCATGTGGCCTTCGGCTTCGACGCGGGCGCGCTTGGTGACGAGGTTGTACACGTTCGGTGACCAGTTCTGAATCGTGGTGTAAGTGACGTGTGCACTGGGCTTCACCACGATTTCGACCACGGCAGAGTGCAGCGAATCATTGGTGTACACCGGTGCCGAGCATCCCTCGATGTAGTGCACCTTCGAGCCTTCGTCGGCGATGATCAGCGTGCGCTCGAACTGACCCGCGTTCTCTGAATTGATGCGGAAGTACGCCTGCAGCGGCATCTCGCACTCCACACCCGGCGGCACGTAGATGAACGAGCCGCCCGACCACACCGCCGTGTTGAGCGCGGAGAACTTGTTGTCGCCCGACGGAATCACCGTGCCGAAGTACTGCTTGACGAGATCGGGATACTCGCGAAGTGCAGTATCCATATCGCAGAAGAGAATTCCCTGCTTCTCCAGATCTTCGCGGTTGCGGTGGAACACCACTTCGCTCTCGTACTGCGCGGTGACCCCGGCGAGATACTTGCGTTCGGCCTCGGGGATACCGAGCTTCTCGTAGGTCGCCTTCATCTGCTCGGGCAGGTCATCCCACTCGTCGACCTGTTCGGTAGCGGGCTTCAAGTAGTAGTAGATGTCCTGGAAGTCGATGTCGGGCATGTTGACTGCGAACCACTCGGCCATCGGCTTCTTGTCAAAGGTTTTTAGTGAGCGAAGGCGTAGTTTGCGCATCCACTCGGGCTCGCCCTTCCACCACGAGATCTGGTCGACGACCCGCTCGTTCAGCCCCTTTTCGGGAGCAAAGGCATATTCGACGTCGTCGCTCCAGCCCAGGGAGTACTTGGAAAGGTCAAGGTCAAAGGTGGTCATCGGGGGGGAATTTCTCCTACGCAGATAGTAACAATTCCCCCGCCCGGAACCACCGGTCGAACGGTGTGGCAGAGGGCAAGTGCGGTGGGCGTAGCGTCGTTGCGTCGTATGGAGCGCTTCGGACTCGTCGGATTACCGAACGCCGGCAAGTCATCCCTCTACAACGCACTCACCGGGTCGAACGCGCTCGCTGCCCCGTACCCGTTTGCAACGAAGGATCCGAACATCGGCGTAGCAAAAGTGCTCGACCCTCGTCTCGATGCACTTGCCGCAATGTCGGAAAGCAAGAAAGTCGTCAACGCAACGATCGAAGTGGTCGACATCGGCGGCTTGGTCGAAGGCGCGAGCAAAGGCGAAGGTCTCGGCAACAAGTTTCTCGCCAACATTCGAGAAGTCGATGCCATCGTGTTCGTACTGCGGGCATTCGTCGACGACGACATTCCCGGGCCGAGCGACCCGCTCGAACATCTGCGAGTAGTCGAACTTGAATTGGCACTCGCCGACTTGGAAAGCGTCGAAACCAAACTCGGGAAGATGCAAAAGGCCGCGCGTATGGACAAGTCGATTGCCGACGAAGTTGCGGCACTCGAGCGCGCGCAGAAATTGCTCGCCGAGGGTCGCCCGTTGTACCGCGCCGGCATCAGTGAAGCCGACCGCTTGTTGCTGGCGCCGCACTTCCTGCTGACCACTCGACGGGTGCTCGCCGTGGTGAACGTTGCCGAGAACGCACTCGACACGATTCCTGCACAGGTTGCTCGCGTTGCCGCCGAACTCGCCCCGCCAGGGTCGGCGAGCGAGCACGAAGTTGAGGTGCTCGGAATGAGCGTGCAGATCGAGGCTGAGGCCGCGCAACTCACCGGTCAGGACCGCATCGACATGCTCGAAGCACTCGGTCTTGGCGAGGGTGCGCTACCCCGCTTGGTGCGATCGGCGTATCACCTGCTCGGCTTGCGCACGTTCTTCACGACTGGCGACAAAGAGTCGCGCGCGTGGACATTCCACGCCGGTGCCAAGGCGCCGGAATGCGCCGGCAAGATCCACACCGACTTGCAGCGCGGCTTCATTCGCGCCGACGTGATCCACTGCGACGAACTTCTGAAGATCGGTTCGTGGTCGAAAGCCCGCGACGCAGGCAAATTGCGCGTTGAAGGTAAGGACTACGAAGTGGCCGACGGTGACGTCATGGAGATCCGCTTCAACGTATGAAGCCGACCAATGCGTGGCTCGTCGCGCAGGGTCGTGTGTTGGCGAGTGCGACCGTCGCAGAATCTCGCAGCGAACGACGTCGCGGCCTCATCGGCGAGCGCGACCCAGAATTCGC
This sequence comes from Actinomycetota bacterium, assembly GCA_046074785.1. Taxonomy (GTDB): domain Bacteria; phylum Actinomycetota; class Acidimicrobiia; order Acidimicrobiales; family Ilumatobacteraceae; genus F1-60-MAGs027. The sequence goes on from JBJTOX010000061.1 coordinate 3,353, forward strand.
TCTGGTGCTGCCAAAGTGTCAGTGGGTGCACACCATCGGCATGCGATGCGCGCTTGACGTGGCCTACCTCGACGACGAGTCTCGGGTGGTGAAAATGCAGCACCTGGCCCCGATGCGATTGCCGATGCCCGTGCGCGAAGCACGCACGGTTGTCGAAGCGAAGGCTGGATCATTCGAGCGGTGGGGCTTGCGTGTCGGCGACGTTGTCGAAGTGCGGCGCGCATGAAGTGCGCGACGCCAACCAGCAAAGCGCGGCGCGCATGACCGGGCGTTTCATCCTGGTTGCGACACCGATCGGCAATTTGGCCGACATCACCACGCGCGCCGTCGACGCACTACGGGAGGCCGACGTCATCTGTTGTGAAGACACACGACACTCGAGCAAATTGCTTCAGCACATCGGCGTGAGCGAAAAGCCCCTCTTCATCGTGAACGAGCACACCGAGCACGACGCTCGCGAGAGACTCGTTTCCATGGTGGCGCAGGGCAAGGTCGTTGCGCTCATCACCGATGCGGGCAGCCCAGGCGTGAGCGACCCGGGTGAGCGCATCGTGCGCGCAATGATCGATGCCGGTCTTACCGTTACCGCCACACCAGGGCCGTCGGCGGCAATCATGGCGGTGACGCTGAGCGGACTTCCCTCGGCGCGGTTCGTCTTCGAGGGGTTCCTGCCACGTTCGGGTGTCGAACGCAAGGAGCGGCTCGAGGCCATTGCCGTCGAGTCACGCACTGCGGTGTTGTACGAGGCACCGCACCGCTTGCACAAGACGCTGGGCGACCTCGAGTCGATGTGCGGCGCAGACCGCCGTATTGCTATCGCCGCCGAACTCACGAAAGTGCATGAAGAAATCTGGCGCGGAACCCTGCACGACGCGGTGAAACGCCACGCAGACGCAGAACCGCGTGGGGAGTTCGTGCTGGTGCTTGATGGCGCGGCACCTGCCGCCCCGCCCAGCGACGAGCAGCTTTTGGCGGCCATTCGTGCAGAGATCGATGGTGGTGCCTCGCGCAAAGATGCGGCGTCTCGGGTGTCGGCCCGTTTTGGCGTATCAAAACGACACGTCTACGAATTGACGCTCACCCTCGGTTAGCCCGATCAGCCGGTGGGTTAACGCGGCAGCAACGCCAGTTGTCGTGACTGTGCAATCAACTCACCCGACGCATTCCACATCGTGCCGTCTTCTTCGAACATGCCGTCGAGCAGTTGACGAGTCCGGAACTCCGCGGCAACTGGGCGACCATCGGGAATTCCACGCAAGTAAAACGACAGCTGCACGGTGGGAACCCAACCGGGTGGCCCCTCGATGTTGAACATTGCCGGGGGCAGAGCATCACAGAACAGTGTGAGCGCGAGCGCATCGACGGGGCGCCCGTCACGAAAGGCGCACCAACCGCGCACCAGTGCCTGACCGTTCGGTGTGCCGCGCGCAAAACCGGTGTCTTCGTGGTGTAGGCGAACGTCGACATTCTGCATCAATCCGGGAGGCAGCGCGTTCGGATTCGCGTTTGCGTCTGCGCTCGTCTCGGCGCGTGGCACCGCCGATGCGAAGTCGGGCAGCTCCGGCATCTCGTGGGTGACGTGGCGCATTGCCCCATTCGGTAACGCATCGCCGCAAGTACCGATTGCGGTGACAATCACGCGGTCGCCCTGACGCATGGTGGCCTGCGCGGTCGCGAAGGTCTTGCCACTCTTCACCACTCGTGTGTCGATTACGACGTCGGCATCATTTATCGGCCCAAGGTAGTGACACGAAATCGCCACCGGCAGCGACCGGCCCGTTGCGTGGCACATCGCCGCCGACACCAGAGCCAGGAGATAGCCGCCGTTGGCATTACCCCCGATGTCCCAACCGTCGTGCACTCGCGCGGAATATGCGCCGTCAGCATTCGCCGTAACGCGAGTAGCTACGTCAAACCGAAAAGTCATCGTGTTGAGCGTAGGTTGGAATGGTGCCAAAGTTCTCGGCGACGACTCCTATCTATTACGTGACGGCAAAGCCCCACCTCGGGCACGCCTACACGACGATCATCGCCGACGCAGTCAGTCGCTGGCACCGTTTGTGTGGCGAAGACGTGCACCTCTTGACGGGAACCGACGAGCACGGGCTCAAAGTGCAGCAATATGCCGACGCCGCAGGCAAGTCGCCCCGTGAATTCGTCGACGAGATTGCCCCGCTCTACGCCGATGCGTGGAAACGACTCGATGTCAAGTACGACGACTTCATCCGCACCACCGAAGAACGCCATAAACGCGGCGTGCACAAGTTGTTGCAGGCCTGCTACGACGCCGGCGACATCGAACTCGATGTGTACCGGGGTCACTATTGCGTGGCGTGCGAGGCGTACTACGTCGAAGAAGAACTCACCGACGGCAACTGCCCGATTCACAAGACAAAGGCCGCCTACGTCGAGGAAGAGAACTACTTCTTTCGTCTGTCGCGTTTCGAGCAACGACTACTCGACTGGTACGAACGGCATCCCGACGCGATCGTTCCGCATTTCCGTCGCAACGAAGTGATCGGCTTCATCAAGGGTGGCTTGCAGGATTTCTCGGTGAGTCGAAAGACCCTGAAATGGGGCATTCCTCTGCCGTGGGACGACAAGCACGTCACGTATGTATGGTTCGATGCGCTCTCCAACTACATCACCGCGCACGGCTACGGCAGCGACGACGCACGATTCGCGTCACGTTGGCCCGTCGACTGGCATTTCATCGGCAAGGACATCATCAGATTCCACTGTGTGTATTGGCCCGCCATGCTCATGTCTGCAGGAATCGAACCACCGAAGGGATGGGCGGTCGGCGGTTTTCTGCTGGTGGGCGGCGAGAAGATGTCGAAGACCACCGGCAACGTGGTGAGCCCGCTCGACTTGATCGATGAATTCGGCGTCGACGGCTTCCGCTACTACGTACTCTCCGACACCATCTACGGCAACGACGGCGACTTCACCTACGAAGGTCTCGTCGCGCGCTACAACTCAGACCTCGCGAACAACCTCGGCAATCTTGCGGCACGTGTGGCGACGGTCGTCGAGAAGAAGTGCGGAGGTCGTGGACCTGCACCCCGAAGCGACTCACCGCTCGCGCAGGTTGCTGCCGATGCCGTACGTGATACCGATACTGCATGGCGCGGTGCGCAACCGAGTCGCGCACTCGAAGCAACGTGGAACCTGATTCGCGCAACGAACGCCCACCTCGAGCAACACGAACCGTGGAAGATGCAACCGGGCGCCGATGTCGACTCGGTGATGGGTGACGCACTCGAGGCGTTGCGCATCGTCGTGATGCTCGCCAACCCAGCGCTGCCGACCACCACGCAAGAGATCTGGCGACGAATCGGCCTGAGTGGGCGAATCGACGAACGTCGCGTTGGGGTCGACACATCGTGGGGTCACTACCCGGGTGGGCTCGTCGTTGAGAAGGGCGAACCGCTCTTCCCGCGCAAGAAGGCGTAGTCGAAGTGCCGAGCCCCGAGTCAACGCGCGCCGACACCGTCTCGTGGGTCGACACGCATTGCCACGTGTACGACGACCGCACACCCGGGGGTGCCGACGGTTCAATTTCGAACGCGAAGGCGAACGATGTAACGAAGATGATCGTGATTGGCACCGACGCCACCACGACAGCATTGGCGCTCGACATTGCGGCCCGTCACGACAACGTATGGGCGACGGTCGGCTTGCATCCGCATGACGCAAAACTCGGCTTCGACACGATCGTGCCATTTGTCAGCAACCCCGCGGCAAGATCCGAGTCGGAACAACTCGACGCGGAGGGTCTCGCAACCAAGAAGATCGTCGCGATCGGTGAATGTGGGCTCGACTTCCACTACGACCACTCTGACCGCGACGTTCAGCGGCGCGTATTCGCACAACAGATTTCACTCGCAAAGCAACTCGACCTACCACTCGTCATCCACACCCGCAACGCATGGCCCGACACGTTCGACGTGCTCGACGGCGAAGGCATGCCCGACCGCGTGATCTTCCACTGCTTCACGGGTGACGAAGCCGAGGCACGTGAGGCCGTGAAGCGAGGCGCGTGGTTGTCGTTCTCCGGCATCGTCACGTTCAACAAAGCAGACGACATTCGCCGCGCAGCCAAGGTGTGCCCCGCCGAGAAGATGCTCACCGAAACCGATGCGCCGTGGCTCGCTCCGGTTCCCCACCGTGGCAAAGAAAACGAACCTGCGCTCGTTCGCATCGTCGGCGAATGCCTTGCACAGGTTCGCGGTGACGATGTCGCGGAGTTGGCGCGAACCACCGTGGCCAATGCACACGAGGCGTTCCCCGGCATCGCTGGGTAGCGTAAATCTCCCGCAAGGAGGCGAGTTCGTGTTCCTCACGCCGCAAGATCGCCGTCGCATCACGTTGGTCGGCCTGTTCACGCTCGTGGTGGTGCCCGTTGTCATCTTCTTCACCCGTGGCGAACCCCAAGCCGAGGTCGCAACCGTTGCTGCCGCCGGAATCGAGATTGAAAGCGGCGTCACCACGACCTCGTTGTCGCCTGAGCCGGTGTTTCTCTCTGGTCCTGCCGGAATCGCACCGACTGGCACCGCCGTCATCGCGTACCCCAGTGCCGACAACGTCGGTGTGAACGGGCTCGCCACCTTCAGCAGCTTCAACGGCGCACCCAACACCGTGTGCAATTCACCAATCGCGCCGTACGGAGCCATGCTCATCGTGAAGAACCTCAACAACGGTCGCTCCATCGCCTGCTCCAACGTGATGATGCCGTCGACTCCGGCGAACGTCAGCATCGTGTTGCACACACGGTTGTTCGTCGAACTCTCCGACCTGGTGAACGCACCGATTCCGGTGTCGATCAACTGGTGACTCTCACTCGCTCGCAGACGTCCGAGTTGCTGGCGCGACACGGACTTGCGCCTCGCCGCACCTTCGGCCAAAACTTCGTCGTCGAGCCCGAGACCGTGCGTCGTATCGCGTCGCTGGCGCGAGTCTCGGCGGGCGACCATGTCGTTGAAATCGGAGCAGGTCTCGGTGCGCTCACCCTGGCGCTGGCCGAGACGGGTGCGTCAATCACCGCGGTGGAAATCGACTCTGGACTCGTCGAAGTGCTGCGTGAGAATCTGGTCGGCAAGAGCAACGTTCGAGTGGTGCACGATGACGCGATGCGGCTCGACTGGAACGCCTTGCTGCACGACGCCGATGCTTGGACCGTCGTCGCCAATCTGCCGTACAACGTCGCGACACCACTCGTTGCCGACCTGCTCGACAAAGTGCCGAAGGTTCGGCGACTCCTGGTGATGGTGCAGAAAGAGGTTGCACAACGATTCGTGGCTCATTCGGGAGACGAGGCGTTCGGTGCAGTGAGCGTGAAGGTCGACTACTGGGCCTCTGCCCGAATCGTCGGCGAAGTTTCGGCGGCCGTGTTCTTGCCTCGCCCTCGAGTTGCATCGTCGTTGGTCGAGATAACACGACGTGAACGTCCGGCGGTTGAGGCACCGTTCACGCAACTGTTTGCACTCGTACGACAAGGGTTCGCAACACGGCGCAAGATGTTGCGTCGTGCACTTGACGGTACGGCGACGAACGACGACTTCACAGCCGCCGGCGTCAACCCCGAGGCCCGTGCCGAAGAGCTGTCGCTTGACGAATGGTCACGTCTCACACTCGCCGTGCTGGCGCGGACGTCGCAGGCAAACGCATGACGACGAGCACCCGGATCACCACCGAGCAGGCACACGCGAAACTCACGCTGTCGTTGCGTGTCGTCGGAGTACGTGGAGACGGATTCCATTTGATTGAGGCAGAAATGGTGAGTTTGGCACTCGCCGACACCGTGCGCATCGATCCGACGGGCACGGGTATCACCGTCGACGGACCGTTTGCTGCCGGTGTTCCGACCACGCCCGACAACTTGGTTGCTCGAGCGCTCATCTTGTGCGGGCGGAGTGCGGCAATCCACATCGAAAAGCAGATCCCCAACGGAGGCGGTCTCGGTGGGGGTTCCGCCGATGCAGCAGCGGTACTGCGTTGGGCCGGATTCACCGATCTCGTAGCGGCATCGCGACTCGGTGCCGATATTCCCTTCTGTATCACCGGTGATCGCGCCCGCGTCAGCGGCATCGGCGAAGTCGTCGAGCCGCTCGCCTCGAGTCAACGCGTCGACGAACCGTTCACCATCACGCTGGTGGTGCCGCCCCTACATGTGTCAACACCCGCGGTGTATTCCGCGTGGGACGCACTTCCTGAAGCGGAGCGCCACGGAGAAGTGAACGACCTTGAACCAGCCGCCCTCAGGGTTGAACCGCAACTGGTGCGCTGGCGCGACCGAATTCGCGAGGCATCAGGCATGACGCCGACGTTGGCAGGGAGCGGGGCCACCTGGTTCTTGCGCGGACGACACGACATCGCCGACGCGCTGAATGACGCGACGGTGATCGTGACTCGCAGCCGCTGACGCGGTAGAGCGACGACTTACTTGCTGTTGCGCTGATGGCGAGTGCGGCGAAGCATCTTCTTGTGCTTCTTCTTGCGCATTCGCTTGCGACGACGCTTGACGAGTGATCCCATGCGAGCCACGACGCTACCCTGAAAGTTGGTGCTGCGACGCGCCATGTTCTCTCCGGGGTCGTTCAACGGCAGGACAGCGGGTTTTGGTCCCGTTTATAGGGGTTCGAATCCTCTCCCCGGAACCACGGCTTCAGTGCGCTCGTCTTGTGCACCGACACGGCCCAATGCGCGAATGGCAGACTCGGCGCAACACCCATGACGACCGCCGCAATCATCCTTGCCGCCGGACACGGCACTCGAATGAAGTCGCAGCGACCCAAACCGCTACATGTGATGTGCGGACGACCGATGGTGCTGCACGTGATTCACGCATTGGAGTCCGTCGACCCGACCAGCACGATGGTGGTCGTCGGTCATGGAGCCAACCGGGTCACCGACGAAGTGCGACTCGCCGCACCCGATTGGGCGCACGTCGATTTCGCAGAACAAGAGCGCCAGCGCGGAACGGGTGATGCCGCAATGGTCGGGCTCGCAGCGCTCGATGTGCGCGATGGCGTTACGCACCCCGACCTCGACGACGAGTCGACGATCATCGTGATGCCCGGCGACACGCCGTTACTGCGCGCTGAGACCATCGCTGCTCTCGTTCGAGAACACGAACGGTCGGCAAATGCCGCCACGCTGCTCACCGCCGAGGTCGAAGAGCCGTACGGATACGGCCGTGTGTTGCGCGGGAAGGACTCATCGGTGTTGCGGGTGGTCGAAGAGCGCGACGCCTCCCCCGCCGAGCGCGCAATTCGCGAGGTGAACACGAGTATTTACGCCTTCAAGCGGGGTCTACTCGGCCCTGCGCTACGGCGCATCAAGAACAACAACGCTCAGTCGGAGTACTACCTCACCGACGTTGTCGAAGTGCTGACGTCGGTCGGCCATCGCGTCGGCGCGCACCTCGCCGAAGCGGCCGAAGTAACCGGCGTGAACGATCGTTGGCAACTGGCACTTGCCGAGCGTGAATTGCGTGCCCGCACCAACCGCGCGTGGCTGCTGGCGGGTGTGACGATGCTCGATCCTCGCCAGACGTTCATCGACGTGACCGTGCATATCGGCCGCGACGTCACGCTCTACCCCGGAGTCATCCTGCAGGGTCGCACCGAAATCGGCGACGGTTGTGTCATTGGTCCATCAACACGACTCGTCGACGCTCGGGTGGGCGCGCACAGCACCGTCGAGCAGTCCACCGTGCGTGATTCGGTGATCGGTGATGAGTGCGAGGTGGGACCCTACGCGTTCTTACCCGAAGGGACCAAGGTCGAATCGGGCGCCAGAACCGGTGCGTTCTATGATGGCTCGAAGTGAACAAATCGATCGACAAAGTCACCACCAAGCGGATGGTGCTCTACAGCGGTCGGGCGCATCCTGAACTCGCGCGCGAAGTAGCGAGTCACCTCAACATCTCACTCGGCGAAGCCGATGTGGTCGAATTCGCGAACGGAGAGATTCGCCCGCGATTCGGCGAAAGCATCCGTGGTGGCGATGTGTTCATCATGCAGTCGCACTACGGACACAACGGGTACAGCATCAATGATGCGATCATGGAGCAGTTGATCATGATCGACGCCGCCTACCGTGCGTCGGCCAAGCGCGTCACCGCGGTCTGCCCGTTCTACGGCTACGCACGACAAGACCGCAAGGCGGCGGGTCGCGAGCCCATCACCGCCCGAGTGGTTGCCGACATGTTCAAGGCAGCCGGCTCGAAGCGAATGGTGTCGGTCGACTTGCACAGCGGACAGATTCAAGGTTTCTTCGAGGGTCCGGTCGACCACCTCACGGCGATGCCGGTACTCGAAAAATACCTGCGTGAGAACGCGCGCGAAGGCGTCGTGATCGTTTCACCCGACACCGGTCGCGTGAAGGTTGCCGAGCGCTTCGCCCAGCACCTCGCCGACATGAGCGCTGACGTCGCCTTCGTTTACAAACGTCGCGAGAAGAACTCGGTCAACGTCGCCACAGCGAAAGAGATCATCGGCGACGTCGACGGGCGGCTCTGCGTACTGACCGACGACATGATCGACACCGCGGGCACCATGGTCTCGGCGGCTGAGCTGCTCATGGCGCGCGGTGCCAAGGAAGTCTGGGCAATGGCCACCCACGGCGTGCTCTCTGACCCCGCGATCGAACGCCTGCAGAAGTCATCGATCAGCCGGGTGGTGCTGACCAACACCATCCCGCTGCCGAAAGAAAAGCGCATCGACCGCATCGAGGTGCTCTCGGTGGCCAAGATCATCGCCGACGCCCTGGCCGCGGTGTTCGAAGAGACCAGCGTGAGCGAGCTCTTCGGTGGCGAGAACCTCGCCTGACCGTCGGCGAAACTTCGCCCTTAGACTGACTGAATGCCAACCGCACTAAAAACACAGGTCGGTCGCGCGCTCGGTAGCGCCGCCGCCCGCCGCTTGCTCTCCCAAGACCAGATTCCTGCCGTTGTGTACGGACACGGAATGACCCCAACGGCCGTCACCGTCGACCGCAAAGATCTCCGCGTCGCCCTTTCGGGCCCGGCCGGTCTCAACACCGTGCTCGAGTTGCACGTCGGTAACGACACGTATCCAGCCATCATCAAGGAAGTGCAGCGCGACCCGGTGAAGCGCATCGTGCGCCACGTCGACTTCCAGCAAATCAGCATGACCGAGGTCATCACGGTGCACGTGCCGTTGCACTTGAAGGGCACCGCCAAGGCAGTGCTCTCCGAGGGCGGACTCGTCGACCCGGTCGTCAACTCGATCGACGTACGCGCGACCGCGGCGAATATTCCGAACGAGATCGTCGTCGACATCACCAACATGACGATGGACAGCGTCGTTCGCCTCGGCGACCTGCAGATGCCTGCCGGAGTCAGCGTGGTTGGTGACCCCGAGTTCGTCGTCGTCACCGTCGTTTCGACCAAGATCGAAGAAGCCGCACCAGTTGCTGCACCCGTCGAAGGCGAAGCCGCCGCCGAAGGTGCCGCACCTGCCGAAGGCGCCGCCGAAGGTGGCGTGGCTGGCGAAGGCGATGCCGCGAAAGCTGCGGGTGGCAAGCCCGCTGGCGGCGGCAAGCCCTCGAAGTAAGTCACGATGCAGTAAGCCACGATGGCACTCTTGCGTCGCTTGCAGCGACCAGAGCGTCGTGGCACGCCGTTTTCTGCGCTCATCGTCGGCGTCGGCAACCCCGGTCGTGAATACGAACGCAGTCGACACAACGTCGGTTTCGAGGTAATCGACGAACTGGCCCGTCGTGCCGGAGCAACACTGAAGGCCGCCCGCGACAAATGCATGCTCGCCGAGGTGCACACCGACTACTTGCATTACCTGTTGGCCAAGCCGATGACCTACGTGAACAACTCCGGCCAAGCGGTGGGTCCACTCGCCCGACGATTCGGAATCGATGACGTCGAACGCATCATCGTCGTACACGACGAACTCGACCTGCCGCCGGGCACGATCCGCGTGAAAGTGGGTGGGGGTCTCGCCGGTCATAATGGTCTGCGATCGATCACACAGCACTTGAAGTCGCAGGAATTCGTTCGCGTGCGCGTCGGTGTCGGCAAGCCGCCGAGCAAAGAGCGCGGTGGTGAACATGTGTTGTCGAAGGTGCCCGTCGCTGAGCGCGCGCTGCTTGATGAAGCCGTCGTCCGTGCTGCTGATGCCACGGAACTCATCCTGAAGCACGGCGCAGATACCGCAATGCAGCAGACGAACGCCGGCTGAACGGCACTGCGATGATTGCCGCAGAAAACGTGTCGCTTGCCGCGCTGGCGGCAACCGCTGCGAGTCACGGCAAGTCGCTTGGCATCGGGCTTGACTCCGGTGCAGTCGTCGCGTGGGCCGACCAAATACGCCCGTTGCTCGTCGCAGCACTCGCCCGCACGCGCCCGCGTGACACGCTCGTCGTCGTTCTCCCCACCGACACTCAGGCGCGAGTGCTCTACGACGATGTGCGTGCATATTGCGACGGCACCGTGTCGTACTTCCCCGCCTGGGAAACATTGCCGTTCGAACGAGTGAGCCCGTCGATCGAAACGATGGGTGAGCGCATGCGTCTCGTCGCACAACTGCGCGACAATGCCGCTCCCCAGGTGATCGTTGCTCCGGTACGTGCGTTGCTACAACGACTCAGCCCGGCGAGTTTGCGCTTCGAACCAATCGTCATTCGGCGTGGTGGCACCCTCGATATCGACGAGGTGACTCGTCGGCTCGTCGAGTGGGGTTATGTGCGTGAGCAGCTCACCGAACATCGCGGCGAATTCGCGATGCGTGGGGCAATCCTTGACGTGTTCGGATCAACCGACGATTCGCCGGTACGTGTCGAGCTTTGGGGTGACGAAGTCGAACGACTGAGCGTGTTCTCTGTGAACGACCAGCGCAGCACCGATGAACTCGACGAAGTACGCATCTATCCGGCGCGTGAGTTGCTGATCGATGATGACGTAGCGGCCCGCGCCGAAACGCTGGCGACCGACGAGCCGTGGGGTCGAGAACAGTGGGAGCGCGTCGCACAACGAACCGGTTTCGAGGGCATGGAGAACTGGCTCGCATGGTTGGTCGAGCACGAGACCACGCTGCTCGACGTGCTGCCAGAACGCAGCGGTCTGATCGTCTGCGATCCGGCGTACCTGCGATCACGCGCCAAGGACTTGGAGAACGAAGAGCGATCGGTGGCCGAGGCGCTCGCGTCGACCTGGTCGTTCGAGATGTCTGACTCGCTGCCGCGACTACATGTCGACGTGGAGACTCTCTTTGATCGCACCACTGCGCCGATCGTGCTCTCGGTCGCATCACCCGGGCTCGGCGAACCGACTGAGGGCGCGGTAGAGGTCGTAGCGAGTCGATGGGGTTCACCGGCAGCAACAAGCGAACGACTCGCCGAGCGACTCAGTGAACTGCTGAGTCTCGAGTACAAGGTGGTGCTCGCATACGACAACGTCGAGTCGGCTACACGAGTACGAAACGAGATGTCGTCGCTGGGTGTTCCGTGTGTCGTGCATTCCGATGCCACTGCCCCATCGGTCAGCCCGGAGCGGGTCACGGTGGTCGTTCGATCGCTGCACGAAGGCTTCGTGCTACCGACGGAACGAATCATGGTTGCGACGGAGTCCGAGATCACCGGACGTCGCACCACGAGACGGCGTCGCGTTCGACGTCGTGGCGCAGCAACGATGTTCGAGGACTTGAAGGCCGGTGACTACGTCGTTCACGACGTGCACGGAATCGGCGTCTTTGAAGGAATGGCGCGGCGCAAACTCGACGGTATCGAGCGCGACTTCCTGCAGCTGCGGTATGCCGACGGCAACTTGTTCGTATTGAGCGACCAAATCGACTTCGTGCGCCAGTATGTCGGCGGCGAAGCACCACCGCTCAACAAGATGGGTGGAGCCGATTTTGCGCGCACGAAGCAGCGCGTGCGCAACGAACTACGCACCATTGCCCAGGAACTGGTCGTGCTCTACCAGCGTCGACTGCACACACCCGGTCACGCATTCTCACCCGACTCACCATGGCAGGCCGAGATGGAAGCCGCCTTCCCTTATGTGGAAACACCCGACCAGGTGCAGGCAATCAACGACGTGAAGCACGACATGGAGGCACCGCAACCGATGGACCGACTGATCTGCGGTGACGTCGGATTCGGGAAGACCGAAGTTGCACTGCGTGCAGTGTTCAAATGCGTACAGGACGGCAGGCAAGCTGCAGTGCTCGTGCCCACCACACTGCTCGCGTCACAGCACATGGGTACCTTCAGCGAGCGACTGAAGCCCTTCCCCATGAAGGTGGAGATGCTCTCCCGCTTCGTGACACCGGCAAGAGCCAAGAAAATCCTCGCGGGCCTCGCCAGCGGTGAGATCGACGTCGTAATCGGAACACACCGTCTGCTGCAAGAAGGTGTGCGGTTCAAGAATCTCGGACTGCTCGTCGTCGACGAGGAGCAGCGATTCGGCGTGCAACACAAGGAGTCGATCAAGATGCTGCGCACGAACGTGGACGTGCTCACACTCTCGGCCACACCGATCCCTCGCACGCTCGAGATGAGCCTCGTCGGCATTCGTGACATGTCGTTGCTCAACACGCCACCTGCAGATCGCCAACCGATTCGTACGTACGTCACCGCATACGACAACCGCGTCGCAGCCGAAGCCATCCGACGCGAACTGCTGCGCGACGGACAAGTGTTCTGGGTGCACAACCGTGTCGAAACGATCGAAGAGCGCGCCGAAGAACTGCGGCGACTCGTGCCGGAGGCCCGCATCACGTTCGCCCACGGACAGATGGACGAAACGGTGCTCGAACGCACCGTCATCGATTTCTGGGATGGCAAGTTCGACGTGCTCGTCTGCACCACCATCATCGAAAGTGGCATCGACATGCCGGCCGTCAACACCCTCGTGGTCGAAGATGCACAGCGACTCGGACTTGGTCAGCTGCACCAGCTTCGTGGTCGAGTTGGACGCGCCGGTCAACAGGCGTACGCCTTCCTCTTTCATCCGCGCGACCAAGTGCTCACTGAGATCGCCTACGAACGCTTGAAGACGATCGGCGAAGCGACGGATCTTGGTAGCGGTTACAAGATTGCACGACGCGACCTCGAGTTGCGCGGTGCCGGCAGTCTGCTCGGCGAGCAGCAGAGCGGGCGCATTGCCGCGGTGGGTTACGACCTGTACTGCCAGATGGTCAGCGAATCGGTTGCCGAGATGAAGGGCGAGCCACCACAGACCCCGCTCGAACTCAAAATCGACTTGCTCGTTGATGCGTACTTGCCGCACGACTACGTCGACAGCGAGGAACTGCGCCTCGACGCCTACCGCAAGCTGGCACTCGTCGAGAACGACGACACGCTTGCAGCCCTGCGTGATGAATGGATCGACCGATTCGGGCCGCTACCAGCCCAGGCCGAGGCCCTGCTGCGTATCGGAAAACTGCGGGTCGAGTGCCATGTCGCCGGCCTCTCTCGCGTGCTCGTACAGGATGCGGCAGTTCGCCTCTTTCCCATCACCCTCGACAAGTCGGCCGAGCGCCGGGTCGAATCACTGCTCGAGAACGCGATCTACGACCGCGACGCACTCACGCTTCGTATCGACGTGCCGCGTGGCGAAGGTGCAGTCGAGTTCTTGATTCGTGTATTGCCCGGTATCGCGCAACAACTAGGGTAAAACGGTGCCTCGTCGCGTAGCCCTCGCCGCCGCACTCGTCGTAGCGCTTGCGTCGTGCGGCACCACCGATAATGCAGCCACGGTGAACGGCGTCGCGATTCTCGCGAGCGACCTCGAACAAACCGTCACCGACTTTGCCGCAGTCGGTGAAACCCAAATCTTGGACGGTGCGGCCGACGGCGAGACGGTGCGTGGACTGCTCACCTCACTCATCCGCGCCGAAGCAACCAACCAGGTGCTCGCCGAGGCGGGCGAAGCAGTCACCGACGCCGACCGCGAAGCGGTGAAGACTCAGCTCGAAGAACAAGGCGCAGCCGGACTGCCGCAAACCCTCTACGACTTGATCGTCGAGCTGAACGCTGCTGGTGCAGCCCTCGGTCGTGTCGCTACACCGGGTGCCGAGCAAGTGGCTGAGCGATACGCCAGCAACCCGAAGTCGCTCGGCATGTTGTGCGTGCGACACCTCGTCGTGGAAAAGGAATCGACGGCTCGGGCTGCCCGAGCGGAGCTCGGCAATGCGCCGAGTGACGAGACGTTCGCAACAATCGCCGGAAAGTATTCGATCGAACCGAACGCCACAGAAACCGGTGGAGCACTTCGCGGTCAGACCGGTGAGTGCATCTCCATCAACGAGTATCAGGCCGGATTCGACCCCGACTTCGTGCGCGGCGCACTCGACGCTCGTACGGGTGTGCCGAGTCAACCGGTGAAGTCGTCGTTCGGATGGCACATCATTTACGTGCGACCGTTCACCGCAGTGTCGGACAGCGTCTCGCGGAACCTCGCGGATGCTGCCGGCGAGTACCTGCTACTCGGGGCGCTCGCCGACGCCGACGTGACCGTGGCATCGCGTTATGGACGCTGGAACCCGCTCGCGGGTGGCGTCGTCGCACCGTAATCCGGTCGTGCCTCGCCCCGTCGTAACGGTCGTCGGGCTCGGCCCGGGCCCAGCCGGGTTGGTAACGAGCGAAACTCTCGACGCAATCCGTAAGGCAACGACACGTTTCTTGCGCACGTCGCGACATCCGAGTGCCTCGCTCGTCGACGGTGCCACATCATTCGACGACGAATACGAGCGTCACGACACGTTTGCGGAGGTGTACACAGCAATCGCCAAGCGAGTCGCCGAGGCAGCGTTGCGCGACGGCGAAGCGTTGTACGCCGTACCCGGATCGCCGAGCGTGCTTGAGGACGGCGTGCGTCGATTGATTGCCGACGAGCGACTCGACGTGCGTGTGCTTTCGGCGGTGAGCTTCCTCGACCTCGCGTGGTCACGACTCGGCATCGACCCTGTCGATGCCGGAGTGCGCCTCGTCGACGCCCACCGGTTCGCCGAAGCTGCGGCCGACGAACGCGGACCGTTCCTCGTCGCACAGTGTCATGCCGACTGGGTGCTGTCCGACGTGAAGCTCGCGTTCGAAGATGCACGCGGTGACGAGCCTGTCGTGGTGCTGCACCACCTCGGGCTGCCCGATGAGGTGGTCGCGAACACGACGTGGAGCGAGCTCGACAGGCTCGAGCGGTCACACGACATCACCGTTGATCACTTGACATCGTTGTACGTGCCGAAACTTGGGGCTCCGGTTGCCGGTGAGATGGCCCGCCTGCATCGACTCGCACGGACCCTGCGCGAGCGATGTCCGTGGGACCAGGAGCAAACGCACGGATCATTGGTGCGGTATCTGATCGAAGAGACCTACGAGGTGGTCGATGCCCTGAACGCACTCGACGCCGAGAATCCGGCGACCGACGAGATGCTCATCGAAGAGCTGGGTGACTTGCTGTACCAGATCGAGTTCCACGCGACGATTGCGGAACAAGAGGGACGGTTCACGCTGGCTGATATCGCACGAACGACGCACGACAAACTCGTTCGTCGACATCCACACGTGTTCGGCGACGGAGAAGCAGCAACCGCTGGTGACGTTGTCACCACGTGGGATGCGATCAAGCAACAAGAACGCGCCGCAAAGAGTGGCGCGCCGGACTTCTTTGCTGGCGTCTCGCGGGCGGCACCATCGTTGTCGTTGGCACAAAAGCTGCAGAAGCGCGCGGCAGAAGTCGGCTTCGACTGGCCCGACGCACAAGGTGCCACCGCCAAGCTCGACGAAGAGCTCGGCGAACTGCGAGAGGCAACACAATCGGGTGATCCGCAAACGGTGCGCATGGAGCTCGGAGACGTGTTGTTCAGCGTGGTCAATGTCGCACGCAAGCTTGGTCTTGACGCCGAAACCGCACTTCGAGATGCGGCCGACAAGTTCGTTGCGCGGTTCACGAAGGTGCAACGACTCGCCGAGCAACGAGGCATCGACATGACGTCGAGCAATCTTGCGCAACTTGACGCACTGTGGGACGAAGCCAAGCACGCCGAGAACTAACGCTGGGCACGAGTTAGCCTGAGCGCTCCCATGAAAATCGTCGATGTTGTCGGTCGCGAAGTGCTCGACTCGCGAGGAAATCCCACCGTCGAGGTCGACGTACGCCTCGAAAACGGCTCAATCGGCACGGCAATCGTGCCGTCAGGCGCCTCGACTGGTGAACATGAAGCCGTCGAGCTCCGAGACGGCGGCAAGCGTTACCTCGGAAAGGGCGTAACGAACGCGGTGTCGCACGTGAATGGTGAACTGCGTGCCGCACTCGTCGGCCGCGACTCGGCTGACCAATCCGGTGCCGACCACGCGATGATCGCACTCGACGGCACCGCCAACAAGGCAAGACTGGGTGCCAACGCTCTGCTCGGAGCAAGCCTGGCCCTCGCCCATGCCCACGCGCGTGCGACAAATACCCCGCTCTATGCATCAATCGGCGGTGCCGACGCACACCTTCTGCCCGTGCCGATGATGAACGTGCTCAATGGCGGTGCTCACGCCGACAACAATGTCGACCTCCAGGAGTTCATGGTGATGCCCATCGGTGCTCCGTCGTTCAGCGAAGCATTGCGCTGGGGAGTAGAGACGTACCACGCGCTGAAAGCCGTGCTGCGCGAACGCGGTCTCAGCACCGCAGTAGGCGACGAGGGTGGATTCGCCCCCGATCTGGCCAGCAACGAAGAAGCAATCGTCGTGTTGCTGCAAGCCGTCGAGAAGGCAGGTTTCACCGCCGGCAAGGACATCTCCATCGCACTCGACCCAGCAATGAGCGAACTCTTCAAGAACGGTGTCTACCGACTTGAGGGCGAAGGCAAGACGATGACTGCGGCACAACTGTGCGAATGGTGGAGTGCTCTCGCCAACCGTTACCCCATCGTTTCGATCGAAGACGCAATGGCGGAAAACGACTGGGAGGGTTGGTCGCAACTCACGACGACACTCGGTTCGAAGGTGCAGCTCGTCGGCGACGATCTCTTCGTCACCAACGCCAAGCGTCTACAGCAAGGCATCGACGCCAAGGTCGCCAACAGCGTGCTCGTCAAGGTGAACCAGATCGGCACGCTGACCGAGACACTCGCCACCGTCGCCTTGGCGAAGAAGAACAAATACACCAGCGTGATGAGTCATCGCAGTGGAGAAACCGAGGACTCCACCATTGCCGACTTGGCGGTCGCGACGAACTGCGGTCAAATCAAGACCGGTGCCCCCGCCCGTAGCGACCGAGTCGCCAAGTACAACCGCCTACTGCGGATCGAAGCCGAGCTCGGCAAGCGGGCAGAGTTCCGCGGTCGCGCTGCCCTCAACCCGTAGCGTCGCGCGGCTCGCTCGACCCCGCAGGGGTAACGAGTGCGTCCACCGAGATGCACCTCAGAACCGTCACAATGGTGGGGTGAATTTCCCTCTCGCCATCGCCGGTCGCCTGCGGTCGATGACGATGCCGATCGCCCTGCTCGCGGTGGTTGGCATCACCATCACGTTCCTCGTCGTACCGGTTCGCACATGGCTGTCACAGCGCGATCTGCTCGACTCACGAACGAGCCAGTACTCGGCCTACGAGGAAGTGAACGATGCGCTGCAAGACGAAATCGACGCGCTCAAGACACCTGAGGGAGTTCGTCAGGCGATTCGTTCGCAACTGGGCTATCTGCTTCCCGACGAGCGCCGGGTTCCGCTACTCGAACTGCCGAATGCTCCGGTCACCCTGCCTGGTCGCTGGCCCTACACCCTCGTTGCAGGCATCGTCGAACTCCGGGATGAGCAGCGCTCCGCCATCGAGCGTGGCGGCCTCGACACCTTCGATCCAGCACGCCCGTAACGGCTCGCCGGTAGCCACGACCTGTGGCGCACGCACTACCTTGGCGTCATGGCAGGCAGCATCCTCGGTAACCGGGTACTTCGCAAGGAAGACCCCAAGTTCCTCACCACGGGTGGCGTCTACATCGACGACATGCGCGACGAGCCGTTGCTCGCCAACGCCGCCCATGTCACGTTCGTTCGCTCACCGCTGGCCCATGCACACATTCGTGGCATCGATGTCAGCGCTGCACTTTCGGCGCCTGGCGTCATCGCGGTTCACACTGCTGAGACGTTGAAACTTCAGCCCGAGGCATCGTCGTTCAACCCGGCCGTCACGCGCACGTTGCTCGCCACCGAACGCATGCGCTACGTCGGCGAGCCGATTGCTGCAGTGATCACCGAGCGTGCCGACCAAGGTGAGGATGCAGCGGATCTCGTCGTCGTCGACTACGACCCGATCGAAGTGCTCATCGATCTTGAAGCAGCGATGAAGTCGGAAACGCTGCTGTATCCGGCGGCGGGCAGCAACGTCACCATCGACTCCACTGCGTGGGGAATGCCCGACGTGACGGGTGACGAGTTTTTTGCCGACTGCGAAGTGGTGGTGAAGGGTCGATATGTGAACCAACGTGTCGCACCGTGCCCACTCGAGGTACGCGGCTCGGCCGTGGCTTGGGTTGACGGTCGGCTGTACCAATGGATCTCCACCCAACACGCCCAAGGTGTGCGCGACCAGATCAACAAGAGCGACGCATCGAGCAACGTGCGGGTCATCACTCCCGACGTCGGTGGTGGATTCGGTGCGAAGATTTCGGCATATCCCGAAGAAATCGTGCTCGGTCGACTAGCACAGGCAGTCGGACGTCCGTTGCGCTGGCGCGAGACGCGCAGCGAATCGATGCTCGCGCTCGGTCACGGACGCGCACAGTTGCAGTACGTCACCATCGGGGGCACTCGCGACGGCAAGGTGCTCGCCTACCGACTCGAGGCGATTCAGGACTGCGGTGCATTCCTCGACGTCGGCGGTGTACTCGCACCGGCATGCACGCGACCGATGAGCAGTGGCGTGTACGCGATTCCAAAGATCGAGTGTCGCACCAAGTCGGTGATGACCAACACCACTCCGATTGTCGCCTATCGCGGAGCCGGTCGACCCGAAGCAACCGCAGCAGTTGAGCGAGCGATGGACATGTTCGCAGCCGAAATCGGGATGGATCCGGCTGACGTGCGCCGCAAGAACCTGATTCCGAAATTCACCGAGCCCCACACCACGGCAATCGGTCAGGCCTACGACGTAGGCGACTACGAAGGAGCACTCGACAAAGTGCTCGCCGCGGCGAACTACAAGGAATTGCGACGCGAGCAAGCCGAACGTCGCAAGCGAGGCGATCGCTCGCAACTCGGCATCGGCGTGAGTGTGTACGTTGAGATCACTTCGGGTGGCACCAATCATGAAGATGCGCGCATCGAAGTGCTGCCCGATGGTCGGGCAATCGTCTACACGGGCACGTCGCCCCATGGCCAAGGACACGTCACCGCTTGGTCGATGATCGCAAGTGAGCACACCGGCATACCGATGGACAAGATCGATGTCGTGTGGGGTGACACCGACATCATCCCCGATGGTCTTGGCACCTACGGTTCGCGTTCGTTGCAGCTCGGTGGTGCTGCGGTGAATCAGACGGCACAGAAATTGGTCGAA
>JBJTOX010000062.1:0-4967 GCA_046074785.1 Actinomycetota bacterium
GCCCCGTTCGACGGCCCGGTCCATGATCGTCTGAGCCGCATCCCAGGAGAGTCCAAGCAGGGAGGCGGCGGCCTTGACGGTGCGGCACGCCTGCAGGACTTCGATGGCGAAGGCTTCGAAGAACAGGGTGAAACGGCTGTGTGCGCACACCACAACCACCCTTGCATGCCTTGCTAGCCTCGACCGATTGGACTTTTCCAACGGCGAGGGAGACGACGCATGGCCCGCACGGTAGACCGGAGGAAGCTGGCGGAGTGGCAGCGGCAGTTCGCGAGGCACCGCACGAGCGGCCTGACGGTGGCCGCGTTCTGCAGGCGGGAAGGGATCGAGGCCGGGCGCTGGAAGTACTGGCAGAGACAGGTTGAGCGACTGACGGCCAGCGAGCCGAGGCGGACGGCGTCACGAGCGGTGTTTCAGGCCGTCGAGATCATCCCGCGTCGCGCGGTGGTGGTGCGATTCCCCGGCGGCACGACGCTCGAGATCCCTGATGACCGGATCGACCTGGTGCGCCTGGCGATCGACCGGATGGCCGTCCTGCCGGAGGCCGACGCGTGCTGAGCCTCGCCCCGTCCCCGACGATCTTTTTCCACACCGACGCCACCGACATGCGCAAGAGCTTCACCGGGCTCTGCGGCTTGATCCGCGGCGTCTTCGGCGACGACCCCGCCGACGGCAGCCTGTTTTTGTTCGTCAACAAGCGCCGCGACCGGATCAAGGCGCTCTGGTGGGATGGTGACGGCTTCGTGCTCTGGTACAAGCGGCTCGAGCAGGGCACGTTCGAGATCGCGCCGGCGCACGGCGGTGAGAAGCGGGTACGGATCGACGCGACGCAGTTGGCGATGATCCTCGGCGGCGTCCGCCTCGAGACGGCGCGTCGACGCAAGCGATTCAGTCGCGTGAGTTGATCGCAGTGTGAACACGTTTGGCACACGATTATTTTTCGTCGGAGCATGAACCTGCTCTTGTCAACGGTGTCATGCTTTGCATGATGCGGGCATGCAAGAGACGACGTCGTTTCCGACCGACCTCGAGGCCTGCCACAGGCTTCTCTGCGAGCAGAGCGGAGCGATCGCCGAGTACCGCACGGCCATCTCTGAGCGTGACGTCGCGATCACTGATCGCGACGTGGCCATCTCCGGGCGTGATGTAGCCCTCGCCGCCAAGGACGCGCTTATCGCACAGCAGAACCAGCAACTGGCCGAGCAGAATGAGAAGATCGCCGAGTATCAGCTCCGCCTGGCCGCCGCGCTGCAGGCCGCCTTTCGAAAGCGCATCGAGCGGTACCTGCCGGATCCGAATCAACTCACGATCGACTTCGGCAACTCACCCGACGTGGCGGATGCCGCCGAGGGCATCGCCGACGCGGCCTTCGAGAACATCGGAGGCTATCGCCGTCGCCAGCAGCAGCCACAGCCGGCCCGCAGCGAGCAGCTCCCGGCCCACCTGCCGCGGGTCGAAGTGCTCCTGCCCGTCCCAGAGAACGAACGAACCTGCCCGGAGCACGGCGAGCGGGACATCATCGGCTACGACTGGCAGGAGACGCTCAAGATCGTTCCGCCGAAGCTCGTCGTCGTGCGGACGGGCATCCCGAAGCTCGCCTGCCGACGACACGCGGAGTGCGGCGTAGCATCAGCGCCCCGGCCGGTCGGCCTGGTCGAGGGCAACCGGTACGACACGAGCATCGCCGCCCAGATCGTCGTTCACAAGTACGGGTTTCACCTGCCGGTGTACCGCCAGCAGGATCTCTTCGCGACCTGCGGCTGGACGCCTGCCCGCAGCACGCTCCAGAACATCCTCCGGGCCGCGGCCGAGTGCCTGCGGCCGCTGGTGGCGCACCTCCGGGAGGTGGTGCGAGCCGGGCCAGTCATCGGCACCGACGACACGACGGTCACGCTCGTGACGCCGAAGTCCCTGCCGCCAATTGCCCGCTCGACCCGAAGTCCGCCCGTGTGCGGGAGGTGATCGCCGAAGCGCACGCCACGGGGCGGAAGAGCATCATTGCGCGCATGTGGACGTATCGGAGCATCACCGCACCGATCGACGTCTTCGACTTCACCATCAGCCGCCATCGCGACGGCCCGGAGCTGTTCCTGGACGGCTTCACCGGCACGCTCATGGCCGACTGCTACTCGGGCTATGACGCGGTGCAGACCAAGAGCGAAGGCCGCATCCTCCGCGGCGCGTGCGTGGCGCACGCCCGACGGAAGGTCTTCAACGCGCGTGACAACCACCCCGCGCATGCCGCCATGCTGCTGTCGATGTTCGGGCAGCTCTACGACATCGAGGATCGTGTCCACGACGCCTCCCCGGACGAGAGGAAGGCCTTGCGGCAGGCCGAGGCGCGGCCGATCTGGGAGCGGATGCGCGAGTACATCGCCGGCGAGGCGATCGCCGACGTCCTGCCGAAGGATACGTTGGGCCAGGCACTCACGTACCTCCGCAACCACTTCGATCACCTGCTCGTCTATCTCGACGATGGCCTGGTGCCGATCGACAACAACCTCGCCGAGCAACTGATGAAGAAGGTGGCGATCGGCCGCAAGAACTGGCTTTTCGTCGGTGACGTCGAACCGGGCTATCGTGCCGCCGATCTGTTCACCGTCGTCAGTAGTGCCGTGCGGAACGATCTCGACGTGTTCGTCTACGTGAAAGACGTGCTCGACCGGCTGCTCTCCGGAGAGACCGACTATGAGGCTCTGCGCCCCGATGCCTGGAAGCGGACGCATCCGGAAGCGGTACGCGAGTACCGCGCTGAGGAGCGGGCTGCCCGCGCCGACGTGAAGAAGGCCCGCCGGGCACGGCGACGCGCGTCACGCCGGTAGGCTCCTCGCCGCCTCAAATGATCGTCCTACGCGGCAGGGCAGAGGGTGGGCGTGGTGTGCGCACACCCACCGTGCGGCCCATGTGCTGTCTCCCTCGCAGTTGGAAAAGTCCAATCGGTCGAGGCTAGCAAGGCATGCAAGGGTGGTTGTGGTGTGCGCACACCTGCAAGGCGCCAAAGCCGTGCCGGAATCCGCTGTCCCCGGCCGCGGGTCCGCCGCCACCGCTCGAACCGCTCAGCGGCTCGCGACAACTCCGCAGCCACGCCTCGCCGCTTCCGTCCAGCCATGACTTGACCTCGCTTGCATGCCGATACACTCGGTCACGCTAGCAGGTCCGCCCCGCCGTTCCACGCCGGCTTGCCGGAAAGACACACTGCTACAACTCGTCGTGTCCACCCAACTGTCGCTCGAGGTTATCGGCACCTAGCGCCACTTCGCGCAAGACGTGCCAGAGTGTGCGAACGACACCCTCGTCATGAATGTCGATCGGCAGGCCCGCTATTGCATCGAGGGCAGGTGGATCCGAATCCGTCGTCAAACACAGCCCAAATCGTTGCTTGCCCGCGTTGAATTCGAGTGCGCGTCGCACAAGCACGTGATTATCGACGAACCCCACTCGCGACATCAACCGTCCGGCAGTCAGTTGCCCCCCGAGGCTGCCTCGGACTTCGGTCGCTGTCACCTTAACCGTCTGCCGACGATTGGGCGGCACCGGCAGATTCACCAGAATAGCTGTCTTGCTCGTCTCGACCTGAACGCCCTTGATCGATCGCAACGATCTACCGAGGGCCTGAAAAAAAGTCGCCATCGTCGCCGCCTTGCATCAAGAGGAAACGAGTTTGGAGGCCGCGTGCGGTCGCACAGTATTAAGTAGATAGTCCAGTATGACACCATACGTCAGAGCATCGACTTCCGCATATGGACGGATATCGAAAAGCGTGAAGCCCAAAGCTCCGCTATGCGGCTCGACAACGAGGGCCACCCGGCCAAACACCATGCCACTGTTTAGCTGCAGTGCGTCGACAAAGCGATCACGAATGGCCTCACCAAGCGGACAGACTAAGCTTACGATTGAATCGCCACTCGCTTCACCATGTGTTAATTCGATAACAGCGATACGAGTCCCATCAAGAGTGACCTCGTAACCCTCGTCAAGCACTGTGAGACCGAACTTTCGGGATTCAATCGCCTCAGCCACGCGCGCCCTCGTGTCGCGCATGTGAATTGTACCACCTTTTTTGCGGAGGCGATTGCGAAAGGTCGTCGTTGGACCATCCGTCGCGACGACGCCGATCGATCGCATCAGCCAATGAAGCGGTCGCTGGGCCCAGGCAGTAGACGTTTTGCACAGTGAGTACAAGGCTCCCGGTGCGACCCTGTTGTGGATTCCGCCGATGTAGAGTTGGCTCTCGTGCTTGCCTCCGTCAAGACGATATCCGACCTGATGGACATAGCACCCGCGGACTTGCAGCCGAATCGCCCTCGCCGTTTCCGCCCTGCCCTCTGAGACAGACCCCCGGGCAAGTGCGCTTGTTATTGCTGCCCGAGCATGGGCGAGAATGGCGGCCGCGAGTTCCGGGTGAAACGCCTCGGCATCGAATACTGCGGGCTGCCCACTCGAGGGAAGGCTGAATGCAACGTCTTCCGACCAGACGGCTTCCATTTCAGGACATAGGCTGTCGATCGCGATGTTCCATGGCTCAGCACCGTGCGTCAGCCGAGTGGTTTCAGTCCGCACTTCTGACACGAGAGCGTGGAAAGTACAGAGCCGACCGTATCCCTGACACTGCGAGCAAGTGGTAAAGCCCTGTCCTGAGCACCGCGAGCAACTGACCTGCCCGTCTGGACCGCACGCCGTGCACGTCCGGAAACCAGTTGCCAGGCATGACCCGCAGTTGATGATCATGCCATTCGCCAATCGCTGCCGGCCGATTCCACTACAGGCAGGGCATACGGTCCGTTTCGCTCCGCCGCACGAAGAGCACAAAACACGCCCAGTTTGGGCACAAGGCGAGCAGGTTAGATGCCCCTCCGCTCCACAGGCGGCACAGGCCCGAATGGTTTCGCCACCGGGCAGCCGATGCGTGCTCGACGCCTCGGTTGCGGGAAAGTCCACTGCTTCGATCGGGATTATTCCGAGCGGCG
>JBJTOX010000063.1:0-7719 GCA_046074785.1 Actinomycetota bacterium
TGCACGCCGGCACGGTGGCCGAAATTGGCGCACCATCACAAATGTTCAGCGCGCCACGCGACGAACGCACCAAGCAGTTTCTGCGTCGCGTGATGGCCTAGCCCACCGACACTCAGCGGAGACCTTAGCCACCGCTACTCGTCGCCGGACGCCACGTTCGATCTTCGGGCAACGCGTCTCCCCCGTCGACCACGATCATCTGACCGGTGACATACGAGGCATCTGCTCGGCACAAGAACTCGATGACAGCAGCAACTTCATCTGGCGTGCCCGAACGGCCGAGCGGCGATGCAGCACCCGCTCGGGCCTCGGCTTCGGTCTGCGACCCCGTGGCGATCCAACCTGGTGCGACCGCGTTGACGGTGATGTTACGAGAGGCCACTTCAAGCGCGACCGCGCGGGTGAACCCAATCATGCCGGCCTTTGCCGAGTTGTATCCCACGTCGCCGAGACCACCCTGTAGTGCACCCGTGGTACTCGAGACATTGACGATGCGACCACCATCTGGCATGTGCGCACCGTCGAGCACCGTGCGTGTCACGAGAAAACAGGTCGTGAGATTTCGCGCCAAGGATTCGTTCCACTGTTCAAGCGTCGTCGCACTGAGTGGAGCATCGAACAATGTCTTGCCGACCGTGACCATGCCGGCGTTGTTCACCAGCACATCAATCTGACCGAGAGCACCTATCACCCTGCTCACCAACGCTTCGACATCTGATTCACGCGTGAGGTCACCGACCACACCCAACACCTCAGCCGAACCACCTGCCGACTGCAACTCTGCGACACGGTCATGTACACGCTCGGTCGTGCTCGTCATCACCACATTGCAACCCGCAGCGTGCAACCGTTTCGCGGTAGCAAAGCCGATGCCGCTCGAAGAACCACACCCGGTGACGAGCGCCGTTCGGCGGTTGGTCACGAGCGAACTGGGTAGCGACGCCAGGAGAACGGTGCGTTCACGATGACGGCGAGCACCACGAGCACGATGGCGTTGAGCAAAACCGGGCGCCAGACAAACTCCCAGCCGAGTTCGGTGATGGCTTGGCCTCCAACGACCGCACTCAGCGCCGTGCCACCACTCGGCGGATGGGTGATGCCGAGCCGGATGATCGCACCAGCGGTAACGCCGACCGCGACACCTACTGCGACGGCAGTGTTGTCGATCCACGTCGCAGCTGCAACGCCCACCGCCGCACCGAGCGCATGTGCCGCGAGCACGGGCACCGGCTGCGCAAGCGGACTCGTCGGAGTCGCAAAGAGCAACACGGCCGACGCACCCATCGACATGACGAGAATCGGCGCGACGCTGTCGAGAGCCCACTCACAAATCAACCATGTGATCGCCATTCCGATCGCGGCACCAACGGCTCCGATTACTGCGTCCTTGTTGCTTGCGCGTGGAGCGAGCGGCAATTTCACGTCAACGCATTCCCATCCACTTACCGAGCTTGGCGCGACGACCTTGCCTCGTGAGCGGGATGCCGGTGGCTTTAGAGATCTTTCGTTTGGCGGCGGTGATACCCAAGGCTCGCTTCCACGAAAACGTGAGACCGGGAAACAGCTTCATGGCGACACGCCCAAGATACCAACGCAGGCCCCCGGCGCTCGGCGGAGAGACGCCGGGGAACCTGCCATCGGTAGAACCGACCCACCGAGTGTGCTCAGCAGATCAATGGCAATGCCAAACCCTGCGGACAATCAGCTCGCAAAGGCGTTGCAGTACACGAGCTCGCCGTCCACTCGCAGACCGTGGGCCACGTAGGTCGGGGTCTCAACATGCACCTCGATGCCGCGACCGACCCCCTCCGAGACGGTGCCTTCGGTTGCAGCCACGTCGGCCAAGAATTTCTCAAGGGCTGCAATACCGCGAGCAGCGTCGGCTGCTTCAGGCTTCGAGCTGAATTCGTCGGCATCGATCACTGCCGCGCGAACGATGGCTTCCCACGACACCTTGAGTGCTTCAGTACTGGGAAACACCTCGACACCGAGAATCTTCTCGCCGTGGGCGACTGCTACGCCGACTTGACCCGCCTGCACACCATCACTGACGAACCTGCGTACCACTTCCATGCGGTCGGATCGACGATCGAGATTCTCGTCAACCCCGAGGAAGAGGTGGGTCTCCTCGTTGACTCCGCGTGAACTGAGTTCGCGGGAAATGGTGTTCCACACTTCGCCTTGTGCCGACGCCTTCGATTTGTACATGTCGAGATTGCGCTTCACGCTGCGCGCCTTGGTCTCACGAACACGGCGCGAAGCGAATCGACGCGAGTCGGCGAATCGAGCGATGCCCGACCAGCGACCCGCCTCGACGCACGACACCGGGATCACGATGGTGGCCCCGGCGGGCACCACGATCGACACATTGACGACACGGGTCTGATGGCCGCCGCTCAGGATCTTGCCCGCTGGAATGAGCAAGTCGTTCGGCGTGGGGTTGTGCACCTGCAGCTGCGGCACGGTCGGGGTCGCGAGCTCGGACACCACGAGTTCGTCACCCGCGATGTGAATCTTCGAACTGCGACCTTCGGGAGCGAAGATGGGGATCAACGTGATTCCCTCGTGGGTGATTGGTGCACCAGGCTTCAGACTGGTGATGTCGGTGAGTAGTGCGTTGGTCATGGGGTTGCCTTTCGTGGTTGGTTGATGCCCCCGACTGAGGGCATAAGGGTTACGCACGATGTCAACCAGATGTGACAGAGATGGTCTCAGTGTCCCCAGACTCGGGGCTCCGAGACCGAGATTGGCTTATGCCCCCGGGAGCTGGTAATCCGCGAAGCGGTCGCGCAACGTCTTTTTGGAGAACTTGCCGACCGAGGTCTTGGGTACTTGGTCGATGAAGACCACGTCGTCCGGCAACTGCCACTTGGCAAGTTTCGGCGCCAGGAATTCCAGGATCTCTTCTTTGGTGACGGTCTCGCCATCTTTTGGTACGACGCAGGCGAGCGGTCGCTCCGACCACTTCGGATGCGGCACACCGACGACCGCCGCCTCCTTCACTTTCGGGTGCGACATGAGTTCGTTCTCGATCTCGACGCTCGAGATCCACTCGCCACCCGACTTGATGAGGTCCTTGGTGCGGTCGACCAGTCGAATTCGACCCGCGGAGTCGACGACCGCGACGTCACCGGTGCGCAGCCAGCCGTCTTGCGTGAAGCTCTCCGCTGATCGTGGATCGTTGTAGTACGAACTCGCAATCCACGGGCCCGCACACTGCAGTTCGCCGCTCGTCTCGCCATCCCACGGCACCATCTTCGTGGTGTCCGGCTCGACCACTCGGAAGTCGACACCGAGCACGATCCGACCGACGGTCGTGCGCAAATCGGCCTGTTCTTCTGTCGACAAGAGTTCTTCTGCAGTGTTCAACGTGCATACGGCGGCAATCGGTGACGTCTCGGTCATGCCCCATGCCTGCAGGATCGGCAATCCGATTTCCTTGCGATACGACTCACTCAGCGCTTTGGGAACGGCGGCACCACCACACACGATCGCTCGCAGCGATGACGTGTCGCGACCCTTCAACTCGGGAAGCACCGCCATCCAGATCGTCGGCACGCCCGCTCCGACCGTCACCCTCTCATTGACGATGTGGTCGGCAATCGCCTTTCCGGAGAGATCCGGGCCGGGCATCACCAAATTGGCGCCACATGTCGCCGCGGCGTGCGTGAGTCCCCATGCATTGACATGGAACATCGGAACGACGGGCAGCACCGTGTCACTTTCTCGGATGCCGATTGAGTCAGCAACCATCTCCGCCATGGTGTGCAAGAACGTAGAACGATGCGAATACACCACACCTTTGGGATTTCCGGTGGTGCCGCTCGTGTAACACATGCTCGCAGCCTGGTTCTCGTCGGCCACGTTCCACTCGACGGCTTTTGCCTGCTTGAGCAACGACTCGTACTCGTGCACCTGCACCCCTTTCACCGACGCGGGTGCCTCACCCTTTCCGTCGTTCATGAAGACGAGATGCTTGAGCGTGGTGAACGTCGGCATCAGCGGCTCGAGAATCGACCACAATGAGGTGTCACAGAAGATCACCTCGTCCTCGGCGTGATTCACGATGTACGTGAGCTGCTCGGGAAACAGACGGAAATTCAGTGTGTGCAGCACGCGGCTCGAGCACGGTGCAGCGAAGTACAACTCAAGGTGTCGCGCGGAGTTCCATGCGAGTGTTGCAACACGACCGTGCTTGGAAATCTTCAGGTTGTCGAGCACTCCACCGAGTAACCGAGTGCGCGCCGCCCATTCGCCGTATGTGGTGACGGTCTTGCCGGCCGCGGTCGCTGTGGTGATCTTCTTGGCATTGCTGTAACGCTCGGCTCGCTCAAACAAGTGCACGAGCGTCAACTGCGTCGGCTGCATCAAGCCCTTCATGCGGAAACCCCTCTCAGTGACACCGCCGTGTGGCGCCGTCTTGTCCACCCGAAGAGTACACACCGGGCTTGCCGACCAACCAGCCCGCTGGTCCAACGAGCGGCATCACCGCATCGCCTCAGCCAACTACCGTTCTTGCGTGGCCACCCCGCTTGCTCGTCGCTCGGTGCTCGCATTCACCACCGGTTTGTTCGTCATCGGCACCATCGGCTCGAACATCGGCCCGGCCCTCGTCGACGAACGACCCGAGTGGGTGTTGCTGTTGTCGTCGCGCAATCGCAATCTGTTCGCGTCGGTGCCGTACATCGACCTTGCCCCCTATGTCTTGATCGGTTTCTTGCGAGTACTTGCCGCCGCACTTGCACTCTTTTATTGCGGTCGCTTCTTTGGCGAGAAGGCCGTGCGTTGGTTGGAGGGTCAGGCCGGCGAACCGCCACGTATATACGTGTGGCTGGAGCGCGCCGTTGCCAGGTTGGGCGTATGGGCAGTGATCATCTTCCCGGGCAGCAACGTGGTGTGCCTACTGGTCGGACACCGAGGCATGAAACCTCGCACTTTCCTCTTCTTCGTGTGCATCGGTATCGCAATCAAGTTGTGGGTGTTACGCGTGTTCGGGCGAATATTCGAGAGTGAAATTCGATCGTTCCTTGACGTCATCGATCGCTACCAGTGGTGGGTGGTGATTGCGCTCTTTGCCGTCTCGCTCCTGCAAGGCCAGACCCGACGCGGCCCATCTCGTCCCGACTGAACGCCTACTCATCTTTCGAGTCGCCTGACGCGGCATCAAAGTCGTCCCCGAACCACCACGTCGTGAAACTGCCGTCCCGAAAGCCCTCCCGCAAGACTTCGACATCATCTACTCCCCGCAGCACACTTTCCTGAAGTACTTCCATCGCAAACCAGAACATCAGAACTTCCAGAAAAATGTCGTCGCGTTTGCGAAACTTCTCGAACTCGAGAAGCTTTGCTGCTCGGATCACAAAGCCGAACTCCGTCGTCTTTGGAATGTCGTTCTCGTCGTACATCACCGAGAGTGTCGCAAAATACGGGAAGCGATTCCAGCGATCACAAAACCGATGCGGCGCACTGGGCACGAATAGCCAATTGCGGCAAATCATGTCGTCGTAAAACTCTGCTACTGGACCGAGTTCAAGCTGCACCGAACTCGCGGTTCGCTCACGCTCCAGCTCGATAGACATCTCGCCCCCGTTATCGAGAAGCGTTGCGCTTGCGCCCCACTCGAGCGCAAGATCTGCGATTTCTTGGGCCGTGTAGTACTCGCGGGCAAACTGCGGGTCTCGTGGTTCGTTGGTCATTGTGGTGTTCCTTTCGTGAGTCGCTTCATTTCGATGCGACGACGGCTGTGTACCGACTGGTTGTTGCAGATTGGTGCATGCCTCACACGAACGTGCAGGGTGATTCCGTTGTTGCAGTCTGGGCACTGCCATCGCTGAGTGATTCTTGGTTTGTGGTTGAACATGGGGCAGCACTATGAGGGGTCGGTGTACGAATTTGCAAGCACCTCGGCGACTTGGTGGCTCCTACTACGTAGGAGCCACCAAAAAAATTTCTGTAGCGCGCACGCTTACGTGTACGCAGGTCCAGGCGTGTGCGCACCTCGATCGCTTGCAGACACGAACACCCATGTGCGAGACTGCAGATCTATGGCAACCACAAAACTCGGCGGAAACCCGGTCAACACCAGCGGTTCACTTCCCACCAATCACGCCCCGGCACCTTCGTTCACCCTCGTTAAGGACGATCTCTCCGAAGTCACGAACGCCGACTTGAAGGGTAAGCGAGTCGTCTTCAATATCTTTCCGTCGGTCGACACCCCAACGTGCGCCAAGAGCGTTCGCAAATTCAACGAACTCGCTGCCCAGATGAATAACACCGTCGTGTTGTGCGTCTCGGCAGATCTTCCATTCGCCCAGAAACGGTTCTGTGGGGCCGAAGGCATCACCAACGTTCAGAATGCTTCGTCATTTCGCACTGACTTCGGGAAGTCGTTCGGAGTAACGCTCGTTGACGGCCCGCTCAAGGGCCTTCTCGCTCGCGCCATTGTGGTGGTTGACGAGGCTGGCAACGTCACGCACACCGAGCTGGTCGACGAGATCGCGAAAGAGCCGAACTACGACGCGGCGCTCGCTGCCCTGAAGTAGCCCTGCGACTAAGCGCGCAGGTGAGCAATCTCGTTCAGTGTCGACAGACTGCGCAGACCATTCCGAGAAGCAACCACTCGATGTATCGACGTGTACTGCGGATAGAAAAATCCAAGTTGTGTTTGAATGCCGAGAATGTGCGCCAAGTACTGGTTGATTACGCCACCGTGACACACGGCCACGACTCGTTCACCGGGGTGCTTTTCAATGATCCGCTCGCACGCGGCGATGACTCGCTGACGAAACAGTTCCGGGTGGTCGTGCCCCTCTTCCCACTCGCCGCGAATCATCTTTAGCCAACGCGGATCATCGGTCCCGCGCAGTTCCTCGATCGGAACGTATTCCTTCGAATTGCGGTCGAACTCGCTGATGTCATCCTCCACCACAGGAGTGATGCCGAGTTTTTGTGCGAGCGGTTCGGCCGTCTCGATTGCTCGCTTGAGAGGGCTCACGTAGACGGCTGAAATCTCTTCGCTCGCGAGATACGCCG
The DNA here is from genome assembly GCA_046074785.1 of Actinomycetota bacterium. Classification (GTDB taxonomy): domain Bacteria; phylum Actinomycetota; class Acidimicrobiia; order Acidimicrobiales; family Ilumatobacteraceae; genus F1-60-MAGs027. Next base: position 7,033 of record JBJTOX010000063.1, read on the forward strand.
CTAGACGCTCGGCTTGGTCACGACCACCGGGTGCCAACTCTGGATCCGCGATGCCGTCCACCAACTCACGTCGCACCGGCAGACCATGGCGTACGAGTACCAACTCCATTGCATGAGACTAGATGCGCATGATTGAACGCAGCGTTACAGGCAGGTGTGCGCTGGCTGGCGAGTTACGCAGGTAAGAGTGACACGAGGTCGAGTTCGCGAACGGCGCGATCGAATCTGGTGTTCATGCAGTCGACCAGTTCGAACGAACGCTTGTCGGTTAGGTCCATGCCGCGACTTGCGACGATCGGATACGCAAGGCAGAACAACGCAGCAGATCGGTAGTGCTCCCACAGTGCCTTCTTGTCGACGAGGTTCTTCGGGGCACCGCCCGTGAGCACACCATCCACCCATCGGTCGAACAACTCTCGTTCGTACTTGCTTGCGTCATCGGCGGTGATGCTCTGGGTAATGAAGTACGCAAGGTCATAGGCCCCGATGCCCGTACCGATGAGCTGGAAGTCGAGGACGACGAGTTCGTCATTCTTTCCGAAGAGGATGTTGTCTGCTCGATAGTCGCCGTGTGCGAGAGTGTTCGGCCCCTGTGCCAGCGAGGCCAGGAGCGGCTGCACTGCGGCGCCGAATCGTGGACCAACTTGCATGATCGAATCCGGCATCTTGATTTCTTTCGTGCACTTC
>JBJTOX010000064.1:0-11860 GCA_046074785.1 Actinomycetota bacterium
TGGCCGCAATTGAAGGATGCGCTGGCCAATACGATTCGTCTCGGCATCGCCGCCAGTGGTGTGGGTATCGTCATCGGCCTCGGGCTCGGTGTCTTTGCCGCTTTGCGACCGGGTGGGAGACGGGACGTTGCCGTCAACACAGCCGCATTCGTTGGAATCTCCATACCGCCGTATGTATCGGCGATTCTCTTCCAATTGTTGTTTGCGGTGTATTGGAGCCGATGGTTCGGTTCAACCTTGTTTCCGACATCCGGCGTGTATCCGCCGGGGCAGCAGGGCTTCAATCTTGGATTGATGATCAAGCACATGGTGCTGCCGACGTTCGTCGTGGCAATTCAGATCATTGCCGTGTACTCGCGCTACATGCGATCATCACTGCTCGACGTGTTGAGCAGTGAGTACATGCGCACGGCACGCTCCAAGGGCATCAGCGAGGCTCGGGTGTTGTTCAAGCATGGTCTGCGAAACGCCCTCATCCCGGTGGTCACCATTGCTGCAATCGACGTGGGTGCGATCGTGGGCGGCTTGATCATCACCGAAAACGTCTTCAGTTACCCGGGTATGGGCAAGTACTTCCTTTCTGCGTTCGGCGAAGGTGACTTCCCCCTACTCATGCCGTGGATGGTGATCATCGTCGCGTCGACCTTGTTCTTCAACCTGCTGGCGGACATCTCGTACGCCTGGCTCGATCCGAGGATTCGCCTTGACTGACGACGTAGCACTTCCGACGATTTCGCCACGACGCATGGCGTACGACCGTTTTGTCAGTCATAAAGCGGCAGTAGTGAGCGTCTTTGTGATGGCTATCCTCGTCATCTTCGTTGCGTTGTCGCCGTTCACCGCACGGTACGGGGTGAATGAGTCGGTGCAGGCGCCGCCGAACTACTTCCTCTCGCCGCGTGCGAATGCGTGGCTCGGCACCGACGACATCGGCCGCGACCTGTACAGCCGACTGATCTACGGCGTGCGGGTGTCGTTGATCATCGGCATATTCTCCGGCCTGATATCGGTGGCAATCGGTTGCGTCATCGGCTCGGTTGCGGGTTTCCGCGGTGGTCGCTTCGACGATGTGGTCATGCGCGTCACCGACCTCTTCCTTGCGTTTCCATTCCTCGTAACCCTGCTGGTGATGCGGAACATGATCGGCGGCATCTCGTGGCTGCGTCCGATCACGGGCGAGCTCAACTCTGTCCGGTTCATCATCGTGCTGTTCGCCATCTTCGGCTGGATGGGCGTGGCGCGCATCGTGCGCGGGCAGGTTCTTGCCCTGAAAGAGCGGGAGTTCATCGAAGCGGCTCGCGCCGTGGGAGCAGGTCGCTGGTACATCGTCAGGCGTCACCTGCTGCCGAATTCCATCGGCCCGATCATGGTGGCGCTCACCTTCTCGGTGGTGTCGGCGATCATCAGCGAGTCGACGCTCGCATTCTTCGGGTACGGACCGCAGGCGGGGGATGGCGCCACGTCGCTCGGCATTCTGGTCGGCCAAGCCAAGGGTGCTGTGAACACTGGCTTCTGGCATCTGGCTCTCTTCCCGTGTTTGACGCTCGTCGTGATCGCGCTGTCCATCAACTTCATCGGTGACGCCTTGCGGGATGCAACCGACCCGCGGTTACAGAGGGATTCATGAGCGACTCCGTATTGCAGATTCGTGATTTGACCGTCACCTTCAACACAGCGCTTGGTCCGCTCACCGCCGTTCGGGGCATCGACCTCGATGTGCGTGCCGGCGAGATGATCGCAGTCGTCGGCGAGTCGGGCTCGGGGAAGTCGGTGAGCTTCCTTGCCGCAATGGGTCTGCTGCCGAAGACGGCCACGGTGACGGGCTCGGTGATATTGGATGGCAGGCAGCTCGTCGGCGCCTCGGCGAAAGAAATGCGAGCCGTCCGCGGGCAGCTGATGTCGATGATCTTCCAAGACCCACTGTCGGCGCTGAACCCCGTCCACAAGATCGGTGTACAGATTGCCGAAATGTTGCAGGCCCATCAGACGATGAGCAACAAGGCGGCACTCACTCGCGCCGTCGACCTGCTCGAGATCGTCGGAATTCCTCAACCAGGTGATCGCGCGTTGCAATATCCGCACGAATTCTCGGGGGGCATGCGACAACGCGTCGTGATTGCGATGGCGATTGCCAATAGTCCGAAAGTGTTGATCGCCGATGAGCCGACTACCGCGCTCGACGTAACGGTGCAGGCGCAGATACTCGAAGTCATACAGAAGGTGCAGAAGCAGTTCGGTACGGCCGTGGTGCTCATCACCCATGACTTGGGGGTGGTGGCCAGAGTGTGCGAGCAGGTGAACGTGATGTACGCGGGACGCGTCGTGGAGCGAGGTTCGATCTCTGAGATCTTCGACAACCCCACGCATCCGTATACGCGTGGGTTGCTGGCGTCGCTACCCCAGGTGGGTGTCGAGCGACTCTCACCGATCGCCGGTTTCCCGCCGAACATGCTGAGACCGCCGTCGGGTTGTGCCTTCAGGGCTCGCTGTCCACACGCAGTCGATGCCTGCGGGGGAGACCTGCCCGAGCTGCGTCCCGTTGGCAACTCGCTGAGTGCTTGCATTCGTGCCGCGGAACTGCTGGGGAGCCGATGACCGCGCCGCTGCTCTCCGTCGATGGACTCGTAAAGGAGTTCCACATGAAGTCGGCGCGCGGAATGCGTCGCAAGAAGCGCGTGGTGCAAGCCGTCTCGGGCGTGTCGTTTGACGTCGGTCGTGGTGAAACGCTGGGCCTCGTCGGTGAGAGCGGTTCAGGAAAGACCACCGTTGGCCGTTGTGTGCTGCGACTCATCGAACCGACGAGTGGCACCGTGACATTTGACGGCCAAGACCTCTCGACACTTGGTTTTGAAGAGCTCCGCACCTTGCGACGCAAGATGCAGATCGTCTTTCAGGATCCGTATGCATCGCTCGACCCGAAGATGACCGTGGGTGCATCGATTGCCGAGCCGCTCGTCGTGCAAGGCGTCGAGGGGAACCACGAAGACAAGGTGGTGAGCCTGCTCGAACTCGTTGGCTTGTCAGCCGACCACGCTCGGCGGTTCCCGCACGAGTTCTCCGGTGGCCAACGCCAGCGCATCGGGGTTGCACGAGCACTCGCCCTGGACCCCGCACTGATCGTGCTCGATGAGCCGGTGTCGGCGCTCGACGTGAGCATCCAGGCGGGAGTCGTGAACCTGTTCGCGGACTTGCAGAGTCGCCTCGGAATGTCGTACATCTTCATTGCCCACGATCTGTCGGTGGTGCGCCACGTCGCCGATCGGGTGGCGGTGATGTACCTGGGCAAGATCATGGAAATCGGCCCCGCCGAGCAGGTGTACGAGACACCGACACATCCGTACACCAAGGCCCTTCTCTCTGCAGTTCCGATGCCGAACCCTCGAGTCGAGCGGCAACGCTCGCGAATCATGCTCGAAGGCGACGTTCCCTCGCCGGTCAACCCGCCGTCGGGTTGTCGCTTCCGTACGCGATGCTGGAAGGCCACCGAACTCTGTGCCACGGTGGAGCCAAAGCTCGAAGTGCGCAGAAACGGGCAGTCCTCGGCCTGCCATCACCCGGAAATCTGAGGTGTGACAGTCGGTAGGCTGTCGGGGTGCGAAGCGCCGTCACGCTCATCACGATCATCGTCAATGTTGTGTCGATGATTGGTCTCATTGTCGGAGTGCTCTTGCACAGCGGACGGGGCGGAGGTCTTTCCGACATGTTCGGTGGTGGCGGTGCCGCGGCACTCGGTTCGGCCGCGGCTGAGCGCAACCTCAATCGGATTACTTCCGTGTTGGCGCTCGTATGGTTGCTCACGGTCACCGCACTGGGCATCCTGCTGGCTGCCTAGACGTCCCGAACCTCCGACTTTGCGCCTGCCGGAACGGCGATAGTTTGGTGAGTCCATACCACGTCGAAGTGGCGAAATTGGCAGACGCACCAGCTTGAGGGGCTGGCGCTCGAAAGGGCGTGGGGGTTCAAGTCCCCCCTTCGACACCAGAAGACGGCGAGACTAGAAGCTGATGCGCCAAACCAAGATCATCGCCACCATTGGGCCGGCATCGGCCTCGCCGGAGATGATTGCCGGGCTGGTTGATGCGGGTGCCGACGTGCTGCGAATCAACTGTTCGCATGTCAGCACCGAACAACTGGCTGAACGCATCACTCTGGTGAGGTCGGTACGACCGCAGGCGGCGATCCTGGTGGACATCCAGGGCCCCAAACTGAGATACGGAGGGGAGCCGCAAACCCTCGCCGACGATGCCGAGGTGTCGTTTACCTTCCGCCAACTCGGATTACCCGATCCGCGGTCTGGCACGAAGATTCATGTGCGAGGTGGACAACGCATCTTGCTCGACGATGGTCGTATCGAGACCTCGATCATTGGCGTATCCGATACCGATGGCGGCACCCTCGTCGTGAAGGTGGTGCGAGGAGGCGAACTCCGCAAGAACAAAGGCGTCAACCTTCCAGACACGGAGGTGCTCGGGAGTGTGCTCTCGGAGAAGGACCGGGCAGATCTTGAAGTTGCGAAACGCGAGAATGTGGAGCTGGTCGCGATCTCGTTCGTGCAGCGACCGAGCGATGTCGAAGAAGTGCGTGCCATTCTCGGCCCGACCGCCCACGTAGTGGCAAAGATCGAACGACCGCAGGCCCTCGAGCGAATCGAGGAGATCTGTCGGGTGAGCGATGGTGTGATGGCGGCGCGTGGCGACCTGGGTGTCGAACTCCCGTTTCAGGTGGTGCCCGCCGCCCAGCATCGCATCGCAAGAACGGCCCTGCGCCACGGTGTCATCTCGGTATGCGCCACCGAAATGCTCGAATCGATGACCACATCATCGCGCGCCACCCGTGCCGAAGTGGCCGATGTGACCGGCGCCGTGCGTGACGGGTTCGATGCGGTGATGCTGTCGGGTGAGACGGCCGTCGGCGCGAATCCCGTTCGCGCGGTCGAAGTCATGAGCGCAATCTGTGAAGCCGCCGAGCGTGACGCGAACCTTCCCGTGATCTTCGCCAATGCGAACCCGGAAACTGCCGCGGTGACTGCAGCCGCCAGTTCGCTGGCACACCGTATCGGCGCCGACGCCTTGCTCTCGCTGACCTACACGGGCTTTTCCGCACGTCTGCTCTCGGCATGTCGACCGGGCGCACCGATCATCGCCGCCACGCCGAACGAGGCGTCGGCGCGCAAGCTCCGCGCCGCGTGGGGAGTGCACCCGCTGGTGTCTCCGCGGGACGCCGACGTCGAGGTCTCCATCGGTGCTGCGCTCACCGCCGCCCGCGAGCACGGCCTCGTGAAGCGCGGAGACAAAGTAGTGGTGTGCGCGTCACGACTGAGTCCGCGATCCGACGCGGATACCATCTGGTTGCACCTCGAGCCCTAAGGGAGTCAGCGATGAGCGCAGTTCCAGCCGAGCGAGCCCACTTTCGTTCGTTTCAAGAGTCGACACGCGAAGACTGGTCGTTGATCATGGGGCAGATCGGCAAGACCCAGGACATGGTGGCCGACAACGCACTCCATCTACTTCGCCAGTTGGCGAGCGACCACGGCGGGTTCCCCGTCACTCGATTGGAGCATTCGTTGCAGACAGCCACGCGGGCCGAGCGAGACGGCCGTGACACCGAATACGTCGTGTGCGCATTGCTCCACGACATCGGCGACACGCTGGCTCCGTTCAACCATCCGTACATCGCTTCGACGATGGTGAAACCGTTCGCTTCCGAGGCGAACCACTTCATGGTCGCCCAACACGGCATCTTTCAGGGGTATTACTTCTGGCACCATATCGGCCTCGACCGAAACGCGCGCGATGCCTACAAGGATTCGCCGCACTACGACTACACCGAAGAGTTCTGCGCAAAGTACGACTCACCGGCATTCGACCCCGACTACAAGAGTGCTCCACTCGAACATTTTGAACCACTGGTTCGCGACTTCTTCGCCGATCGCAACCGATTGAGCACCTGAGCCACTCGGCCTCGGAGAATCGCGTGGCACGATGGCGTAACTGGGTGGGGAGTGTTCAGGCTCGCCCGTCGACGATCTCGACTCCACGTTCTCTGGAAGCCCTGCAGCATTCCGTTCGCACGGCGCCGGCCGGCACGCGGATTCGTATGGCTGGCAGTGGGCACAGTTTCACGCCGATCGTGCCCTCGCATGACACGTTGCTCTTGCCCCATGACTTCGGCGAGGGCGTGGGTATCGACACGACCCGCATGGTCGCCCGTATTCCAGCCGGCATGGTGCTGCACGAGGCGAACCAACATCTGGCGGCCGCAGGTGTCGCGCTGGCAAACATGGGGGACATCACCGCACAGACGGTTGCAGGTGCGATCTCCACATCGACGCACGGCACGGGACTGGCGTTCACGGGACTGGCGGGACAAGTCGCCGGATTCGGTCTGGTTACTGCGGATGGTGAGTACCTCGAGTGTTCGGAGACCCAACACGAGGATGTATGGAAGCTCGGCAGGGCGGGGCTCGGCTGTTTGGGGATCCTCACCCATGTGGACATGCGTATCGTGCCGGCGTTTCGCCTGAGGGCGGTGGAAGAACCTCGCCGACTACAGGCGGTGCTCGACGACTTCGACAACATCGTTGAAACCGCCGACCACTTCGAGTTTTATTGGGTGCCCCACACGTCGTGGGCGCTCACCAAGCACAACACTCGCACGGACGAACCTGCTCATCCACGTTCGGCACGACAGAAATGGCTGAGCAAGACGGTGCTGGAGAACTATGCATTCGGCGCCGTGTGCGCGACCGGGCGGCTGGTTCCATCGCTGATTCCACGCCTGGCCACTGCACTTCCGTCAACCGGGCGTCAGGAGTTCGTCGAAGAAAGTCACGAGGTGTTTGCGACCCGACGGTTGGTCAAGTTCCACGAGATGGAGTATTCGATCCCGAGAAGCAAACTGCCCGAGGCACTCGCGGCGATCGTCGATGCGGTACGGCGAGAAGGGCTACGTATCAGTTTTCCCGTCGAGGTTCGCGTGACCGGTGCGGATGACGTACCGCTATCAACATCGTTCGGTCGCGAATCTGCCTACATAGCGGTTCACATGTACAAGGGAATGGAGTACGAGCGGTATTTCCGTCTTGTTGAATCGATCGTGGCACCGATGAACGGTCGTCCGCACTGGGGAAAGATACACTTTCAAGGTGCTAGTTCGCTTCGTTCGCAATACGATCGTTTCGCAGACTTTCTGCACCTTCGGGAGCGACTCGATCCGAACCGGCGATTCGTCAATGCATACGTCGAGAGAGTTCTCGGACTCTGACTTCGCGATGCGCAAGAATGCAGTAGCGCTCTGACAACCTTCGCATCGTTGGGTATTGCCGCCCCATTGCTTGCTGCCATGGCGCGCCGTGGCATCACCGAGCCGACCGACATCCAAGGCTTGACCCTGCCCGACGGGCTGGCAGGTAGAGACGTGTGCGGCAAGGCCCCGACGGGGTCGGGAAAAACCATCGCTTTCGGCTTGGTGCTCGTGTCTCGCTTGAAACGCGGCAAGCCCTCGCAACCGTCGGGTCTCGTGCTCGTACCAACGCGTGAGTTGGCCCAGCAGGTGCGTGACGAAATCGATTTGCTGGACGCCTCACGCTCGTTGCACACCACGGCAGTGTTCGGAGGTGCCGGATACGGCCCGCAGGTTCGCCAGATCGCCAGCGCTTCCATTGTGGTTGCCACCCCGGGTCGGCTCGAGGATCTCATCGCCCGACGTGACATCGATTTGCGGGGGGTTCGCATCGCCGTGCTCGACGAGGCGGATCGCATGGCAGATATGGGTTTCCTCCCGGCAGTAAAGAAGATCCTCGATCGTTTGCCAGCGGAACGCCAAGTGCTGCTCTTCTCGGCAACGCTCGATGGCGCAGTTTCGGAATTGATCCAGCGATATCAACGCCAACCAGTGCGCCATGATGCAGCCACCGAGGAATCCGAACCCGATATCGAGCACATTTTCGAGATCATTCCCAAGGACAAACGCCTGGCACGCGTTGCGTCATTGCAACAGGAGTTCGGTCAGATCATTCTCTTTTGCCGTACGAAACACGGGTCCGACCGCGTGGCACGCCAACTCACGGCGGAAGGCTTGCGATGCGCGGTGATCCACGGCAATCGAAGCCAGGCACAGCGCGAGCGCGCCCTGCAGGACTTCAAACGGGGCAGAGCCGATGTGCTCGTGGCCACCGACGTTGCGGCGCGTGGCATACACATCGACGACGTTCCGTGCGTGGTGCATTGGGATCCACCGGATGATCCGAAGGACTACGTACACCGATCTGGGCGCACCGGCCGAGCGGGGGCTCGCGGAACCGTGGTGTCACTCGTCGACCCCTCTCAACGACGCGGCGTCGTGCGCGACATGCGCTCGGTGGGCATCGAAGTGCAGTGGACCGACGCGCCACCATCGAGTGGCACTACCGATCGCGGATCGCACCGTAGATCACACAGTGAATCGCACAGTGATTCGCACGGTGAGCCGCCGATCGAGAAACCGCGACCCGGCTCGGTGGGCTGGATAACGACGCCGCGCTCAACCAAACACGATGTCGTAGGGGCGCACGGGGACGCGCGGTAGTTCCTTGCCCGTCGCTGCCCGAATAGCGGCGGCTATCGCGGGCGTCACCGAAATGCACGGGGGTTCGCCGATTCCCTTTGCCCCGAGCGGCGCTTGGGGTTCGGGCTCTTCGATCATCGTGGCGACCACGGTCGGAGCATCGAGGGCCGTCGGCAACAGATAGTCGGTGAAAGAAGGATTCCGCATCTTGCCATCCTTCAGCACGATTTCTTCCATCACTGCGAGTCCGAGACCCTGGGCAATGCCACCTTCGAGCTGTCCGATCGCTGCGAGCGGATTGAGCACGCGGCCCACGTCTTGCGCGGTTGCAATCTGCACCACCTTGACGAGCCCGAGATCAGGATCGACATCCACGACCGCGCGGTGGGCAACGAAGGCGAACGCGACGTGGCAGTTGCCTTGGCCGTTCTCATCGAGTTCTTCGGTTGGCCGATGATGGTGCTCGAACGTCTGGTCGAACACGAATCCGCGCGACGCTTGCGCAACGGGAACCCGTAGTTCGCCCATGGTGTCGACGACATCGGTTCCGTCAATGGCAAGACGCAGCGGATCAAGTGCGTGAGCCTCGGCTACACGCTGGAACAGCTGTTCGCGAACACGGCGACAGGCCCCATTGACTGCGCCGCCGCTCATCCATGTTTGACGTGATGCCGAGGTGCTGCCGGCACTACCGATGGCGGTGGAGATTGGTTCGAGCAATACGGTGTCGACACCGAGCACACTGCGCGCGATCTGTTGGGCGAGCACCACGAAGCCTTGACCGACCTCGGCGGTGGCGAACTGCAGCGTGGCAACTCCGTCGGCCAAACGACAACGCGCAGTGGCGTAGTCATCGAAACCTTCGCTGTACATGAGGTTCTTGATCGAGACACCCCAGCCGACACCACGCCGAATGTTGCTTCGTCGGGCCGTCAACCCTGAACCACCCGGAATCATGAGCGGATCCGGATCATCGGGTAGCGGATCGGGTAGCGGCAACGCGGCGGTTTCACGAATGCATCGAGCAACGGGGGCGACGCTCTCGACCACTTGTCCGGTGATGAGTCGGTCACCGGTTTGCATGGCGTTCTTCAAGCGAATGTCGACGGGGGAGAGACCGCACGCTGCGGCAAGTTTGTCCATCTGCGATTCGTGCGCAAAACACGCCTGCACGACTCCGAATCCGCGCATGGCCCCACATGGCGGGTTGTTGGAGCGAACTGCGTAGCCATCGACGGTGGCAATCTCACACTTGTAGGGGCCCTGCATGTGCGTGACCGCGTTGATGAGCACCGCAGACGACGTGGATGCATAGGCGCCTCCGTCGAGCACGACGCGCGCTTCGACGCGTCGCAGGGTGCCATCGCGATCGGCGTGATGACGCATGAAGATCTTCGCAGGATGGCGGTGAATGTGTCCGTAGAACGATTCTTCGCGCCCGTATTGCATCTTGATCGGACGTTTCGTCACGAGTGCGAGCAGACAACAGTGCACTTGCAAGCTGATGTCTTCGCGACCACCGAATGCTCCACCGACGCCACCAAGCGTGAGCCGAACCCGGTCGACCGGCAAGTCGAGACAGGCAGCAATCTGTTTCTGATCTTCATGGAGCCACTGTGTCGCAACGAAGAGTTCGACGCCCGATCCATCATCATCGGGCAGCGCGAGGGCGGCCTCGAGCCCGAGGAACGCTTGGTCTTGCATGCCGATTTCGTAGGTGCCCTCGACAACGACGTCACCGATGAAGTTCTGGTCACCTCGCAAGATTTTTTGCCGACGAATCACGTTGCCGTCGGGATGAATCGGCGCAAACGAACCGCTGATTGCAACCTCAGCGTCAACCAGCGGGGTGAGCACTTCATAATCGACGACGATTGCAGCCAACGCTCGTCGGGCGGTTTCGGGATGGTCGGCCGCGACGGCGGCAACCGGTTCGCCGACATAACGCACCACGTCTCGGGCAAAGACGGGTTGGTCGCTTGCGATGAGACCGTAGGTGAGCTTGCCGGGGACGTCGCTCGCCGTGATGACGGCGGAGACACCGTTGATCTTCAGTGCGGCAGAGACATCGATGCTGCGGATGCGGGCATGCGGGTGCGGGCTGCGCAGGGTGGCACCCCACAGCATGTTGTCGGCCCAAGCGTCGGACGAAAAAGCGAATCGCCCTTGCACCTTGGGAATACCGTCGGGCCGTAGGGCCGAGGCCCCAAGTCCATCACGCAGTTTCGTGGATGTTGTCGTCACCATGTTGTCGCCACCATGTCATGTGTCCCTATGTCGCATGTCAACGGGCTCCCGTTGCACGGCGTTGGTCGCGGGCTTGCTCGACGGCGGCAAAGATTCGGCCGTAACCCGTGCAGCGACAGATGTTGCCACTGATGGCTTCTTTGATCTCGAGTTCGCTGGGGTTGGGGTTCTGGTCGAGCAAGTGGTGCACCGCGACGATGAGCCCGGGCGTGCAGAAACCGCACTGCACGCCACCGTTGTCGACGAATGATTGCTGTACGTCGGAGGGCTCTCCACCCACCGACAAACCTTCGACCGTGGTGATCTCGGCCTCCACCGCCGTTGCCGCCATCACCAGACAAGAACACACCGCGTCTCCATCCATGAGGACCGTGCACGAGCCACACTCACCCTGTTCGCATGCACCTTTCGTGCCGGGAAGTCCGAGGCGTTCGCGAAGCACATAGAGCAGGCTTTCTCCGGCCCATGCATCTTTTACTTCGTGCTCGATGCCGTTCACGACGAGTCGGTACATCTCATTGCTCATTGCGAGCCTCCCGAACGGTGGTCGTGCGCTCGCATCAACAGGCGCTCGGCGAGTACAGCGATTGCGTGGCGCCGATACGACGCCGTTGAGCGGTGGTCGTCAATGGGTGAACATTCCTCTGCTGCTCGCCGGCCGAACTCCTTGGCGATGGCAGGAGACACCTCGAGTGATCCGCTCAACTTGGCCTGGGTAGCAAGCCACCCTTCCGCCTGTCGCGCTCGCACCACCGTTGGAGCCACCGCCCCGAGAGCGAGTCGCACCGTGCCGGCGGCCTCATCGTGCACGAGGCAAGCCGACGCCGCAGAGATCACCATGGCGTTACGCGTGCCCACCTTTGCATAGCCCTGAAAACCAGTGAAGAGCGGGAGGGTGACGGCGACGATGGCCTCGTCGGGTCGGCGGGCATTCTTTTTGACACCGATCATGAATTCGTGCACCGAGATGTCTCGGAGGGAGTCGACGCTCTGCAGATGGATGATTGCATCAAGGGCACTGAGCACCGGCAACCCGTCACCTGCGGGCGAACAGGTGCCGAGATTGCCA
>JBJTOX010000065.1:0-5417 GCA_046074785.1 Actinomycetota bacterium
CAGCGAGGCCAGGAGCGGCTGCACTGCGGCGCCGAATCGTGGACCAACTTGCATGATCGAATCCGGCATCTTGATTTCTTTCGTGCACTTCTCCCAACCTTCGGCAAACACCAGCGGAACTACCGCCGGATAGATCGGATCACCAAGACTGATGGTGGTGCCGTCGGCAGCAAGAGCGTCCGCTTTCCCCCACCACTTGGCATGCATCGCCGCAAGTCCGTCGATTGCGCGACGTGCATCGTCGATGTGCATTCCTTTTACCTGGTCGACAATTCGCAAGTTGCCGAGATCTTCAACGACCATCGCAAACTGACTGGTCTCCTCGTTGACTTCGCCGTAGTACGACTTCGACACCCGGAACGGCACGTCTTTTGCCAACGTCTTGAAGAACTTCACCTCGCGGATGTACATCCGCAGCACCGTGCTGGTGAAGGTGGCATTCGGGTCGAGGGCCGGCATTTTCACGATGACCGACGCTGGACAGTCGCTACCAGTCAGGTACGAGCGGTACACCGCGCTCGCGACACCAACACCAACACCAATAATCTCATTGCGGACCGCAGTGACTTTCCAGCCGGTTGCTGTACTCATCCATTCCGCTGTGACCTCGTCAATCGAGGCCGGAATCGTCGCTGCCACATTGCCCCCTTCGTTGATCCGATCGACCTCGCAGTCGTCGGATGTCACCGCCCCTTCGGACGCTGACTAGGGACAATACACCTTTCCCTTGGTCTTGAACTTCTTGACCTTGTCCAGCTGGGCCTTGGTCAGATCGAGCACGCCAGCGAGATCGACGTCGCAGAGCACGGCACCCTCAAGATTTGCGCCTTTGAACGACGCCGCAGTCAGTACGGCTGCCGTGAAATCGACGTTCTTCAGGGTGGCGCCCTCGAAGTTCGCAGCGCTCAAGTCTGCGCGAATGAAGATCGAATTGGTGAGGTTTGCCCCCACGAAACTCGCACCTGCGAGACCGGCAACCGAGAAGTCGATGAAGTCGAGCTTGAGGCGCGAGAAATCGACGCCGACCAGATTGGCGTACTGGCAGGTGGTCGTCTTGATGCAGGCGACGTCGAGCACGGTCGTCGTGGTGACCGGCACTGAGGTGGTGGTCGTCGACTCGATGGTCGTCGTGGTTGCGGACTGAATCGTGGTCGACACCGCCTCAACGGCAACCGTCGTGGTGGTTGCCTCAATGTTCACGTCGTCGATCGTGGTTGGTGCTACCACTTCGACATCACCGCAGGCAGCCAATAAAGCACCAAGCACGACAAGTCCGACGATTCGCCGCGTCAACATCGCCCTTCAGGTTAGGACGAAGGTCGCCCACTGGTGCGACACCATCTCATCGCAGACTTCCGCCACACTGAAGGGGTGAACTATTCCACGATGTTCTTCCCATTCGTCCTCCTTGGCGCCGACGAAGAAGCAGCGACCGGCATCCAACGTTTTTTGACTCGTCCGGTCATCGCCATCGCGATCGTCGTCGGATGCTTCATACTCACGCGCATCACGTACGCCGTCTTGCGCGCGGTCGTGCGCAAGGTCGCCGACAGCAAGCCGGGACGCGGCAAAGGATGGTGGAAGAACACGATGCGTCGCGTTGGCGCAGAGACACTTGAAAGTGGTGAGAATCGTCGTCGTCAACGCATCGAGGCAGCAACCGGCATGCTGCATCAACTCACGAGTTTCGTCCTGTGGATCATTGCGCTCATCGCGGTATTCAACGTGCTCGAACTTGATGCAGCATTCTTCCTTTCGAGCGCTGGGTTCATTGGTGCTGCGATCGCCATCGGCGGCCAACATCGCGTGAGTGACTATCTCACCGGGCTGGCGGTACTGCTCGAGGATCGATTCGGCGTCGGCGACGAAGTAGAAGCGAGTCTCGGCTGGGACAAACCCGTTCGCGCCACGGTCGAACACGTCGGCGTCATTACCACCCGTCTGCGCGACGGCAACAGCACCTTCCATGTTCCGCATTCGAAACTTGAGATCATCCGCAACTTGAGCCAGGAACCGGTTCGCGAGTCGTTGCAAATCGACGTGAAGTCATCCGACACGAAACGCGTGTCGTCAACGGTGCGTGATCTTGCCGGCACGAAAGGTCTCACCACCGTGTTGTTCATCGACGAGATTCAGGCGGCAGGTGGCGAAGGTGACCGGGTCGAACTGAACGTTCGTACGACACGACCGCTTACCGACGCCGAGCGCGAGTTACTGGTGCAAAAGGCCTCCGAGGTGCTCTCGAAGGACGAGTAGTGCGCCGTAACGAATGGCGTGGTGTTAGATGCCGAGCAAGGCGTCGAGTCCGAGCGTGAGCCCGGGTCGATCGATGATTCTCTTGCACGCCAGCACCACCCCTGGCATGAAGCTGGTGCGCTCAACCGTGTCGTGGCGAATGGTGAGCGTCTGACCCTGCGTGCCAAGCACGACTTCTTGATTCGCCACCGCCCCACGCATGCGCACCGCGTGAATACGAATATCGGCGGGGCCCTTGGCGCCGCGCGCTCCTGCGATTGCCTCGTGGGTAGTGGGGTCTTTGGCCCACTTGTCGCTGGCGGCCGCCATGCGGTTGGCCGTTGCTACGGCTGTACCTGACGGCGAATCGGCTTTGCCGTCGTGGTGAATCTCGATGATCTCGGCAGTGTCGAAGAACGGCGCTGCGAGCTCGGCAAACCGCATCATCAGCACCGCACCGATCGCGAAGTTCGGCGCAATCAGGCAGTTGCTGCGCGTGAATTCCTGTTTGAACGAAGTCAGGTCTGCGTCGGTAAAGCCGGTCGTTCCGACCACCGCATGCACTCCATGCAACGCAAGCCACGGCAACGTGACCCGCGCCGCTGATGCCACGGTGAAGTCGACGACGACTTCGGCCTTCGCGTCGGCTAGCGCCTTCAGTTCGCGACTGATCTTTACACCTTGAGCGGTCGCGTCGCCGACGGTGTCGACGGCCGCGACCAACTCGAGGTCGTTGTCAGCGGCGACGGCGGCACAGACCGTGGCGCCCATGCGCCCTGCTGCACCGACGACGCCGACGCGAATCATGTTCAGCCGCGGAAGTCGGCGTCGAATTCTTCTTCGAAGCTCACCGACACTGGGGCGCTACCGCGGTCGTTGCTGCCACGGTCGTCGTTGCGGTCGCGTCCACCGCGATCATCACGAGAACCACGGTCATCACGTCCGCTGCGATCACGGTCACGGTCGCGTCCACCACGGTCGTCGCGACGGTCACGTCCGCCGCGTCCACCGCGATCACGGTCGCGTCCACCACGTCCACCTCGGTCGCGATCTCGACCACCGCGGTCGTCACGACCGCCGCGATCTTCACGCGGACCACGGTCACGGCGATCTCCACCGCCACCGCCGCTACCGGCCATCGGTTGTCCGTCCGGACCGATGAGCGAGAGGCTCACCTTGCCGCGGTCGTCGATGTCGTCGACGCGCACCGTGACCTCGTCACCGAGGTTGAGTACGTCTTCGACTCGCGCCACACGCTGGCCGTTGCCGAGCTTCGAGATGTGCACCAAGCCGTCACGTCCGGGAAGGATGTTGACGAATGCACCGAACTGCGCGATGTTGACCACACGGCCGGTGTATGTGGCTCCGAGTTCCGCAGTCGGCGGATCGACGATGTTGAGGATGCGAGTCTTCGCGTCTTCCACCTTCGAGGAGTCGGGCGAGCCGATGGTGACGATGCCCACCGCCCCGTCGTCGTCGACGGCGATGTCGGCACCAGTCTCCTGCTGAATCGTGTTGATGACCTTGCCCTTCGGGCCGATGACTTCACCGACCTTGTCGAGCGGAATGGTGAACGACACGATCTTCGGGGCGCTCTCAGCCACGGTGTTGCGCGGTGCCTGGATCGCCGACGTCATCACGTCGAGAATCTTGAGGCGCGCTTCCTTGGCCTGCTGCAACGCCGAGGCGAGAACGTCGCTCGGAATGCCGTCGATCTTGGTGTCAAACTGCAACGCGGTGACCGCGTCGGCGGTTCCGGCCACTTTGAAGTCCATGTCACCGAAGGCATCCTCGGCACCGAGGATGTCGGTGAGTGCGGTGTACTTACCGTCTTCGAAGATGAGACCCATCGCGATACCGGCAACCGGCGCGATGATCGGAACGCCGGCGTCCATGAGCGCGAGGCTCGAGGCACATACCGAGGCCATCGACGTCGAACCGTTCGACGACAACACTTCGCTGACGAGTCACAGCGTGTACGCGAACTGTTCCTGGTTGGGAACCACCGGGAACACCGCACGCTCGGCGAGCGCACCGTGGCCGATTTCGCGACGCTTGGGCGTGCCCACGCGACCGGTTTCACCGTTGGCCCACGGGGCCATGTTGTAGTCGTGCATGTAGCGCTTCTCGGTGGTCGGCGTGATCGAATCGATCATCTGGTTCATGCGCGGCATGGCCAGGGTGACGACGTTCATCACTTGTGTTTCACCGCGCTGGAAGAGACCGGTGCCGTGTGCAGTCGGCAACAAGCCGACGTCTGCCGACACCGGGCGCAAATCACGCGGACCACGTCCGTCGATGCGCACGTTCTCCGACACCACGCGCTGGCGCACCAAGTGCTTGGTGAGCGAACGCACCGCTTCTTTGATCTGCTTCTCTTGCCCGGCGAACTTGCCCGGTGCATCAGCGCTGCCGACAAGTGCCGCAACTGTCTCGCTCGTTGCTGCGTCGATCGCCGCGTTGCGATCTTTCTTCAGCGAGATGCGGATTGCCGGCTGCAACTTGGTGGTTGCGACCGACTCGACGGCCTTGTACAGCTCGTCGGTGTAGTCGAGTACCGGCGTGTAGGCCAGCGGCTCGATCTTGCCGCGCGCTGCGATAACGCTTGCGGTCAGCTGGCGCTGCAACTTGATCGACTCTTTGATCCACTGCTTCGACGCCTCGAGACCAGCGGCAATCACTGCTTCGCTCACCTTCGGCGCACCGTTGGCGTAGAACTCGAACGATTTCTCGGTGCCGCCTGCTTCGACCATCATGATGGCAACGTCGCCGTTGTCGAGTTCGCGTCCTGCGACGACGAGTTCGAACGTGCTGTTGTCACCCTCTTCGAAGGTTGGGTGGGCGATCCATGTGCCGTCTTGTGAGTACGCCACGCGCACTGCACCGATCGGACCATCGAACGGAATTCCGCTGATCATCAGCGCCGCAGATGACGCATTGATCGACAGCACATCGTGCGGGTTGACCTGGTCGGCACCGACAACGGTGACGACGATCTGTGTCTCGTTGCGGTAACCATCGGGGAACGCCGGACGAAGCGGACGGTCGATGAGTCGGCAGGTCAAGATTGCCTGCTGGCTGGGTCGGCCTTCGCGACGGAAGAACGAACCGGGGATTTTGCCCGCGGCATATGCACGCTCTTCCACATCGACGGTGAGCGGGAAGAAGTCGATGCCGTCACG
>JBJTOX010000066.1:0-4410 GCA_046074785.1 Actinomycetota bacterium
AGTGGCCCCTCCGACGTCGAGCAGCTGTTGACCGAACCCGAACGCGAGATTCTCAAGCGGGTTGCAGAGGGCAAATCAAACAAGGTGATTGCCGAAGAACTGTTCAATTCTGAAAAGACCGTCGAACGACACCTGAGTGCCGTTTACCACAAGCTGGGTCTCGACGGTAAGTCCAAGGCCGTCAACCCGCGAGTGGCGGCGAGCCTCCGATATCTCGGACTTATCTAGCCGCTCGTTACGACTGGACGTCGAAGTTTTCGCCCAGCGCGTCGCCCATAATTGCGTCGACGCCGTACACCTTGCGGAACTTCGGCCCGATGTTGGCGGTGACCATCTCCCTTAGGAGGCGTGCCACTTCGTCGAATCCAATCGTCACGATGGTGTCGGTATCCGACTTGATCAGCGCGTCGACGACATCGGTGTAGCTACCTGCAGCGATGTCATAAGGGGTAACTGCGACCACCTCGATGCCTCGCTGCTTCAGCACGATCTGTAGACGATCAGACACCGATGTGCCGTAGAGGTCGTCGGAGTGCACGATGTGCACACGGCTGGCGTTGTCTTCATCGAGAACCAACCCCAAAAGGTACGTCTGCACGTCGTCGGCGGGCGCTGCACGGAAGTACAGACCGTTGTCTTCAAACCCGACCAGTTCCATGTTCGTGTTAGCCGGGCTGAACTGAACGATGCCCGCTCCGAGAATGGTCTCGATCACGTTCTTCGTCACCGCCGTACTCGAGGGGCCAACGATGACGTCGACATTCTCAGCGAGCAATCGCTCAACGGTGTTCTCGGCCTTCAGAGTGCTGGTGTCGCCGCAATCACCCTGCACATATTCCACCTCGTTGCCCAACACTCCGCCGGCCTCGTTGATTACCGCCACTGCATACTCGACTCCGGCGAATTGCGGCGGGCCGTAGGGTGCCAATTGCCCGGTGAGGGGCAACAACGACCCAATCTTCAACACGCCATCACCCAGCCGTGTGCGTATTGGTTCGGGCCGGGGCACGAACGCCCATGTTGCGGTGAGTTCGCGATACTCGGTGCGATCAGGATCGATGCGATTGTTCGAGCCGAACTCGACCACGGCGTAATTCGACTCGACAACTTCACCCAGGCCATTCATCGTGAACTTGCCTGACTTACCGTCGTAGTCGATATCCACTCCCTCTTTCAGAAGAGCCAGACATTCGGCAAATTCGGTGCACTTCTTGCCATCACGAGTGAGACCAATCACCTGGTCGGCAAGTGCCGAACCATCGGTACCCGCTGCTTCGGCTGCCAGGGCAGCCACGATCACCGAGTCAAATGCTTCGGAGGCGTATTCGTACGACTCGAGTGGCTCATTGCCAATGGAGATCCAGAAGTCGTTGAGTTGCTTGGCCCACTCGGGGTTCTGGTCTTCACCACAACGCGCACCGACGGTGCCGCACGCAACGGCAACCGGGCGAGTGCCGCGCATGCCTTCGAGGGCTCCCGTGTAATCGATCGGCGATTCCTCCTCGGCTGGGGCAACGACGGTGTCGTCTCCCGAGCAACGCATGAGCACGACAGCCAACACCACGGCCACAATTACCGCTCCAACAGCCGAAAGTATCCGCCGTGACGTCATGGTTAATCCCCTTACCCCAAGTGCCAACTGAGCCTAGTCAGGTACGGTTCGCCATTCGTCTAGGAAGAATCGTCCGAAGTCCGAAGCCACGGGTTCGGTCTACTTGTCGGTGCACGACCGTGACGACGCCCGCACCGCTACACAGCACGAAGGCCGCCCTCCGGGACGAATCCCGAAGAGCGGCCTTCGCGTTGTTGTGGGGGGCGATTTAGAGCTTGCTGAGCGGAATCAACACGCGGTCGATCGCGTGTGCGATCTGGGCGTTGCCCTTGTTGACGTCGACGGCAATCACCATCGGGTCTTTCAGGCTGGCATTCGCATCCGTCAGCGTGATCTTCTTGCCCGTCACATCGACGAGCACTTTGCCGCCAGAGGCCATCGTCAGGGTCGCACCGTCAGCCTTGAGGGCTTGCTTCGAGGTGATGGTCGAACCAGCAACCACGTGGTACAGCAACACGGCTTCGACAGTCGGCAGACCGAGACCGGCGACGGCCTCGAATACCTTCTTCTCGTTGCGGACGTTCTTGCCGGTCAAGTCCTTCACGAGGGCGCGGAACGCGGCATCGGTCGGGGCAAACACCGTGAGGGCCACGGTGCCATCGGTGAGCACCTTGACGGCCGAGTTCGGGTTGTTCGCGAGCACCGCGAGCACCGCTTCGGTCACGATGTCAAAGTCTTTGGCATCGTTGTCGAACTGGTTGCCATCCGAGGTGAGCACGGAGGCGATCGAGGTCGTTCCGGCAGCGCTCGAGGTGGAGGTGGCGCCGAGCAGAATGACGCCGCTGACCAGCGCCGCCATTGCCACGCGAACGCGTGAGGTGTACTTCTTCATTGAGGGGTTCCTTTGTGTTTGGTTGGATGTAACGAAGCGCTATTTAGCGCTACACGCCCCTACCCCGCCGGCTTCCCCTCGCACAAGTGAGTTTTCCAAGTTGAGGGACAGCCCTCAATCTGGTGTGCCGGTTGCGGAAAAGGGCAGATCACGAGTGCCCCGCAACCAGCGAGGACTGTCTCAGAGCTGTCTCAGGACTGGCCCAGGTCTGCCTTGAGACTGTCTCACAACTGTCACACCGCGACGTCAGAATCTTGTGACTCCCTCTTGACATAGCGACCCGAGAGGAGTCGACTGCAGTCATGGCACGATTCTTGTATCTCGGCAAGTACACCGCGGACGGCCTGAAGGGGCTCGCCGCTGAGGGCGGCACCAAGCGTCGCGAAGCCACTGAGCGGCTAATTGGTTCCATCGGTGGCAAGATTCTCGAATATTCATTTGCCGTCGGTGAATACGACTTTGTGCTCATCGTCGAGGTGGCAGACGATGCCGCCGGATTGATCGCCCCGATCTTGACTGGGTCATCGGGCACGGTGCGTGTGCTGACCGTGCCGCTCGTTGACCCGAAGACGATTGATGAGGTCAGTGCGCGTATCGCCAAGGCAACGTTTCGTCCGGCCGGAAGCACGTGACGTCGGAGACCACTTTGTGAGATTGCTCGTCCACCTCACTGTCGGTGTGGAGAACCCGACCAAGGTGTCGTTGGCACTGCTCGTGGCAGCAACCGCGGTATCGCAAGGTCATGACGTAGATGTCTTCGTGGCAGGCGACGGAGTCGCCGTGCTGCGACCCGAGTCGCTCGGCGCAATCAACGGCATCGGCACTGGGGCCGCAGCCGAACATCTCCAGAAGTTGCGGGCGACCGGCGCAAGGCTCTTTGCATCGAAGATGTCGGCCGCTGCTCGCGGCATCAGTGAAGAGATGCTCCGCGAACAGGGCTTCGCTGCAGCGCCACCGACACAGCTCGTCGAACTCATCGCATCGGCCGACAAAGTCGTCGTCTATTGAAAATCATCACTCACCAATTCAGTTAAGGGAGCAGAAAATGGTCGTCTTTCTCTTTCTGATGAGTTACACCGCAGAAGGCGTTCGGGGCGTGATGCAACAGGGTGGTGAAGCACGTTCGGCTGCCACACGAGCGTTCATGGAAGCACTGGGCGGAAGAATCATCCACACCGGATTCATGTTCGGCGAGTACGACACCATGCTGCTCGTGGAATTGCCGTCGGAGGCCGCCGGCGTGGCAGCAGCATTCATCGGTCGGTCGACGGGAGCAAACGAAATCAAGACGCTGCGCATCTCGACGTGGAGAGCATGGCAGAGGCCAAGAACATCGCTGACCGAGTCATCAGCAGCTTCTCGCCACCCAACCCATCGAAGTAGAGATTGTTCAGCTAGGTGGTGGAGTTAGCCGACTCGCGCGACGTCGACTCGCTTATCACCCAATAGCAAGATGACCGTGTGGCCCGACAAATTGGTCGTTGTTACGAATTTCCGTTGACCGGCGGTACCGGTCGTAATGTTCCAAACAATTGGTTGACGACCCGGGGCCTTTGCCCGAATAGTGAACGAAGTGTTCTCGTAGGAGGAAATTACTCGAACTTCAAAAAAGTTACCTGACGTCGAAACCGTCAGTCTTGCAAAGTCATCGTCTGGTGAAGTCCGTTTGGATTGGCCCGAGTTAGATCCCGCCAACGTTGAAGTAGGGCTACTGGAGTTTTCCTTGTTGTTTCGTGTGCGACTGGTGACAGTGGCGCGGACACCTACGCCCGAGACGGTCGTGGTCGATGCAACCGATGACGAATTGCTAGTTGAGCTTGATTGACTGGAGTCGTCGTCATCGTCATCGTCATCGTCATCGTCATCGTCACCATCATCACTTCGCTTCTCGGACCTAATGGTGGTTGAAGTCGTACCATTCAGCGAGGTACTCGTCGTTGAACTACTACCGCTTTTGTCATCGTCG
>JBJTOX010000067.1:0-5162 GCA_046074785.1 Actinomycetota bacterium
CTTGGCATCCGACAGTCCGCACGGCCGGCTGTGGGCCACCATCATTCAGCACCGGTTCGGTGGCATCAGGTGATGAACAGCGAAAGTGCGGTCGTCCAGAACGCGGTGCTCGCCAACTTCGCGTCCGATTGAGCGAACGTCATCGCAGTCGTTTCGTCGATCACGAACTGGGCGGCAAGCAGTCGTTTCGGCAACGACAACTTGCGGCCATCGGTATGCGTCGCCACCTTGCTGGCAAGAGCCAACCCGTAAACGAAGTTACGAACCGACAACAACGCCGCACCACCGAATGCGGCAGGCAGTGAACCACCTGCCCCCACCACGCTCATCGCCGAGAACTGTGATGCACCGGTGAACGTGAAGAACGAGAGTGCGCACGCCTGCCAGACGCTGGCACCGGCAGAAACCGCAGCGAGACCGAACGACAACGCCGTGATTCCGACCGCCGCACCGAGCGTCAAACTCGCGTTGACGACTCGCTTGCGCTCGGGAGCATCCGTGTCCCCCGTCGAACTCGTCACGCCGAAATCCCGCGCAGCATCTCGTCGGCGGCCGACCACGCGTCGAGGTCGCCCTTCATCACACGGCGTTCGAGATTGTCCCACTTCTCACCGCTGCACAACTCGCGGGCCCGCAATTCAAGACGACGCTCGACGATCTCCCGGAGTTCTTCACGACGACGCAGTTCGCGTCGATGACCCAGCTCACCACTCGATTCGGCTGCCGACCTATGTGCGAGCACCGCATCGACGAGCTCGGTTACACCGACGCCGGTCGTGGCGACGGTGGCGGTGATACTCGGCTGCCATTCACCGTGCTCGAACTCGGTGAGTTCGAGCATCGACTGCAGATCGCGGCGCGTTCCTTCGACACCATCGCGATCGGCTTTGTTGATGGCGAACACGTCGGCAATCTCGAGCAGGCCCGCCTTGTTGGCCTGCACGGCGTCACCCCAACCTGGATTCACGACGACCACCGTCGTGTCGGCCTTGCCGGCCACCTCCACTTCGACCTGACCGACGCCAACCGTTTCGACGAGCACGTAGTCGTGACCCGTCGCGTCGAGCACGCGAATCGCCTCGCTCGTGGCGAGGGCGAGACCTCCAAGGTGTCCGCGTGTCGCCATCGATCGGATGTACACCTTGTCGTCGTGCGAGTGATCTTGCATGCGCACTCGGTCGCCGAGGATCGCACCGCCGGTGTACGGCGATGACGGATCGATTGCAAGTACACCAACTCGCGCCCCACGCGAGCGCAGCACACCGATGAGCGCCGACGTCAAGGTGCTCTTTCCGGCACCGGGTGCGCCGGTGATTCCGACCACGTATGCACGTCCCGTCCTGGCGCTTGCCAGCCGGGCGATTTCCCGCGCCTCGTCTCCACCGCGTTCGACGAATGACAGCAGTCGCGCGAGCGATCCGCGATCTCCGTTGCATGCAGCGTCGAAGAGTTCTGCTGGTTTGTCCGACCGTGTCGCCATCGGCGTCAGACCGCGACGACTTCAGTCACGCCGTCGACGCGATCGCGCATGATGCGCTCGATGCCCGCCTTCAGCGTCTGATCGCTCGCGGGGCAGGTGCCACACGCACCGACCAGCGTGACCTTCACGACACCAGTCGACTCGTCGACGTCTTGCAGCACGATGTCACCACCGTCGGCCTGCAACGCGGGACGAATCACTTCGATCGTCTCTTCGACCTGGCTTCGGATTGACACTCTTCACCTCGCGCTGCTCGGCACATTCTTGCGCCGTGAGCACCTTCTACGATAGGTGCGTGTTCGCGCACCAAGGCGGCTGGGATGAGATCCTGCTCGTCGCCGGCCCGATTCTCGTCATTGCTCTGCTGCTGTGGCGTGCGACGGCGCGCGTCAAACGCGAGTCACGTCAGCACCAAGACCGCTGAGCTTGCCGACGAGATCGTCGTAGCCGCGATCGATGTGGTGAATCTCGCGAATCACCGTCTTTCCGCTCGATACGAGTCCGGCAACCACCAGCGCCGCTCCCGCACGAATGTCGGGCACCGCCACTTCGCTGCCGATGAGTTCGTACACACCGCGCACCGTGGCTTTGTTTCCATAGATTGCAATTGACGCGCCCAACTTGCGGAACTCCTCGATGTAGCGGAATCGTCCGGGAAACAGGGTCTCCGTCACCGAGCCTTCACCACGACTCACGCACAGCATCGCGACCAGTAGTGGCTTGTAATCCGTGGCGATCCCGGGATACGGCTCGGTGATGAAATCGATCGCCCGCAAACGCTCGTGCGAGGTGACGCGCACACCATCACGTTGCGGGGTGACCGCCACGCCCATTCGCGCGTAACAGTTGAGCAATTCCTCCATGTGCTCGGTGCGTGCCGAGCGCACGACGATGTCACCGCCGGCCACGGCAACCGCCGCCATGTAGGTGGCGGCTTGCACTCGGTCGGGCACCACGGTGTGCTTCGTGCTGTGCAGCGATCCTCGCTCGCAACCGTGGATGATGAGTCGAGACGTACCGATGCCCTCTATCTCCGCCCCCATCGCTACGAGCATGTTGCAGAGGTCCTGCACTTCCGGCTCACGGGCCGCGTTGTCGATGACCGTGACTCCACTCGCATACACGGCCGCAGTGAGCAGGTTTTCCGTCGCACCGACACTCGGAATGTCGAGTTCGATGTCGGTGCCCTTCAATCGTTCGGCGTGCGCGTAGATGTCGTAGAGACCTTCCTCCACGGTTGCGCCCATCTTCTGCAGACCCGAGACGTGCAGGTTGATTGGACGACCGCCGAAATCGTCTCCACCGGGCCAGTTGATTCGTGCCGAGCCGTAATGCGTGAGCAGTGGCCCGAGCACGTTCAAGCTGGCGCGCATCTTGTCGAACTTCTCGAACGGCACTTCCGGCGTGATGTTGCCCTTGTTGGACAGTTTCAATTCGTGGGGCCCGAGCCATTCAGATGACACCCCGAGAGCCCCGAGTGTTTCTGCCATCTTGTGCACGTCGGTGATCGCCGGCACGTTGGTGAGCACATAGTCGCCCTCGGCGAGCAGCGTCGCCGCCATCAGCTTCAACACCGAATTCTTGGCGCCAGGTACCTGAACGGATCCCGACAGGGGTCCGCTGCGGCGCACGATGATGCGCGGAGACTCGACTTTCACCACTCTCAGTATGCTCGCGCCGTGACGAGAACTGGTGAACGCCGAACGCTCGCCTTGCTCGCACTCGCTTCCATCCCGTTTGCGTTCGTCAACACGTTGTTCACACAAACCGTGTCGTTCGCCGCCGATGAGTTCGGTCGCAGCGACTCCGACATTGGATTCGGTGCGGCGGTGGTGCGCTGGGGGGTGATCGTCGTGCCGCCGATTGCGTTGCTCGCCGACCGCGCCGGACGCCGCACCGTGCTCGTCGCAACCGCATGGGCTGCTCCGATTCTCGCCGCACTCGGTGCGGTGGCACCGTCGTACGAGTGGCTCGTTGCTTCACAGGTGATCGCGCGACCGCTGGCACTGGTCATGAACGTGATGATCCTCGTGATGCTCGCCGAGGAGATGTCACGAGAATCGCGCGCCAAGTCGGTGGGTTATGTGGCAATTGCCAGCAGTGTCGGGTCTGGTGCCGCTGTCGTGGCGCTTCCGCTGGCCGATGTCTTCGAGTCGGGCTGGCGTCTGTTGTACGCACTCTCGCTTGCGTGGTTGCCCGTCGCCTTCGTCTTGCAACGTCAACTTCGTGAGACGGGTCGCTTCTTGCGGGTGCAGTCGATGCCCGACGCTTCGGCAGCACGCGTATCACGATCACGGTTGACGACGCAGATTGCCGCGGCGTTTCTCACGAGCATCTTCGTCGGTGCCGCGAGCGTGTACCTCGTCAACTACCTGCGTGACGTGCGCAACTACGACGCCGTCGGTGTCAGCATGTTCACCATCGTGACCGCGCTGCCCGCTGGTCTCGGCATTCTGCTCGGCGGACGCATCGCCGATGTGCGCGGACGACGTGTGATGGGCGCAGTCACGCTCGCCTGTGGAACGGCCCTCGTTGCGACGTCATTCGCCATCTCGGGAGCAGCGATGTGGATCGTTGAGATCATCGGTGGCGTGCTACTCGGCATGGCATTCCCCGCACTCGGTGTGTACCGCGGCGAGATGTTCCCCACCGCTCGACGCGGAACCGGGGCTGCAACCGTGACAGCGAGCAACCTCATTGGTGGCAGCGTCGGGTTGATTGCCGCGGGAAACTTGCTCGACTCAGGTTGGAGCTACGCGCGAGTCATGGGCACGTTGGCGATTGCGCCGATCCTGGTGGCGTTGCTGGTAATCGTGAGTTTTCCGGAAACGGCTCACCGAGAGCTGGAGGACATCACTCCGGACGTCGGCGACGCCTGAGCACGCGCGCGGCGCGCGACTTGGCCGACGGACGTGACGCATCGTTGCCCGACTTTGCCGACGGTCGTGCGGCTTCGCCGGCCGACTTGGCCGACGCCTTTGTCGAGGCCCGCGACCTCGCTCGCGCACTACGCGACGATTTGGTCGGCGTCGGTTTCTCCACCGGCAAGAGACTCACCTCGATGCTGCGCCGAGCCGCATTGAAACCGCTCACCACGAGCGACAACTGCTCGCCGATCTTCACATGCTCGCGCGGCGTTCGTGGCGCGGGCGACTTCATGAGACGCAGCGGCAGATAGCCGGCCACATCACCGATGCGGACATAGGCACCGTGCGAGGCGAACGATTCAACCGTGCCGCGAACCTTCGTGCCGACGTCGTACTTCGCCACGAACGTCTCGTATTGATCGAGCGAGTTCACGGCCGATGCCGTCGACTGCGACGACGAGGCAGGCTTCACTGCGGCACGCACCGGTGGGCGTGTTGGTGTTGGTGGTCGCAACGAAGTGGCTGGTCGTGTCGGGCGCGGGATTGGTGCGGTCTTGTTCGGCACGCCACGTCGCGGCACCGAGTCGCTCTTTGGTCGGACCGGCAGTCGGTCGACGAACACCCATCCAACGTGCGGCACAGGTTTGCCGCCCATCAGACGTCCGGCGTCGAACAGCCAGCGATAGTGATCGTGGAATTCCTGGTAGCTGTCGTTCGACAACACGGTGGCGTTCACTTTGTCGGCGATCATCAGCACGAATCCGTCGCCACGTCCGACCGCTCCGGCCGGCGGTGTTACCAGCTCGCCGTTGGCA
>JBJTOX010000068.1:0-15206 GCA_046074785.1 Actinomycetota bacterium
GGGGTGCCGGATACATCGGTTCTCACCTCGTTGATCGCCTCGTCGCGATGCGTCATGACGTGACGGTCATTGACGATCTCTCCACGGGAAAACTGGCGAATCTTGCCGACGCCCGCTCGCATATTCACTTCATAGAAGACACGATTCTCGATGAGCGTCTCGTTGCTCGGCTGGTTCGAAAACATGATGTCGTTTTTCATCTCGCAGCGGGAGTCGGGGTCGGACACATCGTCGAGAACCCGCTCACGGCCCTGATCACCAACACGCGTGGCGCCGAAAACGTGATTGGTGCATGTGTCAAGCACGAGAAACGACTGTTGCTTGCATCAACGAGCGAGATTTACGGCAAGACCAGCAAGGTGCCGATGTCCGAAGACGACGACCGCGTACTCGGCTCGACGACGATCCCCCGCTGGGGCTACTCGACCGCCAAGGCCATCGACGAGCACCTCGCACTTGCCCATGCGAAACATGGATTACGCATGTCGGTGGTGCGGTATTTCAACTCGTTCGGGCCACGACTCGACCCGCGGGGTTACGGATCTGTCGTCGCCAACCTGATGCGTCAAGCGCTCGACAATGAACCGCTCACCGTGCACGGTGACGGAAATCAAACTCGTTGCTTCACCTACGTTGACGACACCGTCGAGGGAACCATTCGGGCAGCACTCGATGATCGTGCTGAAGGATTGGTGTTCAACATCGGCAACGACCGCGAGACCACGATCAACGATCTTGCCGCGCTCATCATCGAAATGACGGGGTCATCATCGATCGTTCGTCGTATCTCGTACGAAGAGCGTTACGGCAAGGGATTTGAAGACACCAAACGGCGCGTACCTGATGTACGCCGGGCCGAGCAAGCGCTCGGATTCCGCGCCACGGTCGGATTACGCGAGGGCCTGGAGCGAACGCTCGCTTGGTGGCGCACAGCCCAACGATGATTCGCGTCGTTCACGTCTTGACGCGCACCAACATTGGCGGACCATCGGTCATGCTCGTCGACTTGCTCGACGGTCTCGACACGCGTCAGTTCACCCAGACGGTGCTGCGAGGTGCACCAGTCGAGAGCGAGGGGGACTACCTCGCCGGCAGGAGCGTCAACGCAGAAGTCATCACCGTCGGTGGGCTTCGTCGATCGATTGGCCTTGCGGGCGAATTGCGCTCACTCGTTGCATTGGTGCGCGAGTTGCGTCGACTGAAACCAGATGTCGTGCACACGCACATGGCCAAGGCTGGAGTGATTGGCCGAATTGCAGCGGTAATCGCGCGGGTTCCCGTTCGGGTGCACACCTATCACGGGCATCTATTGCACGGCTACTTCTCACCTTTGGTTACTCGGTTGGTTGTGGTCGTTGAACGGCTACTGCGACGCATTACCTCACACGCGTTCGTCGTGGGAGGGGCGACCCGCACCGATTTGTTGCGGGCGAAACTCGTGTCGGATCGCACATCTTCGTCGATCATGCCGGCGGCGCGTTCGTTGTCTCGACACGATCGAGTGGCAGCCCGATCAGAGCTGCGATTGCCGAACGAAAGCATCGTGGTTGGCTTCGTCGGTCGTTTGACGGGTGTAAAGCGACCCGACCGGTTTCTCAAGGTCGCGGCGGCGCTTCCTCATGCAACACATGTCATCGTCGGCGATGGCCCGCTACGCGGTCACATCGAAGAGCGTGCCGGTGCGATTCCCAATGTCATCCTGCGCGACTGGCACCGCGATATCGCGCTCGTGCTCTCGGCAATCGACATTCTCGTGCTCACCAGCGACAACGAAGGCGTTCCTCTTTCGTTGATTGAGGCGGCAACCATGGGTGTTCCCGTGGTGACGACCAACGTCGGCTCAGTATCGGAGATCGTCGAACACGGGAAGACGGGGTTCGTCGTCGACGGCGACGAAGAATTGATCTCCGCCGTTTCTCGTTTGATCGATGACGCCGACTTGCGTGCGTCGATGGGTTCGACCGGTGCGGCACACATCGCGAGCCGATGTTCGATGTCTCGGTATCTCTCGGCGCATGCCGAGACGTACAACAGCTTGGTCAAACGCTAGAGACGCTCGCGGTGCTCGCCGGGTTTGCCACCGGCATTCACCGCGTCGAACACTGCAACACCGCGCGACGACAGCTCGTCGAGTGGCCAATCGCCCGCAACGAGCACCGCCACAAGATCGGCTTTGGTGTTCGGAACATCGGTACGAGCAACCGACATCAGCATGTCTGAGCCGAGCCGCACACCAGGCACAAGATCGTCGCAGAACGACACATCGGCTCCTCGCGCACGTAGCAGTTCCATGACATGAATGGCTCGCGAGTTACGAACGTCGCTGACACCGCGCTTGAACGCCGCACCCAGACACAGGATCTTGGCGCCACGCAACGAGATCGAACGTTCATTGAGCAAGTTCTGCATGCGCCCGATGACGTAGTTGGCCATCGCATCGTTGATGTCTGCAGCGAGTTCGATGAACCGTGTCTGAAAGTCGTACTCGCGCGCCTTCCACGCCAGATAAAACGGGTCGACCGGGATGCAGTGACCCCCCGGCCCAATGCCTGGATAAAACGCTTGGAAACCGAATGGTTTCGTGGCTGCCGCATCGATCACGCTCCACACATCGATGCCCATTTCGTGGCACAGTTGTGCGAGTTCGTTGACGAGCGCGATGTTCACCGCGCGGTACGTGTTTTCGAGCAGTTTGGCCATTTCCGCGACGTCGGGCGACTCGACGGTGCGCACGAGTGTCGGGTCGTCCATCAACGACAGCAGCAGCGTCTTGGCGAGTTGCGTGCAGGTCGGGGTGAGACCGCCGACCACCTTCGGCGTGTTGCGAACGTTCCACTTCGTATTGCCCGGATCGACACGCTCGGGTGAGAACGCAAGGTGAAAATCGACCCCGGCCCGCAGACCCGTTTCTTCCAGCATCGGTCGCACGAACTCGGTCGTCGTGCCTGGATAGGTGGTGGATTGCAGCACCACCAACATGCCGGGTCGCAGCACCTTGGCGACGGTGCGTGTCGCCGACTCGACGTACGACAAGTCGGGAGTCTTGGCCTTGTCAAACGGCGTCGGAACACAAATGAAGACCGCGTCGCAATCAGATACGTCGGCGATCAATGACGTGGCGCGGAACGACTTGCGTGATACGAGCGGTGCGATACGACTTGGGCTGACGTCGTCGATGTGGCTTGAACCGGCATTGAGTCCGCTCACCACATGATCGGCAACGTCAAAACCCACGACGCGATAGCCGACTTCGGCAAATGCAATCGCGAGTGGTAACCCGACGTAACCAAGCCCGATCACACCGACGGTCGCATCGCGCGAGGTGAGTCGTTGGGCGAGCGAGTCAGTCATGGTTGGTGTGCGTTGACGACAACGTCAGGCTATTTCGTGGGCGAGGGGGGACTTGAACCCCCACGTCCTTAACGAACACTGGCACCTGAAGCCAGCGCGTCTGCCATTTCGCCACTCGCCCGAGTGAAGCACTCTCACGCTACCGACGGTGCAGCACCGCCCGCCACGGTGCCGGTGAACCTGGACGCTGGCGGAGGGCATACAGCAGCAACGTCGCCGCCAGTGCCAGTGCTCCGAGTGAAAGCGCATGGAAGCCAACGGCACGACGGATGAATCCCGACGAAAAGCCGGCGAGTCCGCCACAGAAACTCATCAACAAATCGGCGGCACCCTGCACTCGCACCCTCACCGGACCTTCGATCGACTCGACGAGCAGGCTCGACCCACCGATCAAACCGAAGTTCCAGCCGATACCAAGCAGCCACAGCGACGGAAACAACATGATCTCCCCTTCACCCGACACAGCCGAGAGCACGTTCGCCAGCACCAAGAGCACGGCGCCAACGATGATGGTGCTCGTTCTGCCGTTTCGGTCGGCGTACTTGCCGACGAGCGGACTGAACGCGAACATGCCGGCGATGTGCAAAGACACGACGTACGGCGACACGCCTTCATGGCCATGCAGTCTGAGGTGCACCGGTGTCATCGTCATGACGGCGACCATCGTTGCCTGGGAGATCACCATCGCTGCCAGCGCCAAGCGACCGTTGGGTGTGGCACCTGCCGTGCGCACGGCTTGGGCGAGGTTCATGCGTGATGCAGGGGTAAAGACCATTCCGCTTTCCACGAGTGGGTCCGGCCGCAGTCGCAAGAAGGTGTTGATTGCCGCGAGTACGAGAAACACCGACGATGCAAGCCATGGCCCGCTGTAGGTGGCAAAACCGAACCAGTTCTCCCCCGCCCATTGTGCGGGTGCAACGAGCAGTGGTCCGAAGACCGCCCCGAACGTCGAAGCAAAGACGACACGACTCATCGCCGACGATCGTTCACCGGCCTCGGCGAGATCGGTCGCCGCATATCGAGCAAGAAGATTCGCCGCCTGCCCGTTGCCGAAGAGAAACAACCCGATCAGGAATACGACGAGTGACGAACGCTCGACACCAATCACCGCAATCAGACACCCGAGCGCCGCAAGCAGGTAGCCGGTCTGCAATCCACCGCGCCGTCCGCCGCGCACCATCACTCGTGCCAGTACCTGTGACATGAACGCGGTTCCCATGGTGACGGTGGCCGTGGCGATGCCCCCGAGGGGAGTCTCCTCACCGAGGATGTCTTGTACGACGAACGCACCTACGGTGACGCTGGCACCGAGCGCCGCAGCACCGACGACTTGTCCACCGACGAG
Source organism: Actinomycetota bacterium (assembly GCA_046074785.1). Classification (GTDB taxonomy): domain Bacteria; phylum Actinomycetota; class Acidimicrobiia; order Acidimicrobiales; family Ilumatobacteraceae; genus F1-60-MAGs027. Next base: position 4,697 of record JBJTOX010000068.1, read on the forward strand.
TACACGAAGAACTCGGCGCTGAATCTCCGCGCGTGTTGCACTCACTCGTGCGACGCTACGTGAACGAACGACGGCTCGCTCACCACACCCAGCCGTACAATGAAATCGTGGCGTTGCGTGCGTACGACTCGACGATTCGCCCGATCGAAATGGGCAGGCGTCTGCTCGGTGTCGTCGATGCACAGCTGGCCGACGACACCCGCGGAATTCCGCACGCCTACACCGTCGTGCTCCACCCCGACGACCGTGCCGCATTCGCCGACGTCGAACGCGACCTCGTGCGCGAGCTGGCCGAGGCCGTCACCCAACACATCGAGCGTGAGTCGTACCGGGTAGCCGAACCCGTCGTCGTGGTATTGCGCAGCGACAGTGAGGCCAAGAAAGGCAGTGTCACCGTGTTGCCGTCGCTGGCCACCGGTCAATCGTCGACCCAAACAGCCGTCCCTCCCGTTGTTGCCTCAGCTGACGAGGCGGTCGTCGTGCAACCCATCGCTGCAACGATGTCAACTCCGGTTGCCGGCGCGATTACCTCATCCGTCGTGCTTGAAGACGGCACCCGGCACGTGCTCGATACCGAACGTGTGACGATCGGTCGCCAAAGCGGGTGCACCGTCGTCATTCGCGACACCAATGTGAGTCGTGAGCACGTACAACTTCGACGACGCCCCAACGGCTGGACCGTTCGTGACCTGGGCAGCACCAACGGAACGAAGCTCAACGGTATGCGCGTTGATGGTGAACAACTGCTTGCCAACGGCGATGTGATCATGCTCGGCACGATCAAGGTGACGTTCGAGATTTCGTGACGACGCAACACCAAGCGAATCCGGCGCTGACACTGAACTGGGGTGCGGCGTCGCATGTGGGCATGCTGCGCCAACAGAACGAGGATTCGTTCGTCGCTCAACCCGATGTATTCGTCGTTGCCGACGGAATGGGAGGCCACAACGCCGGTGAAGTTGCGAGCGCTCTTGCCATTCAGGGGATGCAAGAAGCCGCGCGTTCGGGCTTTGCGACACCAGAAGCAGTCGTCACCGCAATCAACGGTGCCAATGCGGCCATCCACAAGGCGAGCGGTGGTCTGTCTGAACAGCGCGGTATGGGAACCACGCTCACCGCCGTGGTCCCGCTTGCTGCAACCGACACCGAGCCGCAACGAATGGTCGTCGCCAATGTCGGTGACTCCCGCGTCTACCTGTTTCGTAATGACGAGCTCAAGCAGGTGAGCGCCGATCACTCGTATGTGCAGGAGCTCCTGACCGAGGGATACATCACCGCCGAAGAGGCTCGCGTGCACCCGCGACGCAACATCGTGACGCGGGCACTCGGAATCGAAGGTGATGTGAATGCTGATTCGTGGGTGTTGCCGATGCTTCCCGGAGATCGATACGTGTTGTGCAGCGACGGACTCGTCGATGAAGTCGAGGACGAACAGATTGCTGCGGTGCTACGCCAATCCGGCGATCCACAGCACGTCGCCAACGAACTCGTTGCCGCCGCCAACGATCACGGTGGACGTGACAATGTGACGGTGGTCGTCGTCGATGTCGTTGCGGTATCTACGCCGGTCACCAAGCTTCCCGGTACGCCGGCATCGCGGCCCCGCAAGCGCAAACTTGTCGTGGCGGTGGCGGCATCGCTCGTTGTGGTCGTTGCCATGGCAATCGCAGCCACAGGCTGGTATGCGCGCGGCGGCTACTACGTGGGATTCGACGGCAAGGGTGATGACGCGGCACTTGTCGTGTTCAAGGGACGCCCACAACAGATTCTTTGGTTCTCGCCAACCATCTACGTCGACAGCGGAGTGAACCGTAGCGACGTATTTCCTGCATTGGCCGACTCGATCGACGACAATCCGACCTACGAACGCCCCGAGCGGGCAGTCGCCTATGTGAACTCGATCCGTGACGTCGTCGAGGAACAGCGTGACGAGGCAGGGTCATGACTGAACCCGTCTTGGTGAATGGCCGCTATGAACTTGGTCGTCGAATCGGTCGTGGTGGCATGGCCGAGGTATTCGTGGCTCGCGACCGAATGCTCGACCGACCCGTCGCCGTCAAGGTGCTCTTTGCCGAATATGCAAAGGATCCCCTGTTCGTCGAGCGATTCCGACGCGAGGCGATGTCAGCTGCGTCGCTCAATCATCCGAACATCGTCGCGGTGTTCGACTGGGGCCAAGTCGACTCGACGTACTACATCGCCATGGAATATGTGCAAGGTCGCACCCTCGCCGACATCCTGCGAAAACACGAACGACTCACTGTGCTGCAGGCATGTGACATCGCCCTCGATATCGCAGCAGCCCTCGGTGAGGCCCACAAAGCCGGCGTGGTGCACCGTGACATCAAGCCGGCGAACGTCATCGTGAGCGCGACCGGCCATGTAAAGGTGGCCGACTTCGGTATTGCACGTGCAATCGGATCGGCCGTCGAACAAGGGCTTACGCAAACCGGCGCGGTAATGGGAACGGCTACGTACTTCTCGCCGGAGCAGGCACAAGGCGGACAACCCGACCCTCGATCTGACCTGTATTCACTCGGCGTCATCATGTACGAAATGCTCGCCGGCGTTCCGCCGTTCGTCGGCGAGAATGCAATCGCCATCGCCTACAAGCAAGTTCACGACGTTCCCGTCTCGTTGCGCACCAAGAATCCCGAGATCTCTCCCGCATTCAGCGCCATCGTGATGAAGTGCCTGGCAAAGGACCCCGATCGTCGTTATGCGACTGCTTCGGCACTCGCCGACGACCTCCGTCGATTCATCGACGGCAAGGAAGTGCTGGCCTTGCGCGAGGAACAGCAAGCAATCGCCGATGCCGGTACGACGACCCAGATGCCCGTCGTCGGAGCTGGTACCTCCGAAGCGCTTGACGACCAACCCACCACCATGATGCCTTCGACCGGGTCGTCACGCGCCCGGGGCGGTGAGTACCCGCCGTACGACGACGTCGTACCCCGCCGCACCGCAGCGTGGGTGTTTGGTTCGGTCATCTCGGTGATTGCCCTCGTCGCCGTGGGCATCTTCGGCTTTCGCGCGCTCACGGACGAGAACGCCGGCGCCAATATCGTCGTGCCGAACGTGATCGGTCTCAGCATCGATGAAGCAAAGAGCCTGCTCATCGACCTGGGATTGACACCGATTGAAGATCCTCGGGTACGCGAAAATGCCAGCAACGACATCGTGTACGACCAGACTCCCGTCGCCGACACGCTGGCTCGACAGGGAGAGAACGTCATCCTCGTGTACAACCCCGGATTCGTACCGGTGGTCGTACCGAACTTGGTTGGCCTCTCGGTGCAAGACGCCACCAACGTATTGAAGGAAGCCGGACTGAGATTGGTGGTCGACCAGTTCGTGGCTTCAACCGACATCCCAGCCAACCAAATCATCTTGCAGACTCCGACGGCCGGACTTGGGGCACGACCCAACTCCGTAGTGACGGTGAACGTATCGGCCGGCACCAACACCGTTCGTATTCCCGACGTCATCGGTGATGAACAGGGAGCGGCCACCAAACTGCTCTCTGCGCCGCCGCTCAATTTGGTGGTTACCGTCGTCGCCGAAGCGAGCGACGTGATTGAAGCGGGTCGCGTGATTCGCAGTGAACCACTGGGTGATACCGCCGTCGCTCCACGAAGCGCAGTGACGCTCTACGTTTCGTCGGGCAAGGCGGGGGTGCTCGTGCCAAACGTCGTCGGGAAGGAAGGTGCCGCCGCCGTTTCGGAACTCACCACACTCGGGTTCGTCGTCACGGTGAACGAACAGGCGCTTCCGGTGGGTGACGCTTCAAATGGCATCGTGTTGGCTCAGAGCGTTGCCGCAGGCTCGACCGTACCTCCGGGAAGCGCAATCACCGTCGCCGTCGGTAAGGCAGAAACGGCACCCACACCCTGACCGTGGGCGACAGACTCCGACGGTTGCAACAATCAACGAGGTTGTAGTCAGCAGCGCGACAAGAAATTGCGCAACATCTCGTGACCGTGCTGCGTGAGGATGCTTTCGGGGTGAAACTGCACTCCTTCGACATCGTGCTGGCGATGGCGAACACCCATGATGGTTCCGTCCTCCGCGCGCGCAGTAACCACGAGCGAGTCAGGAATCGATGTTTCGTCGATCACCAAGGAGTGATAGCGGGTCACTTCGAGTGGCGATGGCAGCGATGCGAACACTCCCGCCGAGTCATGGGTGACGTGTGACGTCTTGCCGTGTCGCAACTCTGGCGCACGCACGACACTGCCACCAAAGACATGTCCGATTGCCTGATGACCGAGACATACGCCGAGAATGGGAAGTGTGCCCGCCGCCTCGGCAATGATGGAGCACGTGATGCCGGCGTCCTCGGGGCGTCCGGGGCCAGGAGAAATGAGCATCGCATCGAATCCCTCATCGAGCACCACCTTTGCGTCACGCTCATCGTTTCGAACGACGACTGGCTCTGCACCGAGTTCACCCAGATACTGCACGAGGTTGTAGACGAAACTGTCGTAGTTGTCGATTACGACCACGCGGGGCGATGCCACACGTCCAGCCTGCCAAGCACGGGGCTCACCCGCACCGCGCCAAGCCCTCTACACTGAGTATCCGCATGGCACCCAAGAAACGTCATACTGGCGGGCGCACCACGCCAACAGCGACCACTCGTTATACGCCACCGGTCCCGGTGACGGTGAAAGAGAGTCCACGCTGGGTGCCGATCCTTATGTTCGTCCTGCTGGGTGTCGGTGCGCTGGTGATCTTGTTCTATTACCTGGGATTCGTCCCGGGCGGTCGTAGCAATTGGTACTTGTTTGCCGGGCTCTCGATGGTGCTCGGCGGGTTGTTTACAGCGACGAAGTATCGCTGACCAACAACATCTCCTCCATACAGTGCCGCGGAGGCGGGGGATTCTCGTCGGGTGCGAGCGTCAACTTGAGTTCGACACCACACACCGAGCAGCGGTAGCGGACGTTGATCCGACGCATCTCGCCGCTCGGTGGCGGTGGTGGGAGCGAACTCGTCATGCTGCGCAGCATTCCGAGACCGACCTTCCAGATGAACCAAACGAGGGCGAGTCCGATCGCCGTCCAGACGATCGTGCCGAACACGGCGCTCTCGTCGAAGTTCTAGAGACGCTCGATGATGAATGCGTTGGCCAAGCCGCCACCTTCACACATCGTCTGCAAGCCGTAACGACCACCCGTGCGCTCGAGCTCGTTCAGCAATGTGCAGGTGAGACGCGCACCTGAAGCACCAAGAGGGTGTCCGAGGGCGATTGCGCCACCGTTGACATTGACCTTCTCCATGTCGGGACGCAATTCCTTCGCCCATGCGAGTACGACTGCGGCGAATGCCTCGTTGATTTCCACCAAGTCGATATCGTCCATCGTCAGATTGGCCCGCTCGAGCACCTTCTTGGTTGCCGGAATCGGCGCAGTCAACATATAACGCGGATTCTCTGCTGCCAGGGCGAAGCTGACGAAACGAGCACGGGGCTTCAAGCCGAGCTTCTTTGCCCTCTCTTCACTCATGATGAGCAGTGCGGCGGAACCGTCGGTGATCTGCGACGAGTTGCCGGCGGTGACTTTGCCGCCTTCCTCGACCGGGCGGAACGACGGCTTCAACGATGCCAATTTCTCAAGTGACGTCTCACGGATACCTTCATCGGTGGTCATCATCTGACCCTCGGCATCGAGCACCGGCACGATCTCGTTCTGAAAGCGACCTTCCTTTGTCGCACGGGCCGCGTAGCTCTGCGAGCGCAAACCGAATGCGTCGAGCTCTTCGCGTGAGATCTTCCATTTCTCACTGATGAGTTCGGCAGAGATTCCCTGGTTGACGAGACCGCCCTCAGACTTGTATCGCTCCTGCACCAGCGGACCCATCGGGAATCCGAACTTGCCCTCGGCTATCGACGCTCCCATCGGTACACGCGTCATGACTTCGACACCGTTGGCGACAACGGCGTCATACGCGCCGGCGATAACGCCCTGTGCCGCGAAGTGTGCGGCCTGCTGGCTCGAACCACACTGTCGGTCGACGGTGGTGCCGGGTACCGATTCGGGCCATCCGGCGGCGAGCACCGCGTTACGAGCGATGTTGAGGCTCTGCTCACCCACTTGCATGACACAACCCATCACGACGTCGTCGATCTGAGCGGGGTCGAGCTTGTTGCGCGTGGCGAGGGCATTCAACGTTTCGGCGGCGAGATCGACGGGGTGCCAGTTCTTCAGACGTCCGTTGCGCTTCCCGAGCGGGGTACGGACGGCATCGACGATGACTGCAGTGGGCATGATGGCTCCTTTTGGGGTGTCCTCATTATTACCGATGAACCGACAGACTCTTCCAGCGGAGACATTGACCAATGATTCGGCGCATCGACGTGAACTGTGACATCGGTGAAACGTCGCTGCCCTGGCAGCAAAGCCACGAACCCGCATTGATGCGCCTGATCACGAGTGCGAACGTCGCCTGCGGCGGGCACGCCGGTGATGAGTGGTCGATGCGCGAGGTATGCCGCGAAGCCCATCGGGTGGGTATTCGCATCGGAGCCCAAGTGTCGTACCCCGACCGTGAGCGGTTCGGTCGTGTTGTGATGGAGATCGACTCTGGATCTCTGGCGGAGTCACTGAACGAACAATTCGAAGCCCTCGTACGTGCTGCAGCGGCAGAGTCGACATGCGTTTCCTATGTGAAGCCGCATGGTGCGTTGTACAACGTGGTGGTCACTCGCGAGGATCATGCCCGAGTGGTGGTCGATCTTGCGGCACGACACGGTGTCGGATTGTTCGGATTGGACGGGTCAATGACACACCATCTTGCACGGAGGGCAGGTGTTCCTTTCGTTCGCGAGTGGTTTGCCGATCGCGGCTATATGAACAGTGGCCAACTCGCACCACGGTCACGAGGTGATGCGCTCGTGACGAGCAACACCGCAATTCGTGACCGCGTCGTGCAACTCATACGCCACGGCACCGTGCAGACGGTGGAAGGCGGAGAAATCTCCGTGGAGTTCGACACCATCTGCGTGCACAGCGATACACCCGGTGCAGTGTCATTGCTCGATGAAGTTCGAAGGGCTCTGACCGAGTTCGACATTGCCGTCGGTGCGTCGTAGTCCCGTGCGTATCGTTGCCTACGGACGTGAGGCGACGATTGTCGACGGCCTCTCCCCTGGCGCTGCGGCTTTGTTGACGGCCGAAGTACGGGCTGTCTGTACCAACGCGGGGGTCGCTGCACATGATGTGATTCCAGCGGCTCGGAGCCTCGTCGTGAAGCACGATGCAACACACGCGCAGACCGTGCAACAACTGCTCGTTGAACTTCTGTCGAGTCGTGATATCGGCAGTCACAAACATCTGAATCCTGCGAGTGTCGTCGAGATTCCCGTTCGTTACGACGGTGCCGATCTCGCTGAAGTGGCTCGCGCATGTGATGAGTCGGTGGAACGGATCGTTCGTCTGCATTCCGATGCCGTCTACACGGTGGAATTCTGTGGTTTTGCGCCGGGCTTTGCCTATCTGCGCGGTCTTCCCGAGCAACTGCATCTTCCGCGGCGTGCATCACCACGCGCCCGTGTACCCGCCGGATCGGTGGCGATTGCCGCGAACTACTCGGCTGTCTATCCGAACGAGTCCCCGGGTGGTTGGCATCTCCTCGGCACTACGTCGTTGCGTATCTGGAACACCGATTGGAACCCACCGGCGCTCTTGCAACCAGGCGCGACGGTGCGATTCGTGCCCGTCTCATGACGCTGCGCATCGCCCGCGCCGGAATCACGACGTTGCAGGATCGTGGTCGTCTCGGCTGGGCCCATCTCGGTGTTCCAACCTCGGGAGCGGCCGATCGCGCGTCGCACGCACTCGCCAACCGACTCGCCGGAAATCCGGAGGAAGCCGCGGCGTTCGAAACGTCGGGTGGACTCGTGTTGGCGGTGTTGCATGATACGAACGTCGTCATCGCGGGTGCCGACTGCGAGGCATTCATCGACGACACCCCACTACGGCGATGTGTCGCCACAGGTGTTCGTGCAGGACAGCGCATTCGCATCGAACGAATTCGTGACGGTGTACACACATACCTCTCGGTGAGCGGAGGACTTGCCGGACCCCGGGTACTCGGATCACAGTCTCACGACATGCTGAGTGGCATCGTGCCCCTCGTTTTGACCGAGGGCGTCGAGCTCGCGACGGGAGATTCCCACGCGTCGGTGACGAGTCTCGATGTTGTCGTGTCGCCACGACGGTCCGATCGTCTGTTGCTGCAACCAGGTCCGCACGTGGAATTGTTGCCGACGACCGCGCGTGCCGAACTCACCAGGCATACATGGACTGTTTCACCGACGAGTAATCGCGTGGGAGTCCGACTCACGAGCTCGTTGTCATCCATCGACGTGCCGGCAGAACTTGCGTCGATTCCACTCGTGCGTGGCGCAGTACAACTGACCCCCGCCTGCGAACTGGTCGTGATGCTGTCCGACCATCCGACGACGGGTGGTTATCCGGTGATTGGAGTGGTGGATCCGGACGACGTTGACGGTCTTGCACAATGCCCGAGCGGATTCAGCGTGCGACTCAGGTGGTGAGTCACCAAGCATTCGGTGGTGGAGACGATGGGACTCGAACCCACGACCCCCTGCTTGCAAAGCAGGTGCTCTAGCCAGCTGAGCTACGTCCCCGAACGAGACGCTTCATGCTACGGTCCTCCCCGTAGGGGATTGCATGAAGCTACGCATGAGACTAGAGAGTGCAGCAGACCGTCGCTATTTGGCCCCACTTATCGGCGTGGCCCTCGGGAGTTGTTTGAATTTCTTCCTGCAGAACCGCACATTTGCAGTTACAGATGATTACCGCCTGATACGTATGGCGAGAGATCTGACTCCGTTTGTGCTCGAGGGTCATGCACGAGACGAAGTAAGTACCGGAAGATTGATTCCGGGAATCTTTTTCAAGCTGATTTGGATTGGTGTGAACGGTATTGAGAATCTATGGTACGTCAGATTGCTTGGAATCTTCTTTGTTGCAATCACCGTTGCGGCATTTCTCATCTGGTTTGCCACAGTTGCTGGCTTGGTCTCAAGACTCTCTTACTTCATCCTGGCAGTGACCGGAACACTTGCAATGTTCTTGCCTGGAATCGCTGCCACAACGACCTGGGCAACGAAAACCGCACACCTGTTGGCCCTTCCGTTTGCAATGGCAGGTGGAATATTGGCGGCGGGTTCGAGACCGACCCCAATTCGGTGGAGCCTCATAACGCTTCTCATCTTTTGCTCCGTTTTCTCTTACCAACACTTTGCAATGCTTGCCACGTTGCCCGTCTGTGTGATGCTGGCGCTCAGGCACAACGACGAAGTTGGCATTAGACCGTTCATTCGGCTCATGTCTGTCGCATCCATTGGATTGTCTGCCGTTCTTGTAAATGTTGCTTTTGTGCGAGTGCTTGAAAGCGATGTTCTGGATCGAATCTCCAATCGCTCACTGACAAACAGATTGAAGGAACTTGTAGATGTGGCCGCAAAGGCAGCTCTACTGTACGTCGATAGATCCGTCCCGTTACTAATGGCATCAGGCGTAATCTTCTGTGGAGTCGTCCTGCCAGTACTGCTTCTTAGACCACGGGCTTGGAAACTGTTGGTCGGAATTGCAATTTCTACAATGTGCTCCACATTTCTTACATTCGGGGGAGATGGAGAGAGTTCATTTCGAATGGTGCTTCCCACGCAGTTAACGCTGTGGCTTGGCTTGGGTGTCCTTGCAGCATTTGGACTGTCGACTCGCGACACTCAACCTCACTGGTCTTTCGTGATCATCCCAATTGTGTTTTCTGGTGCACTTTTGCTGGCATTACTCAATACCGGAGCTGTTATTCGTAACGATATCGCCGGAAGAAATGCCCGTGATTGGGTGCATACCAAGTGCCAAGTCAAGAAACTGCTTGATTCAGGAGTGCGTGAGAAGAGTATCGTTCAACTCATCCCGGTCGAGCTCTCCGGACCCAATTCAGTTCGTTCCGAGATCGGCTTGATGGCGAGTCATGTTGACTGGCTCTTTCTTGATCAATGGTCACTTGCAATTGACGAATCTGATTATGGAAATCTCTTGGCTCAAGTGCCCATTCACCTGTCTTACAACGACCCAACATCGGTGGTTGCCAACCCCTATGTCATCGACCTACGCAAACCCTGTTCAAACAGCACTCCTTAAGTGTCTCTTCAACAACCTTCTATTTCCCATGAGTTTTTGGAGCTTGCAGCAACGCGTGAGTTCGTCGACCCGCTGTGGCTGCCGATGTTGGTGCTCGGCGTCGTATGGATCGTGTTGTGGCGTCGGAAGTTGCTGGATCGATGGATGAAGGTGATCGGCACAGTCGCACTCGTTTCGCTCTGGCTGGTTATGACTCCGCTCGGTGCCGTGGCGTTAGAGCGTCCTCTTGTCGTCGAATCAGAACTGAAGGACGGCTGGATGCCCGAGTACATCTACGTATTGAGCGGTGGGTATCACCTCGGTGACTCACCCGAGCAGGATTCGTCGGG
>JBJTOX010000069.1:0-32657 GCA_046074785.1 Actinomycetota bacterium
GGAGAACCGAGGAACGCTTCGACGCGACCACTGGTCACGTTGATGTTTCGCTCATCAGCAGTCTCCCGGTCAGCAAAGATGGACAGCCCCAACTCCGCCCGCTTCCGTCTTCGCTATCCGGGGAGAAATCCCGGAGGCAATAGTTGGCCGGGGGGCTGCTGATGAGCGGGGCACACGAACCAGTGATGCTCGCCGAGATCGTCGAGTTGTTCGCCACCATTCCTGACGGTGTCCTTCTGGACGCGACGCTGGGAATGGCCGGGCACGCAACGGCGATTCTGCGGCGGCACCAAGGTTTGCGGGTCGTGGGAATCGATCGAGACGACATGGCGATTGCACACGCGAATCAAGTGAGGGCCGGCCTCGGCACTGCCGATGCTGCGCGATTCACCGCCGTGCACGCCCGCTTTGATCGCGCCACGGACGCCCTGCGGGATCTGGGGATCGACCATCTCTCTGGGGCGCTCTTTGATCTCGGTGTCTCCTCGCCACAACTCGACGTTGCCGATCGTGGCTTTTCTTTCCGCAACGATGCGCCACTCGACATGCGCATGGACCGTCGCGAGGGAATCTCGGCATGGAACATCGTGAACGAGTACGACGCCGAAACCCTTGCCGAGATTCTGCGTCGTAATGCCGATGAGCGCTTCGCCAAGCGCATTGCTCAAGCCATCGTCGCTTCGCGACCGATTGCCACCACCACGCAATTGGCTGCGGTAGTGACCGCTGCGATACCTGCGGCAACGCGCCGAACCGGCGGACATCCGGCAAAGAGAACGTTCCAGGCGATTCGCATCGAGGTGAATGCCGAGCTCGACATCCTGCCCGGCGCACTACGCGACGTCATGACGATGATCGTGCCGGGTGGTCGAGTTGCCGTGCTCTCGTATCACAGCGGTGAAGACCGCATCGTAAAACAGGTCATGCGTGACGCCGAAACCGACGCATCGCAGCCCAACATCGCAACACCGTTCGCTCATCCGTCGCGCACTGCCCCCCGTGCGTGGCGGAAGGTGAGGGTGGCAAAGAAGCCGAGCGATGCAGAAACGGCCCGGAATCCCCGGGCTTCCTCGGCTCGCCTGCGCGTGATGGAACGTTGCGCGGTGGTCGCATGACGTCGTCGGCGACCGCCCGCGCCCGCGCCCGACGTCAGTTGCGCGTCGCCGGAGAGACTTCCGTTCCGCAGATTCAGCCGCGCAAGCAGGAGTCGGGTTCGCATCTTCGCGTCGTCCCGCAACCCGAGACGAATCGCAGTCGCACGGTATCGAAAGCGACGCTCGTCGTGCTGCTGCTGTGCAGCTTCACCATTGCCGTCATCGTCTTTCAGGCCACGATCGCCGAACAACAGTTGCGCCTCGACTCGTTGACGCGTGACCTGCGCGCCGCCGAACGCCACCACGACGATCTACGACAGCAGCGGGCCGAGTTGCTCATGCCGAGCCGCCTGCGTGAGGAAGCCGTGATGATGGGGATGTACCAGGGTCTCAGCACCAAGTTCCTGGAAGTCCCGGCCGAAATCGTCGCGGACGTGAAGGCGAGTACGTCAAAGATGAACCCTCTCTTCGCGGAACCGTCGGCAGCCATTGCATCTGCCGGAGTCATAGCGCAAATGGAACCGCTGCAGGTGCGCCAACCATGAGTGACACCGCGCCGATTCGCCGACCGCGGGCCGCCTCCCGCCGGGGAAACCCCTATGACGACGCGCAGCCACGGGGCATTGGCGGGTTCATCAATGCAGTCTCGAGTTACGGCGTCACCAAGATGACGACAAACATTCACGCCGGCGACATGCGCCGCCGCATCTCGATCATGTTCGTGGTGATCTTCGCGGTGCTGTCGTTGATCTATCTGCGCGTGCTCACATTGCAGACCGTGAAGGCCTCGGAGTACCGCGAGATGAGCATGGACCAACGGGTTCGAACCGAGACGATCAAGGCCGAGCGCGGCACGATTCTTGACAGGGACGGAAATGAACTGGCGATTCCGATTCCGACGCGCACCATCTTTGCCGACCCGCGCGAGGTGACCGACCCGGTGACGACCGCACGGTCGCTCGCGGTGGTGTTGCAACTTGCTCCAGAAGAGGAGATGGATCTCGCGCAGCGCCTGCAGAACAAGAACTCGAGTTTCACCTACGTGGCACGACAGGTCGACTCGACGCTGGCCAAAGCCATCGCCGAGTTGAACCTCGTCGGAATCGGGACGTACCGCGAGGAAGGCCGCGCGCTGACGAGCGAGGGACTACGTCCGGTTGTCGGACGTGTCGACCCCGACGGGGTGGGAATCGGCGGTCTCGAACTTCAGTTCAACGAGCTGCTCACCGGCACCGACGGCAGACTCGCGCGCGAAGTCAACAGCCGCAATCAGAGCATCGCGTCGGCGAAGTCCGACTATGTCGCGCCGGTTCGCGGCGAACACCTGCTCACGAGCATCCATCGCACCCTGCAATTTCAGGTCGACGGCATCCTGCAGCAGCAGGTCGAGCGCATTCTGGCGCGCAGCGGTATCGCCATCGTGATGCACACCAAGACCGGCGAGATCTATGCCATGTCGAGCGTGCGCCGCAACGATGACGGCACCTACTCCAACAACGCGGGCAACATCGCTGCGGTCGAGGCCCACGAACCTGGTTCGGTGGCGAAGGTGTTCAGTGTCGCTGCTGCAATCGAAGAAGGCAAGGTGACACCCGAGACGAAGTTCCTCGTGCCCGGCAAGCAAGTGTTCAATGCCGGCACCCAGTGGGAGCAAGAAATCAAGGACGCTTATCCGCATCCCACCGAGCAAATGTCGGTGCGCAAGATCCTCGTCGACTCATCGAACCTCGGCACCGTCCAGGTGTCGCAGACCTTGTCGACGGAACGCAATCGACAGTGGCTCTCGGCATTCGGTTTCGGCGAGAAGACGTCGCTGCAATTCCCCGGTGAGTCAAAGGGACTGTTGAAGCTGGCCCGCAATTGGCAGGGCACCGAGCAGTTCACGTTCTCGTACGGCTATGGATACGGTACGACGGCAGTGCAGCTGGTGTCGGCGGTCAACGTGGTGGCGAACGACGGTGTGTACGTCGGGCCGAAACTGGTGACCGCCACCGTCGACGAGCGGGGCTTGCGTACGCCGACACCCGACGCACCAACGCGCCGCGTGATTTCAAGCGCGACGGCGGCAACGATGCGCACACTGATGACCGATGTCGTGTGCTATGGCACCGCACAGTTGGCCAAGATGCAGGGACTCTCGGTCGCCGGCAAGACGGGTACCGGGTACATCCGTCAGGACAACGGCACCTACCTGAAAGATGACGGCTCACGCGCGTACTTCGCGTCGTTCGTCGGTTTCCTTCCGGCCAGCAACCCGGAATTCACGGTGCTCGTTTCGATCGATGAGCCCGACCCCAGTTCGCGCGACCGTTTCGGTGGAACAGCTGCCGCCCCGGTGTTCTCGCGCATCGGACAAGCGATCGTGAACGAGCTCGATCTTCGACCCGCACCCGGTGACACGGGCTGCATCGGAAAGCGCCCGGCCGAACTCGGACCTGGTCACTGACGCGATGGTCACCCTGGGCGGATTGATGTCTCGAGTCGACCGCGGCGCGCGCTCAAAGCTGAATTTCAACGTGGTCGGTGACGAAGCGGTCGCCATCTCCGACGTGACGAACGACAGTCGCAGCGTGCGCGCCGGTGCGATGTTTTGTTGTGTGCGCGGCGAGCGGTTCGACGGGCACGACTTCGCAGTCGATGCGGCACGTCACGGGGCAGCCGCATTGCTCGTCGACCACCAGATTCCGGGTGTGCACGTGCCGCAAGTGTTGGCATCCGACACTCGTGAAGCGATGGGTCATCTGGCGGCCGCATTCCACGACCACCCGAGTCGGTCACTCACCGTTGTCGGCGTCACCGGAACCAACGGCAAGACGACGACGGCCCACATGATCGGTTCGATTCTCGAGGGTTCCGGTAAGCGCACGCGAGTGCTGGGCACCTTGTCCGGCGCGCGAACGACACCCGAGGCTCCCGAACTGCAGCGCACGCTGGCCGACGAACGTGCTGCGGGCACGCAGGCCGTCGTCATGGAAGTGTCGTCGCATGCGCTGGCCTTGAAGCGTGTTGCGGGTATGAGATTTGCCGCCGCCGTGTTCACCAATCTCGGACACGATCACCTCGACTTTCATGGTTCGCACGAGGCGTACTTTGCGGCGAAGGCGAGTCTCTTTTCGACCGACTTCGCGGATCGCGCCGTCGTGAACCGCGATGATGCCTACGGCCGAAAGATCGCCGAGAATTGCGACATTCCGGTCAAGACCTTCGGTCACGGCGATGCCAGTGATGTGCACATCACTGCCGCCGGAAGCGAGTTCACGTGGCACGGTGTGAGGCTGCAGTGCGCGGTGGGTGGCGAATTCAATGTGATGAATGCGCTCGCCGCATCGACGACCGCGGTCGAACTTGGCGTCGATGTTCGTGACGTCGTCAGTGGCTTGGCGAATCTGCCGCAGATTCCCGGTCGTTTCGAGAACGTGAACGTCGATGGTGGGTTCGCGGTGTTGGTCGATTACGCACACACGCCCGAGGCATTGCGCAACGTCATTTCCGCCGCACGATCCGTGGGCAATTCACCGGCGCGTGGCGGCTCGCGAGTCGTCGTGGTCTTCGGCTGTGGCGGTGAGCGCGACCCAAGCAAACGCCCGGACATGGGTACCGCTTCCTGCTTGGCGGATCGTGTCATAGTGACGAGCGACAATCCCCGCCGCGAAAATCCGGAGGCGATCATCGCGGCAATCGTCTCGGGTATCTCCAGCGCAGAACGAACGAAGGTGAGCATTGAAGTCGATCGACGCCGCGCAATCGAGACTGCATGTCGTGAGGCCCGAACGGGAGACGTGGTGGTGATTGCTGGTCGCGGGCATGAGACCAAGCAATCGATTGGCGGCACCGAAGTCGAATTCAGCGACGCCGACGTGGCTCGAGCAGTGTTACGAGGACTTCGATGATCGCGATTTTGATGGCCGGAGCAATCTCGATCGTCGCTTCGCTGGCATTCACCCGAATGCTGATTGCATTCTTTACCCGCTTGGGCAAAGGCCAGCCGATCCTCGGTGCCGAGGATCGTGGTCCGACCCACCACATGCACAAACAGGGCACACCGACCATGGGTGGAATCGCGATCCTGGTTGCTGCGTTCATCGGCTGGTTGATTCCCCACATGCGAGACGGATTGGCGTTCTCCGATCAGGCACTCATCATGTGGTTGGCAATCATCGTGCTTGCCGCCTTCGGATTCATCGACGACTACCTGAAAGTACGACGCCAGCACAATCGCGGCATTTTCTGGAAGAAGAAGGGTTGGATCACGTTCGGCATCGTCGTATTGCTGATGTGGTTGCTCGCCGCGCAGACCGGAATCAGTGAAACGATTTCGTTCACACGCGCCGAGGTGCCGGGTTGGGACGTCAGCACCCCGATTTGGATCGTTTGGACCGCGCTCATGGTGTGGGCGACGACCAATGCGGTCAACGTCACCGACGGCCTCGATGGTCTTGCCGCGGGTTCTGCGATGTTCGGCTTCGGTGCATTCGGACTCATCGCCTACTTCGCATTCCGTAACTCCGACATCTACTCGGCAATCGTGAACCCGCTCGACCTCGCGGTGCTCGCGGCGGCGATGGCTGGTGCTTGTGGCGGATTCCTGTGGTGGAACGCCGCGCCGGCGCGCATCATCATGGGCGACGTCGGTGCGCTCGGAATCGGAGCAGCGCTCGGTTTGCTGGCCGTCACCACGAACACACACTTCCTGTTGCCGATCATCTGCGGAATCAACGTGATGGAGGCCGGGTCGGTGGCGATCCAGATGGGGGTCTTCAAAGCGAGCGGGCGCAAGAAGCGGTTGTTCAAGATGTCGCCGATCCATCATCACTTCGAACTCTCCGGCTGGCCGGAGACGACCGTGATCATTCGTTTTTGGTTGCTGGCTGCGTTGTGCGTGGCGGCCGGGGTGGCACTGTTCATCGCCGACTTCACCAACGAGATACGACTCATCGGGGATGCCATACCGTGACGACACTGGTGTACGGCCTGGCCGTGGCGGGGCGAAGCACGGCGAGGTTCCTCGCGTCGCGCGGTGAGTCCCTCGTGCTCGCCGACGACCGTCCCACCGCCGACAACGCATCGTTTGCCGCAGCCCTCGGCGCAGAACTTCTCGAAGGGCCGGATGCGGCGATGGCTTGTGCGCGGCGCATGAAGGACTTCAGTCGGCTGGCACCAAGTCCCGGTGTGCCGGAGTCGCATCCGATCATCGTGAGTGCGCTGCGGTCGGGGGTTGAAGTGGTGTCGGAAATCGAACTTGCCTACCGACACGAGCAGGCGAGCGGCTCGCCGCGACCCGTGGTTGCCATCACCGGCACCGACGGCAAGACGACCACCACACTCATGGCCGCGGCGATGATGTCGGCATCGGGTCGCAAGGCTGCCGCCGTGGGCAACACCGAGACTCCGTGGGTGGAGGCACTCGACGAAGCGCACGATTGTTTCGCAGTGGAATGTTCGTCGTTCCGACTGCATTACACGCGTGACTTCCGGGCCGAGGCGGCGACATGGTTGAACTTGGCGCCGGACCATCTTGATTGGCATCGCGACATCGACTCGTACCGCTCGGCCAAGGCACGAATCTGGACTGCAGCGCGCGCGGGCGACGTTGCCGTTGCACCGGTGCGCGACGAGTCGATCCAGAAGAACGCACGCGCGACATCGGCCCGCGTCGTGACCTTCGGACTCGAGACGGGTGATTACCGAGTGGAGAACGGTGCGCTCGTCGGCCCACACGGTCGAATCGTCGATGTTGGTCAACTCAGCCGTGCGTTGCCTCACGACCTCACCAATGCGCTTGCCGCGAGCGCGCTCGTGCTCGAATCGGGGCTTGGCAGCGTCGAGGGTGTCGCACACGCGCTGGCTCGATACCACCATGCACCGCACCGCATCCAGCTGGTGGGTGAGATCGACGGCGTCTCGTATTACGACGACAGTAAGGCGACCAGTCCGCACGCCGCTAAAGCGGCCCTCACGTCGTTCGATCGCATCGTGTTGATCGCCGGCGGAAAGAACAAGGGTCTCGACCTTGCGTCGATGGCGAGTCAGCCACAACGAATGCGTGCGGTCGTGGCGATCGGGCACTCCGCCGAACTCATCGAAGCCGCGTTCGCGGGTGTGTGTCGCGTGCAGCGCGCCGGATCAATGCAAGAGGCCGTCGAATCTGCGCGGCGAATGGCCGAACCCGGTGACGTCGTGCTCCTGTCACCGGGCTGCACGAGCTACGACTGGTATTCCAACTACGGCGAGCGAGGCGATGACTTCGCGGAATGCGTGAAGAACCTCACGAAGGAGAAACAACGATGACGGCAGTCAATGTGGACGACACTGGTGGCTTTGCGATTCCGTCGCTAAGGGAGCGACGCAAGGCCGCGCTCGCAGGACGTCGCATCAGCGACGCTGATGCCTTCCGAGAGAGCGAGCCGCACCGCGTTTTCTACGGGATCCTGCTCATCGTCAGTGTGTTCGTCGCCATCGGGCTCGTGATGGTGCTGTCGGCATCGTCGATCATCTCGGTGAACAGCGGTGGTTCTGCATTCACGATGTTCCTCAAGCAGTTGACGTGGGCGTTCTTCGGGGTGATCGCAGCGTTCGGCACATTCCGCATGCCGTATCACACGTGGCAGAAACTCAACAAGCCGATTCTTGCCGTCGTGCTTAGTCTCAACGTTCTGCCGTTCACGCCACTCGGTATCTCGGTGAACGGGGCCCGTGCCTGGGTGGAAATGGGACCGATTCGATTCCAGCCGTCCGAACTGCTCAAGTTTGCACTCATCATCTATCTGACGAACAACCTCGGGCGTCGACAGCGCGAGCTCACCGACTTCTCCCGCACGTTCCGTCCGGCGCTGGCTGCTTGGGTAATCGCCGCGGGAGTTGCGATGCTGCAACGCGACCTCGGCGCGGCAATCGTGCTGTCGGGGATTGCGCTCACCGTGCTCTACATGGCCGGTAGTCCGGTGCGCTGGATCAGCGTTTCGGCGGTTGTGGCCACGCTCGCCGGTGTCTGCTACATCTTCCTGTCTCCCTCGCGTGTCAGCCGATGGACAGCATTCCTCAACATCGAGGCGAATCGCGAGCACACGGGGTACCAGGTCTGGCAATCGATGCTCAGCATCTCGAACGGTGGGTTTCTCGGTGTCGGGCCAGGAGCGGGTACGAGCAAGTGGGGTTACGTGCCGTTGGCCCACAGCGACTTCATCTTCACCGTCGTCGCGGAGGAGTTCGGGTTCGTCGGCTCCACGATCGTGATCGGCGGATTCTTTGCACTCACGTTCCTCGGTTTCATCGTCGCGATGCGTGCCCCCGACTACTCGGGCGCACTACTCGCGGCAGGAATCACCGTCTGGTTTGCCGTACAAGCCACGATCAACATCGGTGGAGTCGTCGGATTCATGCCCGTCACGGGTCTCACGCTTCCGCTCATCTCATATGGCGGTAGTTCTCTGCTCATCTCGTTGAGTGCCGTCGGACTCTTGCTCAACGTCGCGCGAAAGATTCACTGACGCACGACGCCCGAGATAGCGTTCGGCGTGGTCTTGTGACGACACCAGTTTCACCTTCGTCGCCGAGCGTCTTTGCCGTGATTGCCGGCGGCGGCACGGCCGGCCACATGATTCCGGCTTTGGCCATCGCCGAACAGCTCGTCGACCGCGGCCGCTCGCCGCGCTCGATTGCCTTCGTAGCGTCGCGTCGGTCCGTTGATGCGCAATTGCTCGCCGACACCGAGCATCCGCGGCTGTTGCTGAATGTTGACGGTCTACAGCGCAGCCTCACCCCTCGCGCGTTGCGGCGAACGATCAGCGCAGTTCCGAAAATGGTGGTCGCCACTGCTCTTGCGACTCGACAACTGCGCATCTGGCATCCGCGAGTCGTGGTGAGCGTCGGTGGATTCGCGAGCGAGCCGGCCGTCCGCGCCGCCCGAGCCCTGGGAATTCCCGTCGTGGTCGTGAGTTACGACCAACATCCCGGGCTGGCGACACGTCGACAGGCAAGGCGGGCCGCAGCCGTGGCCGTCGCATTCGCGGGTTCCCAACTGCCGGGCGCCAAACACACCGGTGCTCCGGTTCGCAACGACGTGCGACGACTCGTTCGCAACGCCGCCTCGAACGATGGGGCACGCGCGAGTGCCGCGTCGATCTTCGGTCTCGACCCCACACGGCGCATCATCGTCGCGATGGGCGGGTCGCTCGGATCACAAGTGGTCAACTCTGCAATCGAGGAATGGACGAAGATCAACTCGTCGCGAACCGATCTTGCAGTGTTGCATCTGGCAGGCGAGCGGTTCATGAACGACGCGTCGCCCGCGCCCGGTGGCGGAATCCAATACGCGCGCCGCGCGAGTCACGCGAAGATGTCCGACGTGTGGATGCTCGCCGACGTGGTCATCTGCCGTGCCGGTGCCAGCACGATCGCCGAATTGGTCGCAGTCGGCGCACCGGCCGTGGTGATTCCTTGGAAGGATGCGGCCGACGACCATCAGCGCATCAATGCGAAGTGGTTGGCTGACGCAGGAGCGGCAATCGTCATCGACGAGAAGTTGGTTGCCTCGCAATTCGGTGCACAGTTGTCGCGCATGGTCGACGATGCGGTGACCCGCGAACGCATTGCGGCAAAGGCCTACGCACTCGGGGCGCTCAATCGATCGTCGGCGATCGGCTCGATCATCGAGTCGGCGGCGCGCTGAGATGACGACCCACAAGCGCATCCACATCGCGGGCGTTGGTGGTCCGGGAACGAGCGCCATTGCCATCATCCTGCGCGAGATGGGGCACCAGGTCTCGGGCAGCGACATGCGCGAGTCGCCGGTCTTGGCAAAACTCCGCACGCTCGGAGTCCGAGTCAACGTGCCGCACGACGCCAGCGTCGTGCTTGACTGCGACATCGTCACGCATTCGGCGGCAGTGCGGCAGTCAAACGTCGAACTCGTCTCTGCCCGGGACGCAGGCGTATCGGTGCTGTCACGTGCGGAGATGCTCGGCTTCATTTGCAGTCATGCCGACACCGTGGCGGTGGCGGGCACGCACGGCAAGACCACGACGACCACGCTGCTCACGCTCATGTTGCGGGCCGCCGGTCGCGACCCTGGCTACCTCATCGGAGCCGACGTTCCGCAACTTGCGCACAGCGCGCACTGGGGTGGCGGACCCTTCGTCATCGAAGCAGACGAGAGCGACTCCAGTCATCGCGCCATCAAGCCACGAGCCACGATTCTCACCAATGTCGACCTCGACCATCTCGACGAGCATGGATCTTTCGACGGAATCGTTGCATCATTCGACGCGTACCTCGCTGAGATCTCCGGTGCGAAGGTCGTGTGTATCGACGACGCTGCTGCGCGGCTGCTCGCCGAGAAGCACGGCGCCATCACCTATGGCGTGGGTTCCGGCGATGTGGCGGCCCACGACCTAGGCCATGTCGATGGCGGTACGACCTTCACCGTGCGTGATGCAAGCGGGGAACGGCACGTCGCGTTGCCACTGCCCGGAGTGCACAACGTGAGGAACTTCCTTGCCGCCTACGCAATGGCGCGCGAGCTCGGGGTCGACCCAGTAACGGCAGTCGAGGCCGTGAGCGACTTCAAGGGTGTGCACCGACGCTTCGAGTTGCGGGCCACCAACGATGGTGTCACGTTCATCGATGACTACGCCCACCTGCCGGCAGAAATCGCCGCGGTGCTCGCCGCGGCGCGGGGCGAACGATCCCGTTGGAAACGAGTCATCGCGGTCTTCCAGCCGAACCGTTTCAATCGGATGGCTTCGATGTCGGATGCCTACCGTGATGCCTTCGTCGACGCCGACCTGGTGGTCATTACCGACATTTACGCTTCGGGAACCGATCCCATCGCCGGGGTGACGGGTCGCCTCGTCGTTGATGCAGTGCGCGCCGCCCATCCCGCTGCCCGGGTCGAGTGGCGCCAACAGCGCACGGAATTGATCGACTTCGTGGCGCGCGAGACGAGTGACGGCGACGTGTGCATCTCGATGGGCTGCGGTGACATCGAGACGTTCCCCGATGAGGTAGTCGCTCGTCGGCGAGAATTGGCACGTGGCAGCTGACGACACCGACGACTACGCGCGCCGCACTCGGGCGCTCGACCGGCTCGGTGTGTTGCTCGGTCCGCGCGTGCGACGCGACGTCGATCTGTCGCCGTACACCACCTACAAGGTCGGAGGACCGGCGAGTCTCTTCATGACGGCGCGGTCGATCGACGACCTGCACGCCGTGAGCAATGCGTTGCGCGAACAGCGGGTTCCGGTGCTCGTGATCGGACGGGGAAGCAATCTGTTGGTTGCCGACGAGGGTTTCGACGGTCTGGCAATCGTGCTCGGCGACTTCGCCGAAGAAATCGTCTGGCCGCAAAAACCTGCACCATCGCGAGTGGTCGCCGGTGGGGCAGTGCCGTTGCCGATCTTGGCGCGTCAGTGTGCCGCGCACGGTCTCACCGGTTTTGAGTGGGGCGTCGGAGTCCCCGGCTCCGTCGGTGGTGCCGTGCGCATGAATGCCGGCGGTCACGGCAGCGACATCGCCTCGAGCATCGAGTCGGCCAAGCTCTTCCATCTCGGCAAGGGAATCGTCGCCACGGTGAAAGCCGAGGATCTCGGGCTGCGATTTCGCGGAAGCGACCTGCAGCCGTATCACGTGGTGCTCTCTGCCACGTTCGCGCTGTCTTGGGGCGACCAAACTGCGAGCGAACGGGAGATGGCCGAGATCGTTCGCTGGCGTCGCGAGCATCAGCCGGGCGGTCAGAACGCCGGCTCGGTGTTCGTCAATCCTCAGCCGGATGGTGGTTCGGCGGGTGCGATCATCGACCGTCTCGGATTGCGCGGACTACGCATCGGAACCGCCGAAGTTTCGACGAAGCACGCGAACTTCATCCAGTGCGATCCCGGTGGCAGTGCTGCCGACATCGCCGACCTGATGGCCGAGGTTCGCGAACGTGTCCGCGACGAACTCGGAATTGATTTGCGCAGCGAGGTGCGGCTCGTGGGGTTCGACGAAGAAACGACTTCCGATGCCGGGGCACAGACGACCGGTTCGTTCGAAGCGACGGTTGGCACCACGCGCACGCTCACCGCACTCGACAAGGTGTTTGGTCCGCTCACGGTTGACGACACGTTGAGTGGGGCGATGATTGCACCACCGTTGCCGCCCGACGCGGTCAGTGAACTTCGAGAACTCTTTGCCGACACCGGTGCGATCGCGCTGACGGATGAATCGTCGTCGGTGAGCGGCGAGACCGCCACCGCGAGCGAGAACACTCCCGTTGCAGAGGTGATCGATATCTCCGCCGCCGTCGACCTTCGGCAGGGCGATTCGACTCCGTCGCCCGTCGTCATCGACGACGCCGATCATCTCCTGCCACACGAGCGATCAGAGGGATCCGCAACGCTCACCATCGACCCGACGAGCCCGTTCGCCAGCGAGGTCACGGCGGTGCCAGGCGCAGGTGGACTCGCCGATGTCATCGTCGATGAACGAATCAGACAACGTGGTCGCTGGCGTGGTCTTGCGCGACTGCGCGTGTCGCCGTTGGTGGGATTCGCGGTCGTCATCGGCGTGGTGTCGATCGCCCTCGTCGTACTTGCTTCGCCGATCTTCGCGGTGCGAGACATTCAAGTCACTGGCGCGACGTACACCGACCCGGTGCTGCTCGACAAGGTGCGTGAGTCGTTGCGCGGTGCCAGCGTGTTCACCGCCGATTTGGATGGCGCGAAGAGACGTCTCGAAGGCGACCCCTGGGTGCAGCGTGCTCGACTCAATTGGTACCTGCCCGATCGTGTCGTCATCGAGATCGACGAGCGAGTACCGGTGGCGTGGTTCGTCGGCGTCGACAACCGGGCTCGCGTGCTCGACTTTGAGGGGCGAGTGCTCGACGTGCTCGACGGCCAGCCGACGCAATTCCTGAAGATCGAAGGGGTCGGCCCGAATCTGCCTGCCGGAACGGTTCCGTCACCCGTGTATCAAGCGGCTGCGCAAGTCGCGATCTCGTTGCCGGACGACATCCGCGAGCGGGTGAAGCACCTCGTCGTCAACGGGCCCGAGGCGCTGGGCTTCGTCCTCAAGTCGGGCACCACGATCAACCTCGGTGCGCCAATCGACATCCGCAACAAGCTCACGGTGGTGGCGACGGTGCTGAGCCGGCAAGACCCGCAGTTCATCAAGGGCATCGATGTATCGAGTGGACAGCCGATTGTGCAAAACGGCTAGTCTGCCTTTAGTAAAGGTTGAGCCTCAGCCTCAACTTGGGGGTCACACACAACATGCCTAGCAACTCGCAGAACTCGCCGATTGCCGTCATCAAAGTGGTGGGAATCGGTGGCGGCGGCGTGAACGCCGTCAACCGAATGATCGACGCCGGGTTGCGTGGGGTCGACTTCGTTGCAATTAACACCGATGCTCAAGCGCTCATCATGAGCGACGCGAGTTTCAAGATCGACATCGGTCGCGAACTGACGCGTGGCCTCGGTGCGGGTAGTGACCCGGAAGTGGGTCGTCAGGCCGCCGAAGCGCACCGCGATGAGATTCAGGAGCATCTCGCCGGCGCCGACATGGTGTTCATCACCGCCGGCGAAGGTGGCGGTACTGGTACCGGTGCTGCCCCCGTCGTCGCCGAGATCGCCAAGAGCGAGGGTGCGCTGACGATTGGAATCGTGACGCGACCGTTCTCGTTTGAGGGTCGCCGCCGCGCCGTGCAGGCGGATGCGGGCATCGCCAAGCTGAAGGAGAAGGTCGACACGCTCATCGTCATCCCCAATGAGAAGTTGTTGTCGATTGCCACCGACAAGACCACATTGCTCGATGCATTCAAGAAGGCCGACGAAGTGCTGATGCAGGGTGTCTCGGGCATCACGGGCATCATCACCACGCCTGGTCTCATCAACACTGACTTTGCCGACGTGAAGACGATTCTGGCGAACGCTGGCTCGTCGCTCATGGGTATCGGTGTGGCGAGCGGCGACAAGCGTGCCGCGAACGCCGCGATGGCGGCCATCACGTCACCGATGCTCGAGTCGGCGATCGAAGGTGCGCGTGGCATTCTGCTCAACGTCGCGGGTCCGAGCGACATGAGCCTCTTCGAACTCAACGAGGCGGCCGAGACCGTCGCTCGAGTCGCGCATCAAGACGCCAACATCATCCTCGGAACCGTCATTGATGACGATCTCGGCGACGAAGTGCGCGTCACCGTCATCGCATCCGGTTTCGAGCGCTGGGACTCGGGTGCCGGTCGTATCGCAACTCGCGGTGACGGCTCGGCATCGCGCGGTGAGCCACGCCCCGACAGCGGCAAGGGCAGTTCGCGTCTGCGTGAGATCTTTGGTTCGGATGACGATGACGACCTCGATATCCCCGACTTCCTGAAGTAGTCGACTCGCATTGGACGAAGCGGCAGTCGCCCGACGACTGGCGCAATTGCGCGACACCGTCACACGAGGGGCAACTCGCGGCCCCGTCACACTCTGTGCAGTGACCAAGGGCTTCGGAGACGATGCCGTCAGGGTCGCGCACCGGCTGGGTTGTGACGCGGTGGGCGAGAACTACGCACAAGAAGCCATCGCAAAGATTGCCGCCTGCGGGGCTGAGCACCCTCCGGTGCACTTCATCGGACGCCTGCAGTCGAACAAGATTCGCTCGCTCGTCGGGGTGGTGGATGTGTGGCAGAGCATCGACCGTCCGGCACTCATCGACGAGCTGGCCAAACGGGCGCCAGGGGCACACATCTATGTACAGGTGAACGCGACCGGCGAAGCCGATAAGGGAGGTTGTTCGGTCGCCGACACCGAAGCCCTCGTCAACCAGGCACGCAACGCGGGACTGCAGGTCGATGGGCTGATGACGGTCGGACCGACGACGGCAGACCCCGGAGCGACGCGTCGCGCCTTTGCAACGGTACGCACGTTGGCCGATCAACTCGACCTGCAGGGGTGCTCGATGGGGATGTCGGGAGACCTCGAGATTGCGCTCGCCGAGGGCACCACCCTCGTGCGCATCGGCACCGCATTGTTCGGCGAGCGTCCCTGAATCATGCGATTTCGTGCGGTAATCTGACGTCATGTCGATGTTCCGTCGGGCCATGGATTACCTCGGACTGGGTAACGACGACGTCTATGACGATAGCGACCAGTCGGTGCGCGCTCGCCGTCCCGTGCGCGGGCGACAGCCCGTCGAGGACGACACGTACGACGACGTCGACGACGAGTACGACTACGAGGAAGAGCCCGCACCTGCGCGTCCCACGCGCTCGCGCGACGACTCGGGTGTCACCGTTCGTGGACCAGCGGGTCAGCCACCATCCAAGACGGTGAAGCCACTCGAGACGGCGAGTGTCGAGCCCGTCACACTGAAGCCGACGACCTTCGGCCACTGCAAGGAAATCGGCGAACGTTTCAAGAGCGGTCAGCCCGTGATCATGAACATGATCGCAACCGATCCAGAAGAAGCGCGCCGCATCATCGATTTTGCCTCGGGGCTCACCTTCGGGCTCAACGGTTCGCTCGAGCGAATCTCGCGCGGCGTGTTTCGCATCACCCCCAACGGTGTGCGAATTCCGCGCGAATAAGCGGCGACACCATCACCCAGTCGCCATGTTGAATGGAAACGAGGCACATTCATGATTTCACAACTCATCTCCCTGTACACGCTGGTCATCTTCGTGCGAATCATCTTCTCTTGGTTCCCCATCAATCCCGGTGGTCCACTCGGGTCGATCAACCGCGTGCTGTTCCAGGTGACCGAGCCCGTGCTCGGACCTGCGCGGCGCATCATTCCGAGCCTCGGGCCAATCGACATCTCGCCGATCGCCGTGGTATTCATCCTCGGTTTCGTGCAGCGCATGCTCGCGTCAGCGGGTTTGTGAGCAACGCCGCATAATGGCCGGCGCAACCTCGGGCGACGCGGCCTCGACCGGACGCTATCCCGACGTCACCTCGCAGCCCAACCTTCCGCAGATCGAAGAGCGGGTGCTCGCGTTCTGGGAGGCCGACCGCACCTTCGAAGCGTCCGTCGAACAACATCCGCGCACGGGCGGGGGCGATGACGCCGAGTTCGTCTTCTACGACGGTCCACCGTTTGCCAACGGGCTTCCGCACTACGGTCACCTGCTCACTGGATTCGTAAAGGATGCGGTGCCGCGTTATCGCACGATGAGCGGCAAGCGAGTTGAGCGAAGATTCGGCTGGGACTGTCACGGTTTGCCCGCAGAAGCAGAAGCCGAACGACAGCTCGGCATCTCCGGCCGCCAGGCGATCACCGACTTCGGTATCGACAAGTTCAACGACCACTGCCGCACCTCGGTGCTGCAATACACCAGCGATTGGCGTCGTTATGTCACGCGTCAGGCGCGCTGGGTCGACTTCGACAACGACTACAAGACCCTCGACCTGCCCTACATGGAGAGCGTGATGTGGGCGTTCAAGACGCTGTGGGACAAGGGGCTCATCTACGAAGGGTTCCGAGTGTTGCCCTACTCGTGGGCGCTCGAGACGCCGCTTTCCAATTCTGAAACACGCATGGACGACACCTACAAGATGGTGCAGGATCCCGCACTCACCGTGGGCTTCTTGTTGGAGTCGGGTGAGCGACTACTCGCCTGGACGACGACACCGTGGACATTGCCCTCGAACCTGGCGCTCGCCGTCGGTGCCGACGTCGAGTACGGCGTGTACGAACTGAACGGCACCAAGTACGTGATGGCCGCCGCACGACGCGAGGCCTATGAGCGCGAACTTGCAGGCGCGACGCAGGTCGGCACGTTGCGAGGCAGTGAACTCGTCGGTCGCCGATACCAACCTCTGCTGCCGTACTTTGCCGACCGCGCTGCGAGTGGTGCGTTCCGCGTGCTCGCCGGTGACTTCGTCACCACCGAAGACGGCACGGGGGTCGTGCACATCGCACCGGGATTCGGTGAGGACGACCAACGCGTCAGTGCCGAGGCCGGCATCGAACTCGTCGTGCCGGTGGATTCACGTGGCAAGTTCACCCAGGAAGTCACCGACTTTGCCGGCATGCAGGTGTTCGAAGCGAACCCGCTCGTCATCAAGAAACTGAAGGAGCAAGGCGTCGTGTTGCGGCACGAAACCTACGACCACTCGTATCCACATTGCTGGCGCACGGGCACGCCGCTCATCTATCGAGCAGTCAGTTCATGGTTCGTCAACGTCACCGCGGTGAAAGAACGCATGGTGGCGCTCAACCAACAAATCACGTGGGTGCCCGACCACATTCGTGACGGATCGTTCGGCAAATGGCTGGAGAATGCCCGCGACTGGACCATCAGCCGCAACCGTTTCTGGGGTTCGCCGATTCCCGTGTGGCGAAGTGACAACCCCGAGTACCCGCGCATCGATGTGTACGGCAGTATCGCCGACCTGCAGCGCGATTTCGGGGTGAAGGTCACCGAATTGCATCGTCCGTTCGTCGACGATCTCGTGCGCCCGAACCCCGACGACCCGACCGGCAAATCGATGATGCGACGGGTGCCCGAAGTGCTCGACTGTTGGTTCGAGAGCGGCTCGATGCCGTTTGCCCAGGTTCACTATCCGTTCGAGAATCGCGAGTGGTTCGAGAGCCACTATCCGGGTGACTTCATCGTCGAATACATCGGCCAGACGCGTGGTTGGTTCTACACGTTGCACGTGTTGGCGACGGCGTTGTTCGACCGACCGGCATTCAAGAGCTGTGTGAGTCACGGCATCGTGCTCGGTGACGACGGACAAAAGATGTCAAAGAGCCTGCGCAACTATCCCGACCCCATGAAGGTGTTCGACACCTACGGTGCCGACGCGATGCGTTGGTACCTACTGTCGTCGTCGATCTTGCGTGGCGCCGATTTCTCGGTGACCGAGGCCGGAATTCGCGACACGGTGCGCCAGACGATCCTGCCGTTGTGGAACTCGTGGTATTTCCTCTCGCTCTATGCGAATGCCGAAGGCAAGCACGGTTCGTTCGACACCGCGAGCACCAACGTGCTCGATCGTTATGTGTTGGCCAAGACCCGCACCCTCGTCGAGGCGACGACGGCCGCATTCGAGCGCAACGACCTCTTTGATGCGTGCGCGCAGGTGCGCGACTTCCTCGATGTGCTCACGAACTGGTACATCCGCCGCAGTCGCGACCGATTCTGGGAGGGTGAGCAGTCGGCAATCAACACGCTGCATACGGTGCTCGTCATCTTGTGTCGCGTCGCTGCGCCACTGCTTCCCCTCACCACCGAAGAGGTGTATCGCGGGTTGACCGGCGAGCGCAGTGTGCATCTCACTGCGTGGCCGACCACGCAGGGCCTCACCTCGGAAGACGAACTCGTGGCTGCGATGGACCTTGCACGCGACGTCTGCTCGGCCACGCTGTCGCTGCGCAAGGCGCATCAATTACGAGTACGCCAACCGCTTGCGTCGCTCATCGTGGCCAGCCCGCGCGCCGACGTGCTGCGCAACTTTGCCGACGTCATCAAGGACGAAGTCAACGTACGCAACGTGGTGCTCAGTGCGAGTGTCGACGAACATGCGCGACGTGAGTTGCTGGTGACACCGGCGGCACTCGGCCCGCGGCTCGGGGCCGACACCCAGAAGGTGATTCGTGCGGTGAAGCAAGGTGATTGGTCGATTGATGGCGGTCGCGTTATTGCCGGTGGTGTCGAACTGCGCGAAGGGGAGTACTCCCTGAAACTCATGGCAACCGGTGAAGGTGAGCGGGGCAGCACGGCACTTGCCGATGGCTCGGGCATCGTCGTGCTCGACTTGGCGGTCAACGACGACTTGAAACAGGAAGGAATCGCGCGCGACGTGATTCGTCTGGTTCAGCAAGCACGGCGCGACGCGGGCCTGCACGTTTCTGATCGCATCACGGTCAAGCTCGGAGCCCCCGATGACATTGCGGCTGCGGTTCGCGCACACGAATCGATGCTGAAGTCCGAGACTTTGGCTCGCGATGTGCACATCGGTTCGATCGATGGTGACATGACGACCAACGCAACCCTCGACGACATACCGCTCTACATCGGTGTCGAGCGGCTACCCTGACGGGGTCATGAACGCAGCAGCGAAGCGCAAAGCCGCAGCGAAGAAGGCGGCGGCCAAGAAAACCGCGGCCAAGAAAGCGGCCCTGAAGAAGGCTGCCGCCAAGCGGCGCAAGCTCGAAGAGGCCCGTCGCAAGAAAGCCAAGCGGGCGCTCGAAGAAAAGCGCCGCAAAGCCGCCCGCGAGAAGATCGAAGCGGCTCGTCGGCGCAAGGCGCGGCTGGCGCTCGAGGCCAAGCGTCGGGTAGCCAAGGCCAAGAAAGAGGCCCAGGCGAAGGCCGCGCGCAAGCGCGCCGATGATCAACGTCGCAAGGCAGCGAAGAAAAAGGCGGAAATGGAACGACGCAAGGCTCAGGCGAAAGCCGAGGCGATCCGCCGCAAGAAGGCCGAACAGCGCAAGAAAGAAGAGAAGCAACGCAAAGAGGCGAGAATCGCCGCCGAGCGCGATCGTAAGCGCGCCCGACTCGAGGCCGAACGTGAGCGCAAGCGACTTCAAAAGGAGAAGTTGGCCGAGCGCAAACGCATCCTCAAGGAGAAGTTGGCCGAAAAGAAGCGCCGTGACCTCGAGCGTCAAGTGGCGATGGAAGAACGCAAGCGCGAGCAGGCTCGCAAGCGCGCCGCCATCGAAGAAGAACGTCGCGAGAAGCAGCGTGAGCGCGACAAGATCACCAAGGCAAAAGAGGCCGAGCGTCAGGCTCGCGAGGCCGAGCGTGCCCGAATCCGCGCGATTCGTGACGAGGACGAGCGCCGCATTCGCGAGCAGCAAGAAAAGGCGATGGCCAAGCCCGTCAAGCCGCCAATCATCAAGTTCGAGCCCGTCGACGGCATCACGCCAACCAAGGATTTCGACATTGCATTCCTCAAGTCGCAGCGCACGCTGCTCGTGGAGAAGCGTGCAGAACTACTCGGGCAAGCCAAGCGGCTCGAGCAGGATGCGATGGAAATCGTCAACAACCAGGAAATGGGTGACGTTGACTTCGGCGAAGAAGGTGGCGAGGGCGACACCATGGTGGTCGAGCGCGAACGCGACCTGATTCTCTCCGAGCAGGCCCGCTTGGAAGTCGAAGCGATCGACCTGGCGTTGAAGCGGATGGAAATCGGTGAATACGGATATTCCTCGTATTCCGGTTTGCCGATTCCGCGTGAGCGTCTCGAAGTGCTGCCGTGGACCACCGAGCTCGTCACCGAACGCGCCGGCGGTCTGGGCAGTCGATGACCGCGACTGCAACACGGCGACTCTGGTCGCTCATCGTTGCCATCGTCGTCGTCGACCAGCTGACCAAACACTGGGCGCTCAATCGTCTGTCTGGCGGTCGCACGATCGACCTCGTTGGTTCGTTGCGTTTCAATCTCGCCTTCAACAAGGGCATGGCCTTCTCGCAGGCGACTGGTGCCGGGCCGGTGATCGGTGCACTTGCGTTCGTCGTCATCATCGTGGTGGTGTTGTGGATGCGGCGCTCTGCCCAAGGAATGGCGGCCCTGGCGGCTGGACTCATCGTCGGTGGCGCAATGGGCAACTTGATCGATCGTTTGTTCCGCGGTGACGCCTGGTTGCGTGGTGCCGTTGTCGACTTCATCGACCTGCAGTGGTGGCCGGTGTTCAACATCGCCGACTCCGCCATCTCGGTTGGGGCATTGCTCATGATCGTCGCCTCCGTTCGCGCCAAGCCTGCGGCGACTCCAGCGTCATGAGTGACGACACGGGTGGTCTGGCGCGACGAGTCACCGAGACGATTCCTGCATCGCTCGCCGACGTGCGCATCGACCGCGTCGTGTCGCTGATTGCCGACGTCAGTCGCAGTGCCGCGGCCGCGCTCATCGAGGCCGGCGCCGTCACGCTCGACGGTGTCGTTGTCACGGCAGGAAAAGAAAAGGTTGAGAACGGCCAGACCATCACCGTCGACATCACGAAGGCGAGTGGCCCCGAGCTACCGGCGCCCGACTCGAGTGTGATGCTCGACGTCGTGCACATCGATGACGACGTCATCGTCGTCAACAAGCCCGCCGGACTCGTCGTGCACCCGGGCGCCGGCAACAAGGCGGGCACGATGGTGAACTATCTACTGGCCGCGTATCCCGAAATCGCGAATGTGGGCGATCCGATGCGACCCGGCATCGTGCATCGACTCGATGCCGGAACCACCGGACTCATCGCTGTCGCCCGTACGCAACAGGCGTACGAATCGCTCGTGGAGCAACTGACCTTGCGCAGCGTTACGCGGGTGTACTCGGTGATCGTCTGGGGAATTCCTGCGTCGCTCAATGGCGTCATCGATGCGCCGATCGGACGCGATCAGCGCGACCCGACACGGATGGCGGTGGTGGTTGACGGTCGCCCGTCGCGAACCCACTACGCCGTTGAGCGGTCGTTCCACGAACCGAAAGAGGCATCACTCGTCGAGTGCCGACTCGAGACGGGACGCACGCACCAGATTCGTGTGCATCTCGCGTCGATCGGACATCCGGTCGTCGGAGACGCGCAATACGGGGGAGTGCGAGCGGGTCTGCGCGCCGGACGTCCGATGTTGCACGCGCGCGAGTTGGCGTTCGATCATCCGCGGACCGGCGAGCGCTCTTCGTTCAGCACGCCGGCACCGGCCGACTTCGCGGCGCTCGTCGCTTTGCTCTCGTAAGTCGCCGGAAAACTTCGAACTGCAATCAGTCGACGGCTCCCTCGCCGTCGACAACGCTCAGCGTCGCGCGCGTTTCTTCTTCGTCGTGCCCTCGTCCGGCCATGCCGCATCACCGCGTGCTGCGGCGAGCACGGATCCGAGCGTGAACTTCGACAGGTGGTCGCGCATGTGATCGCCGACGGAATGCCAGATTGCAAGCAGCACGCACTGGCCCTCATGGTCGCAGGCACCGTCGCGGTGCGGTTCGCCGAAGTCGCCGAGCGAAATCGGTCCATCGACTGCCGAAAGAATCTCGGAGAGGAGGATCTTGTCCGGGTGACGGGCGAGTGTGTAACCCCCGCCGACTCCGCGTTTGGACAGCACGAGTCCGGCACCCTTCAAGGCGAGCAGAATCTGCTCGAGATACGGCTGCGGCAGGGCGGTTCGTGTGGCAATGTCGCGCACCGAGATGGGACCCGGCTCGTCACCGTGGAGCGCCAGTGACAGCATCGCTCGACACGCATAGTCGCCTCGCGTCGAAACTCGCACGACCCCATGGTAAACCGCTCAGCGGCGACGCTCGGCGAGCATCGCCCGGCGGGCATCGTCGTACCGCTTGACTACATGGTGAGATGACGAACCCGCCGCCACGCAAACCCGACTATGCGGGAGCGTGCGTCACCAATATCGTTCCCTCGATTCTCGGCCCGCGCGGAACGAGCGAGCTGCCCGGCTTCTTTCCCGACCTCGTGCGCGGGGCTCGGCAGGTCGTGTTGCTGGTGATCGACGGTCTTGGTTGGCATCAGCTCCGCGACCGAGTATCAGCCGATGCTTCAGTTGCTCCGACGCTCGCTTCGATGCAAGGCGGACCGATCATGACGATTGCACCGACCACCACGGTGACCGCGCTCACGTCGATCAGCACGGGCGCGACTCCCGGCGAGCACGGTCTGGTCGGGTATCGCATCGATTTCGCGGGTCATGTCGTGCAGATGCTGCGCTGGGCCGACTCCAAAGGTGACGTTCGTCGGCGTCTGGCGCCGCGTGACGTACAGCCGTGTCAACCCTTTCTCGGCCGCAGCGTGCCGGTGCTTTCCAAGGCGGAATTCGACGGCACCGCGTTCACCGAGTCGCATCTGCGCGACCAACGCCCACTCAGTTGGCGGGCAGTGTCGAGCATGACGGTCGACGTGCGACTGCTGCTGGCTGCTGGTGAGAAATTCATCTACTGCTACTACGACTGCGTCGACAAGATCGCACATGAACGCGGTTTCGGTGAGTACTACGACGCCGAGTTGCGCACGGCCGATCGTCTGGTGGCCGACTTGGCGTCGGTGCTGCCGTCCGACGCCGTATTGCTGGTGACGGCGGATCACGGCCAGGTAATGGTCGGCGCCAACACCTCGCAGTTGCACCCAGAGGTGACGAGCCTGCTCACGCACCAGTCGGGCGAAGGGCGATTCAGGTGGCTACATGCCAAGACCGACCGCGTCGACGAGGTGAAGGCTGCGGCGCTCGCGCATCACGGGCACAATGCGTGGATCATGACGAAAGACGAGATGATCGACGAGGGATACTTCGGGCCGCGCGTCAATGACGTCGTGCGTCGGCGACTCGGCGATGTGGCGGTGATGGCACGTGACGATGTGAGTTTCGATGACCCGGCCGACAAGACGTACTTTGAACTGCAATGTCGGCATGGTTCGCTCACCTCGGCCGAGATCGACGTTCCCCTCCTCGCCATCGCCAACGATTGATCGGGTGTCTGCGGTCGCAGGTCACTCGGTACGAGTGTCCGTCCTTGTCGACTGCGCTGGTAGAACTGAGAGCCGATGAGCGAGCAGAACCCCGAACGTGGTGAGCTGTTGAACGGTTTGCAGCCGGGTGACCTTGAAGGCGCAATCAGTGCCGATGGAGATGCCGAGACCATTGGAAGCGGTGACGAAACGGTGCAAGAACCTGCCAAGGTGATGCGTATCGGCTCGATGATCAAGGGATTGCTCGACGAGGTTCGTCAGATGCAACTCGACTTGCCGAGCAGAGAACGTTTGGCCGAGATATACGAGCGCTCCATCGTCGAGCTTGCCGAGGCAATTTCTCCGGACTTGCGCGAAGAACTGCAAACCCTCGCGTTGCCGTTCAAAGAGGGTGAAGTACCGAGCGACGCCGAGCTGCGAGTGGCGAAAGCCCAGCTGGTCGGCTGGCTGGAAGGACTCTTCCACGGCATTCAAGCAACGCTCTTTGCCCAACAATTGGCCGCCCGCCAGCAACTCGAACAGATGCGACAGTTGCCGCCGTCGGGAAACTCGCAACGCGAACGCCCCGGCACCTACATCTGACGTAACGCTCCGTCGGCGCGCCACAGCCCGCTGGTACTCTCGGCATTCCTGCCGATGAGTTCGTCGTTCACCCACCTCCATGTGCACACCGAGTTTTCGATGCTCGATGGCGCCGCGCGCATCGACGAGTTGGTCGAACGTGCGGTAAGTGACGGTCAGCCGGCGATCGGCATCACCGACCACGGCAACATGTACGGAGTTCTCGATTTCTACGAAGCATGTCGCAGCGGCGGTGTGAACCCGATCATCGGTACCGAGGCCTACATGGCGTACGAGTCGCGTACTGAGCGTCCGCAGCGTCGCGGCCGCCTCGACGATTCGGGCGGCGACACTGAAGCAGGTCGCAAGCTCTACTACCACCTCACTCTCCTCAGTGAGAACAACACGGGTTACCGAAACCTCATCAAGTTGTCGAGCCTGGCGTTCCTCGAGGGCTACTACTACCAGCCACGCATGGACTGGGAGCTGCTCGAGCGGCATCACGAGGGTCTCATCGCCACCACGGGTTGCCTGGGTGGGCACGTCCTGCAGGCGTTGATGCGCGACAATTATTCCGAAGCCAAGCAGACCGCCGCACGACTGCAAGAAATCTTCGGGCGCGACAATCTCTTCGTCGAACTGCAGGACCATGGCCTTGCCGAGCAACGCCGCACAATGGCCGACCTCATCAAGATTGCGCGCGAAATCGATGCTCCGTTGCTCGCAACCAACGACTCGCACTACGTGCATCGTCACGATGCCGAGGCCCACGATGCTCTGCTCTGCGTGCAAACCGGCTGCACCATCGCCGACCCGAATCGCTTCAAGTTCGAAGGCGAGGAGCATTACTTGAAGACGGCCGCCGAGATGCGCCAGCTGTTCCGCGAGACTCCCGACGCATGCGACAACACCTTGTGGATTGCCGAACGCGCCAGCACCAAGATCGAGTTCGGCAAGTACGTGTTGCCCGATTTCCCGATTCCGAGTGGCTTCAAGGACGACCGTGACTACCTCGCACATCTCGCACGCGAAGGTGCCAAACAACGCTGGGGCGCCGATGTTCCCAAGGACGTCGTCGAGCGCATCGCCTACGAGCTCAAGGTCATCTGTGACATGGGCTTTGCGTCGTACTTCCTCATCGTGTGGGACCTCATCCGTCACGCCCGCGAGAACGGCATTCGAGTGGGGCCGGGTCGCGGTTCGGCGGCCGGCTGTGCCGTTGCCTACGCGTTGCGCATCACCGATCTCGACCCGGTGAAGTACGACCTGCTCTTTGAACGCTTCCTCAATCCCGACCGCGTCTCGATGCCGGACATCGACATGGACTTCGACTCGCGTTACCGCGACGAGATGATCCGCTACGCCGCCGAAAAATATGGCCGCGACCGCGTCGCCCAGATCATCACCTTTGGCACCATCAAGGCGCGCAATGCCGTGCGCGATGCAGCACGCGTGCTCGGCAAGCCGTACGCGCTGGGCGACCGGGTCGCCAAACTCATGCCACCGGTGGTCATGGGCCGCGATACACCGCTTCGCTTCTGTTTCGAACAAAATGACAAGCATCTCGACGGCTACCGAGCGGCATCAGAACTGCGAACCGAGTACGAGCGCGACCCCGACGTAAAACGCGTGGTCGATGTGGCGCGGGGGCTCGAAGGTCTGAAGCGGTCGGTCGGTATTCACGCGGCCGCTGTCGTCATCACCAAGGACCCACTCACCGAATACCTGCCGATCCAGCGCAAGGTCGAAGCGGGGCAGAAGCCCGAGGATGCTCCCACCGTCACGCAATACGAAATGCACGGCGTCGAGTCGCTGGGTCTGTTGAAGATGGACATCCTGGGTCTGCGCAACCTCGACGTCATCACCGACGCAGAACGTCTGTTGCGTCGTCAACAGCCGGATTTCGACATCTCCACCATTCCCCTCGACGATCCCAAGACGTACCAACTGCTTGCCAACGCCAACACCATCGGCGTGTTCCAGCTCGAGTCGTCTCCGATGCGTGCACTACTGCGCTCATTGGTACCGAAACGATTCGACGACGTCGCGGCTGTCATCGCCCTGTACCGCCCCGGCCCCATGGCCGAGAACATGCACAACGACTATGCCGATATCAAGAACTCACGCAAGCCGGTGCGCTACTTCCACGACGATGCAGTGGAGGTGCTCGGCGACACCTATGGATTGATGATCTATCAAGAGAGCATCATGCGCGTGGCTCAGAAGTTCGCCGGCTATTCGCTCGCCGAAGCCGACTCGTTGCGCAAGGCCTGCGCCAAAAAAGATCCGAAGGCGATGGCCGAGCAGCGCCCGAAGTTCATCGGGGGATGTGCGGCCAATGATTACGGCGAATCTCTCGGTCGTGAGTTGTTCGGCATCATCGAAAAGTTCGCCGACTACGCGTTCACGAAGAGCCATGCCTACGGCTACGGACTCATCACGTATCAGACCGCCTGGCTGAAGGCGCACTATCCGGTCGAGTATTTCGCCTGCTTGCTCACATCAGTGAAGGGCAACAACGATCGTGCAGCGCTGTATCTTGCCGACGCTGCGGCGAATCATGTCGTGGTGCGCACCCCCGACGTCAATGCGTCAGGAGTCGACTTCGAGCCGATTCCGGGGGAGAACGCGGTGTCGTTCGGATTGTCGGGCATCCGCAACGTCGGCGAAGGAGCGGCGGCCCACCTCGTTGAACACCGCGACAAGCAGGGCAAGTTCCTTTCTTTCCACGACTTCATCGAACGCGTACCCGAACCAGTGCTCAACAAGCGAACGCTCGAGTCGTTGATCAAGGCCGGGGCATTCGACTCGCTCGGTCATCCGCGGCGCGGTCTCTTGGCCGTGTTCGAGTCGCTCGTCGACCAGGCGCTCGTCCGTCGCCGTGAACGCGACCAGGGTGTCATGAGCCTCTTTGGCGACGTTGAAGAAGCGACCGGCGGTTACAGCGACCGCGCCGAGATTCCTGCGCTCGTGTTCGACAAGGCCGAGCAGTTGCGACTGGAGAAAGAGATGCTCGGCTTCTACGTTTCGGATCATCCACTGCGTGGTCTCGAGACCGTGTTGCAGCGGCGTGTCACGTGTCCGATTGCCGACGTTCCCGATCGATCGGAGGACTCGCTCACACTCGGCGGTGTCATCACGGGGGTCGACCGCAAGTTCACTCGCAAGGGTGAGCAGATGGCCACCTTCACGCTCGAAGACCTTGCCGGCTCCATCGAGGTCACCATGTTCCCGAAACTCTTTGCAACGCAAGGTCATCTCGTCGTCGACGATCAAATCGTGGTGATTCGAGGTCGTCTCGACCGTCGCGACGAAGCGCGATCGGTGTTCATGGCCTCCGATGTGAGTGTGGTCGATGTTCCCAAGAACGGTATTGAGTCGCTCTATATCGACTTTGCCCGACGCAAAGTCGGGATCGACGAAGTGGCCGACGTGCGTTCGATGCTCGAGCAGCATCCCGGCGACTCTCCGGTGTATCTGTCATTCGGTGACAAGACGGTTGCACTCGGCCCCGAGCACGCTGTTGACATCGGAAAGGTAATCGGCCTACTGCGCGCCAAGTTCGGCGACGGCGTCACGATTCGCTAGCGAAGGATTCATCTGTGCGATTCGCGGATTTCGCTGGCAGAATAGAGGCGTGAAAGTTGCTACTCGCGACGCGAGCGCACTGACTGACGCCGATCTCGACGAATTCGCTGCCATGGGTGGCGCGTTCGGTATCGGCGCAGTGTCGAAGGCGAAGGATTCATGGGTGCTTGCCACCACCGCCCACGACGGAAAGACACTCGTCGGATTCATGTTCCTCACGCTCGAGCGACTCGGGGGCACACCGTGCGTCGTCATGGGCCTGCTCAGCGTGAAGCGCACACCCAAGCGAGAAGCAGCAATGAAGGGTTTGATGACCGAGGCATTCCACCGCGCGTTGATGGCGTTCCCCGACGAAGACGTCGTCGTCGGCGCCCGATTCGTCGCCGCAGAAGGGCTCGAGGCATTCGCTCCGCTCACCAGCATCATCCCGCGTCCGAAGTACAACGCGGTCGGAGAAGAGCGCGCCTGGGGTCGTCGTTTGGCTCGTCGATATGCGATCGAGCCGCAGTACGACGCAGCGACGTTCGTTGCCAAGTCGAATGCACAAACGGGATTCATCGACTACGAGCCGGTGAAGAAGCCCAAGATTCCGGCAGAGATCACCGCGCTGTTCAAGAATGTGAACGTGTCGAAGGGCGGTGTGCTCATCGTGCACGGATGGACGATGGCGGAGTCACTCGCCAAGCTCGGCAAGAAGCGTTAGTCGTCGCGTCGCCGTGAGCGACTTCCACGACCTCGTCGCCTCGCGGCGCATGGTGCGCGCGTTTCGAACCGACCCGGTGTCGCGCGAGGTGCTCGCCCGCATCGTCGACACCGCATCCCGATCGCCTTCGGCGGGCAAGACACAAGGTTGGAGTCTCGTCGTACTCGAAGGTGCCGGAACCGAAGCGTTCTGGTCGGCAACGATGTCGCCGGAAACACGAGCCGAGTTTCGTTGGCAACATCTGTTTGCCGCCCCGATCATCGTGCTGTCGTTTGCCGATCCGCAGGCGTACCTCGATCGTTACTCGGAGAACGACAAGTCCCGCGGCGGTCTCGGGTCGACGGTCGACGCATGGCCGACTCCGTATTGGACGGTTGATGCTTCGTTTGCAACCATGACGTTGCTTCTCGCCGCGCACGACGCCGGACTTGGTGCACTCTTCTTCGGGGTGTTTCGCGGCGAGGAAGAATTGCGAAGGGCACTCGGGGTGCCTGAGCACCTACAACTCATCGGTGCGATTGCGCTCGGCTACGAACGCTCCGCCACTCCTGCCGAAAGTGGTGACCCCGCATTTGGTCGTGGAGCGAGCGCCGAACGTCGACGGGCGAGCGTCGAAGAGATCGTGCACTTCGGCGGTTGGTAGCACATCACGACGATCGTGCCCGTGGCGGTAACGGTCTGCCGGTGTGGTTACGAGCCGGAGAGTGCGAGGCGGAGCGAGGCGACGAGTTCGTCACGTGACGATGCCGGTGCTTGGCAGGCGTACTGCCGGCATACGTAGGCGAGTCCGTCGCGACGGTCCAGGAAGAGCGGCGAATCGAAGGTCTCGCCCCATGCCAGCACCACCGTCGG
This sequence comes from Actinomycetota bacterium, assembly GCA_046074785.1. Classification (GTDB taxonomy): domain Bacteria; phylum Actinomycetota; class Acidimicrobiia; order Acidimicrobiales; family Ilumatobacteraceae; genus F1-60-MAGs027. The sequence goes on from JBJTOX010000069.1 coordinate 29,161, forward strand.
GAGCCATTGTGACTGCAGGAAAGTGACCAAGTCACCGCGCTTTCCGGTGACGGCAATTTCCGTTGGTCCTACATGCCGCAGATGCAAGGCACACAGCAGATGCGGGAAGGCAGTCGGGGCACTGCCCACGATCCGAGCCAAGAGCTTGAAGATGTCATCGGCTCGGTCGCGGTAGTACTCGTTTCCGGTCAACGCGGCAAGTCGCTGCAAGGCGAATGCCGCCACCGAGTTCGCCGACGGTGTGGCGTTGTCGATCAAGTCCTTTTGTCGCACGATGAGCCGTTCACCGTCGTCCGGTGTGGTGAAAAGTCCGCCCGCGGTGGCATCCCAGTGGTGGGCGAGGAGCTGGTCGGCTGCTTCGCGAGCCAGGTTCATCCACCGTGCAATACCCGACAGCTCGTACAGCCGCACGAAGGCGTCGACGAGATTCGCAAGGTCGGCAGCCATCGCCAGGTGTTTGGGTGTCGCGTCACGGTGCCACGTGCGCAGCCATCGCCCATCGCTGCGGCGCATCGTGGTGGCGACGAAGTCGCCGGCGCGTTGTGCGGCGAGTGCCCATTCGTCGTTGCCATACGCGGCGGCTGCCTCGGCTAGCGACGAAATCATCAGGGCGTTCCACTCGGTGATGACCTTGTCATCGAGGCCGGGTCGGTGTCGAGTGTTGCGAGCATCGAACAACAAGGTGCGGATGTTCTCGACGTCGTCGTTGCGCAGCAGTTGTCCACGGTGGCCGAGTCGACAAGGAATTGACTTGCCCTCGAAGTTTCCGGCATCGGTGATTTCGTACCAGTCGAGCGCGAGCTCGACGAGCTCTGCCGGCACGATGCGTCGCACCTGATCGGGGGTGAAGACGTAGAAGTGACCTTCATGCGAGTGTCCCGACTCGTCCAATGAGTCGGCATCTTCGGCGCTGTAGAACGCACCTTCGGGTGAGCGCATGTCGCGAAGCACGTAGCGCACCGTTTCTTCGACGACCTGTCGCCAGCGTGGTTCGCGTAGGGCCAGCGATGCGTGCAGGTACGGACGCAGCAGCAACGCCTGGTCATAGAGCATCTTCTCGAAATGCGGCACCAACCATTTCTCGTCGACGCTGTAGCGGGCAAAGCCACCGCCGAGGTGGTCGTACATGCCGCCCGAAGCCATGGCGTCGAGTGAGGTGGTGATGATCTGTCGCACGCGTGGCGACTCGTCGTTGAGGTAGGAACGGAGCAGCAACTCAAGGGCCATCGTCGAAGGAAACTTGGGTGCGTTTCCAAAACCTCCCCAGACCTCGTCGAAAGTCGAGTCGTAGTGACCGACTGCGGACGCAAAGACGTCGATTGCGGGGAGGTGCGGGTTCGCGGAAATTTGCGACGTTCTTCCGATGTTCTCCACCAGCGCCTCGACGTTGTTGTCGATGTCTGCACGCCGATTACGCCATGCATCGTCGACGGCGTTCATGAGTTGCAGGAACGTGGGCTTCGGATAGTAGGTGCCGCCAAAGAACGGCTGGGCGTCGGGCGTGAGAAACACGGTCATCGGCCAACCACCTCGACCGGTCATCGCCTGCACGGCGTCCATGTAGACACTGTCGACGTCTGGTCGCTCTTCGCGGTCGACCTTCACGTTGACGAACAATCGATTCATTACTTCCGCCACCTCGGCATCCTCGAACGACTCGTGCGCCATGACATGGCACCAATGGCACGCCGAATAACCGACGGAGAGCAACACCGGCACCCCACGACGCCCTGCCTCGACGAACGCGTCGTCACACCACGGCCACCAGTCGACGGGATTGTCGCGATGCTGGCGGAGGTATGGCGACGACTCGTGGGCGAGTCGGTTCATCGTCGGCTCAGGCGCCGACTGCGTGGTAACCACCGTCGACGTGCACGATTTCGCCAGTCGTCGCCGGGAACCAGTCGGAGAGTAGGGCGCAGCAGGCGCGCGCCACCGCCGTGGAGTCGTGGATGTCCCAGCCGAGGGGGGCACGGGCGCTCCAGATGTCTTCGAATTGTGCGAACGAAGGAATCGACTTGGCCGCCATGGTGCGAATCGGACCCGCCGCGACGAGGTTGCAGCGAATATTGCGTGATCCGAGTTCGCGAGCGAGGTAACGACTCGTTGATTCGAGAGCCGACTTCGCGACCCCCATCCAGTTGTACGCGGGCCACGCCACCGTGTTGTCAAAGTCGAGTCCCACGATGCTGCCACCTTCGCTCATCAGCGGAACGAAGGCGTCGGCGAGCGTCTTGAGTGAATACGCCGAGACTTGCACCGCAACCGACACATCGTCCCATGTCGCGGCCATGAGGTCGTCGCCGAGGCAGGCGGCTGGTGCGAAACCAATCGAATGCAGCACGCCGTCGACTCGACCGAGATGTTTGCTCGCGGCCTCACGGACACTCTCCACATGCGCGGCATTCGTGACATCGAATTCGGCAACCGCTGGTGACGGAGAAAGCTTCTTTGCCGTGCGTTCGGTGATCGACAATCCACGCCCCGCGCCCGTGAGCATCACCGTCGCGCCCTCAGCGATGGCAAGTTTTGCGACGCCGAATGCAAGCGACGAATCGGTGAGCACACCGGTGATGACGAGACGCTTACCCGCAAGAATCGCCACGTGGCTACGGTAGTGGACATGTCAGGTTCGCTTCCGAGCATTGGATATCTCGGTGGCACGGGTCCCGCGGGCAGTGCACTTGCCGTACGTCTTGCTTCGGTCGGCTACTCCGCGTGCATCGGATCGCGCACACGGGAACGCGGCGAGTCGGTCGCCGCCGAGTTGCGTGCCAAGTGGGCGAGTCGCACGCTCGATATTCGCGGTGGCGACAATGCCGACGCTGCGGGTTGCGACGTGATCGTGCTGGCCACACCGTGGGATTCGGCGGCGACCACCGTCACCGAGTTGACCGAGGCATTGCGGGGCAAGATCGTCATCACGATGGCCAATGCGCTCGTGCGAGTCGGCAAGGAGTTCCAACCGCTCATCCCGCCGCGTGGCAGCATCGCCGCACACGTGCAGGCGGCGATTCCAGAATCGCGGGTAGTCGCGGCGTTCCAGCACCTCCCGGCGACCGAACTTGGTGCACTCGACCACGAAGTCGACAGCGACGTACTCATCTGTTCCGACGATCCGCAGGCGACCAAGACCGTGAGTGACATCGTGTCTCGGATCGCCGGTTGCCGCCCGCTGAACGCAGGTCTTCTCTCGAATGCTCTCGCAATCGAGGCGTTGACTGCCGTGCTCCTGCAATTGAACGTGCGCTACAAGACGCGTGTTGCTCCGCGCTTCACCGGAATCGACTGAGCGCCACCGTGCGTTTGTACGACACTTCCCGCAAGGAGATCGTCGATTTTTCCCCGGGTGATGAAGTGAAGATGTACGTCTGCGGAGTCACACCGTACGATGCAACGCACCTCGGTCACGCCTTCACGTTCGTGAATTACGACGTGCTCATCCGACGACTGCTCGACACCGGTCGCACGGTGAAGTGCGTGCGCAACGTCACCGA
>JBJTOX010000070.1:0-5492 GCA_046074785.1 Actinomycetota bacterium
GGCTAATCGGTGAGGCTCGCGACCCATCTCGCGATGAGTGTCGCAACCGCGTCGTCCTGGCCACGCAGGTCGTGTCGTGCCCCATCGATGAAGTGCAACGTCCGATCACCTGGCACCACCGCCAGATGAGTGCGCAACTCAGTCTCGCTGCCAAACTCGTCGCGAGATCCACTGACGAAGAGGCTCGGCACCGCGACGAACGGCAGGTGGGTGATTCGCAACTTGAGTGGCTGCTTGGGTGGATGCAAGGGGTAGCTCACGCACACGAGACCAGCCACGTGAAGCGCCGTCTCCGCCGGCTGCGGTGTGCGATCGTTGCCGTCGAACCCAGCGGCGACCATCGAACAGATACGGCCACCCATCGAGCGACCGCCGATGACGACATCATCGGGCGAACACGACCATCGGTCGCAGGCCTCACGCACGGCTTCACGCACGGCTTTCACGAGCACCGGTGCACGGTCGGGCAGCTTGCGACCCGCGTTGCGGTACGGAAAGTCGACTCGCATCACCGGTAGTGGCGCGAGTGCCTTGCCTATTGCGACGAGCGATTGATGGTCAGCCGACGAACCAGCACCGGGAAAGAGCAATACACCGCGAATCACCTGATCGACCGTCAGGAGAGTGCGGCCAAGAGCACGCGACGTGCTTCACCGAGCTGTTCGATGCGTTGTCCCGCTTCACTCGCATCACCACCGTGGTCGGGATGAACGTCGCGCAGGCTCTCTCGGTATCGCTTTTGCACGTCGCGCTTTGACGGGCTCACCGTGCCTGCAGGAAAGCCGAGCATCTCGAGCGCCCATGCCCGCGGGTCGGTCATCGCAGTGATCGAAGAGGTTGCCGTTCCCGCCAGATATGCGAGAAACTCCCCTGCAATTGGCCCTCGCCAACGCATCACCTTGTGTATCACCGGCGTGAGCGCGTGACGAGCAAAAACGTCGAGACGCTCGAGCGAATAGACCGCGCCGAGCACCTGTTGCAGGGGGCTGCCGTTGGTTTCAAACTCGTAGCTGAGTTGCTCGCCGTCTCCGACGAGTCGGTGGCGACTTCGCGACAACCCTTGCCGGTCTATCTGATACCGATGGCGCAGCCGTGGTTGCACCACCCGATCGCCGCGATCGACCTGCAGGACGAGACGGTGGATGTCAGGCACCAGGTCTTCGTCAACCTCCGGTAGGTGCGCCGCCACGATGCCACCGAGAAGTAGCCCTCCGAGCCCAGGGGCAGGATCGACCGGAAGTACCAAGTGTCCGAGCGACAGCCGTCGAGTCGGTGAATGTGTCCGAGAGTGAAAGATCTCGACTTCGGCGAGCAATCGCGCGTTCGCCTCGTTCACCGGAGGAACGCTACTTACGACCGCCGCTCAGCGGTCAAACTCATCGAGCAAATCGTCGACTGCATCAGCATCGTCAACCCCGACGATGAGCAGGTCGTCTTCCCAACGGTGTCCGATGCCACGCTCAACGAGCAACGCTGCGAACTCGATGCGGTCGGCAGAGGTCCAACCATCCATCTCGAACTCCTCGAGCTCGCCCTGCAACGTCGGCGGTGCATCATCACCTTCTTCGACGTCGTCGATCATCGAATCAACCACGGTCTCGCATTCGGCCGGAACGAGCAGCTCGTTGCCGTCCCAATCGTGACGAATCTCGGCATCTGCCAGCATCTCGACGAGCTCGACTCGCTCTTCCAGCGACCACTCCGCAAGGTCGTATCGCACCGTCGGGGCGTCGGGATCTTTCGGGTCCCACTCGGTCACGAGCCGAACGCTAGTGGGCGGCGAACTCGGCTATTTTGGGGTCGGTGCCACTGTCCAAGAAGCCCGATCGCAACTTGGCGATGGAGTTGGTGCGTGTCACCGAGTCTGCCGCGCTTGCTGCGTCGAAATGGGTCGGGCGTGGCGACAAGAACGCTGCCGACGGCGCGGCGGTGGATGCCATGCGCAACCTGCTCGAAACGGTGAACATGGACGGGGTCGTCGTCATCGGCGAGGGCGAGAAGGACGAAGCGCCGATGCTGTACAACGGCGAACACGTTGGCAACGGCAGCAAGCCCGTCACCGACGTGGCAGTCGACCCGATCGACGGCACGACACTCACATCACTCGGTCGCGGCAATGCGCTGAGCGTGATCGCGGTGGCCGAGCGAGGTTCGATGTTCAACCCGGGTCCGTTCGTGTACATGAACAAGATTGCCGTCGGCCCGGATGCGCGTGGTGCCATCGACATCACCAGATCGGTGAGGCACAACCTCGATGCCATCGCCCGTGCGAAACACAAGACACTGGGTGAACTCACCATCGTGGTGCTCGATCGCCCGCGCCACGACGACCTAGTCGGCGAGATTCGCTCGGCTGGTTGCCGAATCAAGATGATTTCTGACGGTGACATCTTCGGTGCCATCGCCGCTGCCTGGCCACAAACCGGAGTCGATGCGCTGATGGGTATCGGCGGAACTCCAGAGGGGGTCACGTCGGCGGCCGCAATCAAGGCACTCGGCGGCGAGATTCAAGGTCTGCTGTGGGCTCGCGGTGAAGAGGACCGCGCTCTCGCCAAGGCGTCGGGCATCGACATGAATCGTGTGCTCACCACCGACGACCTCGTGAATTGCGACGACGCATTCTTTGCGGCAACGGGCGTCACTGATGGTGATCTCTTGCGCGGAGTGCGGTATGACGCCTATGGGGCCACGTCACAGAGCCTCGTCATGCGCGTGCGCAGCGGCACCATCCGCACCATCGACACGCGACATCGTGCCGATCGCATCGGGCAGTACTCGTCGGTTGAGTTCCGCTAAGGGTTAGTCGGTCGGGTCAGACAAAGAACGTGCTGCGTCGCGTGCCGCCAAAATCGGTGCAAGGTTGGCATTCAGCATCTCGGCCATCGCCACCGCACCGGGCGCAACGAGGTGCAATCGGTCGGCGCGAAACCAGTCACGGTCCTTGTCGGCAAAGGCATTCCAGTCGGCAATGAAGAGATTGTCGATGGTCGAGTCCAGTCGGCGAAGCTGCTCGTTCATCACGCGAGCCTTTCCACGCACCTGGCGCACTTCGCGATACGTCACCCACAGCACATCGACACCCTGCTGACGGGCTTCGTCGGTGATCGTCTTCACCGCAGCCCGAAACTCGGGACCGATGCGATCGTTGTATCCGGTGCCCACGACGACCACATCGGAGAACCTCCCGGAGAAACGTTGCAATTGATCAAGACTGCTCAATCGCGCCGCCGGCCGACAGCCGACCGTCACGAGTCGCTGGCAGGTTTGCGTCGCAAAGATCGTCGTCTGCTGCTCGTTCATGACTCGTCGCGCACTCTTGATGTGGTGGAACGAGTGAAACACCGAGTCGCCCAGCACCAGGACACGCGCAACGGGTTCGGCTGCGGCCGACCCGGGGTTCGCGGCACTCGATGCAGCCAAGATGCAGAGTGTGACGCAGGGCAACAGTAGGAGAATTCGAAGGAAACGCTTCACTCCGACTCAGGTTATTCACCTAGCCTGAGGCACATGAGCCGCCACACTCGTCGTGCCGCCGTTCGCATGTTGGCTGGCGGATTCGTGGCGTTCATTGCCGCCCCGATCTCTGCGGCTGACGCGTTCGCGGGTCCACAAATTCGAGCCGGAGACATCTGCAAGAAACTCGGTCGTCGTCGCACAGTAGGGAGCAAGACGTTCGAGTGCGTCGACAAGGCGGGCGTGCGTCAGTGGCAACGCGTCAAGACAGCCCCCAAGCCGACACAGCCAACGAGTGACGATGTGAAGGTGCTGGACTCGAGTGCTCTGGCACTTGGCGCAACCCAGGTCGTGCGTGTGACGTCTGACGGACGCACGTACGGCGTGGCCCTCACGCGGACCTCATCGGGAGTCGTCGCATTCGACTTTCGTTGCACTCACGCCGGCGCCTTCGTGCAGCCACGCGGAACCAACACCCTGTGGTGCCCCGCTCACGACTCCGAGTTCAACGCCTCGACCGGTGCCGCCACCCAGGGCCCGGCCACTCGCGCGCTCGCGTCGTACAAGGTCTCCGAACGCAGCGGCGCTATCTACATCACGCTCTGACGAGAGCGTTCAGCGCATTCGTGTGGCGAGTCCCGCGATCCGGCGTGCCAATCCGCGCGGCGTGAACGTCGACACCGTCGCCAGCGATTTGTTCACCAGTCCTGGCACACAAATCGCCTTCCCATCGGCCACCGCACGCAAACCATCACGGGCCACGTCATCAGCCGACATCCAGGCGAACTCTGGAAACTTCGATTCGAGACCCGAGGTGTTCGAGATGCTCTGGAACTCAGTGTGTGTAAGACCCGGGCACAACGCCGTCACCCGAATTCCCGAGCCCCGCAGTTCTTCGTGCAACGCCTCGGTGAGGCTGGTGACGAAGGCCTTCGTCGCCGCGTAAACGGCAAGGTCTGGGCCGGGTTGGAATGAAGCGATGCTTGACACATTCAACAGATAGCCGCGACCTCGCGGTTGCATCTGGCGCACTGCTTCGTGGGAGATGCGCGTGAGCGCATTGATGTTGAGTGATATCTCGCGACTCAGGCGATCGGGATCTGCCGCGGTGAACGGTCCACTCGTACCGAATCCTGCATTGTTCACCACGAGGTCGATGACTGGGCGATTTGCATCTCGCAGGCGGTCGAGCACCGCATTCACACCGGCTTCGGTGGTGAGATCTGCAACCAGCACTTCGACATTCGGGTACTTCGCAGCAATCGCCTGAAGACGGTCTTCACGCCGGGCAACGAGCACCATGCCGACACCGGCTTTGCCGAGTTTGTGGGAGATCGATTCGCCGATGCCGCTCGAGGCACCGGTGACGAGCGCGTGCGAGAACGGTGCCTTCGCCACGTTGCTCAGGAACTGCCGAGCCCGCCGGTGGCCGAGAGTCGCGCATGTGCACGACGCAGGTCGGCTTCAACCGCGGCGTCGTGCTCTCCACGCATCGCAGACTCAGCGCGATCCTTGGCTGCCCGCGCACGAGTGACATCGATGTCTTCGGCCAATTCGGCATTGTCGGAGAGGATCGTGACGTGTCCGCCTGATGCCTCGACGTATCCCCCGTGCACTGCGAGGCTCTGTACCTTGCCGCCTTCGAGGTAGATACGCGTGTGGTTCTCGGTCAACACACCGAGGAAAGCCGTATGGCCGGGCAGGAACGCGATTTCACCACCACTCTCGGTGCGGGTGATGACCTGCGTGGCGACGCCGGAAAACAGTACGCGTTCGGGCGAAACCACCTCGACACGCATCGTTGCTCCGCTCGCCACGTGTGCTCCTTACGCTGCCGACTCTTGCAGAGCCTTGGCCTTGGCCAACACTTGCTCGACGCTTCCCACGTTGAGGAACGCCTGTTCTGGCACCTCGTCGAGTTCGCCCTTCACGATGGCTTCGAAGCTCTCCACGGTTTCGGCGGTGGGCACGTACTCACCCTTCACACCAGTGAACACTTCGGCAACGTAGAACGGCTGCGACAAGAAGCGCTGCACCTT
>JBJTOX010000071.1:0-59515 GCA_046074785.1 Actinomycetota bacterium
AAAGCTCCGTGAGCGCCACGCCGGTGAACCCGGTTGGGGTGCTGCAAGTCAAACCAGCGGAACTTGGGCACCACCCGTCACTGACGGCCCGGTCACCAAGTACCACGGCGGAGTGATGACCGTTGGCGGTGCTGCCAGCGCCACTCTCGTGCTCTTTGCCGTCTTGCTCGTCTCGGCTGCGGTCGGTTGGATCGCCGTTGCCGAGCCGGAACCGGGCGTGCTCGCATTCCCACCGATGGCGTTCGTCGGCGCGATCGTCGGATTCATCGCGGCGATTGTCTCGGTGTTCAAGCCGATGTGGTCGCACATCCTCGGCCCGGTGTATGCGGTGGGTCAGGGGCTGTTCGTCGGTGCAATCTCCAAGATGTTCGACGCCCAGTACTCGGGCATCGTTGTGCAGGCCGTAGGCACCACGCTCGCGGTCTTTGGCGTGATGTTGTTCCTCTATCGTAGCAAAGTGATTCGAGTGACCGACAAGTTCCGCCGCATCGTGATCGGCGCCACCCTCGGCCTCGTGGTGTTCTACCTCGCGTCGTTCCTGTTCAGCTTGTTCGGGGCCAATGTTTCGTTCATCAACGGCAGCAGTGGCTTCGGAATCCTGTTCAGCCTCTTCGTTGCGGGGCTTGCAGCCTTCAACCTTGCCCTTGACTTCGACTTCATCGAACAGGGTGAGCGCATGGCACTGCCGCGGCGCATGGAGTGGTTCGCGGCACTCGGCTTGCTCGTCACTCTTGTGTGGCTGTATCTCGAAGTTCTCCGACTTCTCGCCAAACTGCGCGAGCGTTAGACCGTTTGGTCCGAAGCGGAAGCCATAACTCGAATCGCTCGGTACCTGGCAACGCTCAAGCATGGCGCCGTTCCGAAATCAGATTCGATCCGAGGGTAGATTCGCCTTGTGACGTTGTCTCGATTGTCAGCCGATGATCTTGAGGTGATTCACCGAGAGGGCATCTGTTTGAAGCCTGATTTCTTCTCGACGAACGACATTCGCGAGTTGCATGATGCTGCGTTACGAATGCGTGACTATTCGGTATCGCACTCGATCGATGCGCGACGCTGGATCCTTGTCTCTCCCGTTGACGCTGTTCGGAAGTCGTTCAAGCCCGGGGGTTATCGGGCCATCAGGCATCTGAGCCGTGTTGCCGAGGGATGCGGATTTCGAGACTTCGCTTCGAGGTACCTGTCGGGCGAAGTTCACCTAGATCACGTCATGAGCATCGAATCACCTCAGTCGTCCGAGGCGATAACACCATGGCACACCGATGCCAACTCCGATGACTTGCACGAGGACTTCTTCTCACTGAAGTTCTTCATCTACCTGAATGACATCTCGGTAGCCAACGGAGCGTTTGCCTACGTTCGAGGCTCCCATCGCCTGGTCACGATTCTTCGGCGAGGAATATTCCAGAGGAAGATTCCCTTCGTTCGAACTGCATCACCGCGTGAACTGATCGATGCAACCGAGGAACGGAAGGTTCGTGAGTATCTCTCGCAGGAGATGAATCCGGGTGAGATTGAAGAAACACTCTCTCACTTGCGCGTCTTACGGGACGATTTGCCGGGTGATGCTTCTCACGACTTGGCCGGTGTGGCTGGAACATTGCTCGTGTTCGATGATCGAGGGGTTCATCGTGGCGGCGTTCCGACGCACGGCCATCGTTCAATTCTCCGCTACAACTACGTTCTCAATGCATACAACGCCTTGGGTGGAAAGCGTGCCAAGGCGAATCAGATGGTCAAGCAGCTCTTGCCTTCTGCGATTCGGAAAAACTGGTGAGTTGATTCCCGAAGAGACGCGTTGGCTGCGCGAGCATCCGGACGGCAGACGTCGTTGCTGGTGGTGCGGTGACGACCCGCTCTACGTTGCGTATCACGACGACGAATGGGGAAAGCCTGTGCGCGACGATCGACGTCTATTCGAGAAGATCTGCCTTGAAGGTTTTCAGTCGGGTCTGAGTTGGCTCACGATTCTGCGAAAACGAGAGAATTTTCGGCGAGCATTCGCCGACTTCGACATCGAGCGCATCGCCCACTTCGGTGAACCCGATGTGGTTCGATTGCTCGGTGACGCCGGCATCGTCAGGCATCGCGGCAAGATCGAGTCGACGATCAACAATGCCCGTCGATGTCGCGAGATTGTCCGTGATCACCCTTCTCTGTCGGACTTCATCTGGGAGTTTCGTCCCAGCAATCCGGAAGGTGATCGCTCGACACCTCCAGGCATACCGTCGCAGACCCCTTCGTCGGTTCGTCTCTCGAAGGCGCTAAAGCAGAAAGGTTGGACGTTCGTCGGCCCAACGACGATGTACGCGTTCATGCAATCCGTCGGCATGGTCAACGACCATCTTGAAGGTTGTTGGGCGCGCTGAACGAAGAGCTAGTTGCTCGGTTTGTCGAGACGCTCAAGCATGAGTTCCACCTCGGCGAGTTCGGCTTCGATTGCATCAAGATCAACCGGCTCGTCGCGTCGGTCATTCGTGTCACTCATCATCGCAAGAGTAGGCGAACGGGTATGCGGTGTCACGCACCGCTAGCGTGACCCTTCATGCCAACCCAGTTTCCGCCGTTCGACGGCACAGCACAGAAACAGCAACGCTTTGCCGAGCCGCCGGAGATGGGGATCGATGCAAAGAAGCGTTACACGGCGACGATGAGCACGTCCCTGGGAGAAATCATCATCGCACTCGATGCGATTAATGCACCTCGAACCGTGAACAACTTCGTGTTTCTCGCCCTGCACCACTACTACGACGGCGTCATCTTCCACCGCATCATCAAGAACTTCGTGTGCCAAGGCGGTGACCCTGAGGGTTCTGGTCGTGGCGGTCCGGGTTACCGATTCGGCGACGAACTTCCGAAGCCGAATCAGTACAAGCTCGGGTCGTTGGCCATGGCGAACGCCGGACCGAACACGAATGGTTCTCAGTTCTTCATCATCAGCGGTCCCGATGGATGCCGACTACCTCCTCAATACTCCCTGTTCGGCCAGGTGGTGAAGGGCTTGGATGTGGTCGAAACGATGCAAAACGTGCCGACTGGCTCGGGCGACCGCCCGAAGACCGACGTCGTCATCAATTCGGTAACGATCTCCGTCGTCGAGTAATTCTGGTGACGCGCGGTCGCTCAGGCGACTCCGACGCGAGGCCCAAGCCGCGTCGTTCTGCCGGGAAACTCGGGGGCTCCGTTGACCTGAGTCTTTCGGAGGCGCGACGAGTCGCACTTGCAGCACAGGGCTTCGGTCGTGACTATCAGGGAGGCGACTCGAAGAAACTGCAGGACGTGATCCGTCATGTAGGAGTACTGCAGATCGACTCCGTCAACGTATTGGTGCGAAGCCAAGAACTTCCGATCTTCGCAAGAATCGGTAAGCACGATCGGAAAGTAGTAACCGACGCCGTCACCAAGGGCAGGCTGTTTGAGTACTGGGTGCACGAAGCATCGTTGGCGCCTGTGGAGTTGCATCCATTGATGCGCTGGAAGATGGCCCGACCGCATCCCTGGTTCGGCACCTACTACACGAGCAATAAGTCGCTGGTCGAGCGACTGTTCCGACGTGTAGCTGAGGAGGGCCCCCTCAAGGCGGCCGACGTTTCAATGAGGGTTGGCAAGAAGGGCACATGGTGGGACTGGGACGATGCCAAACGAGCTCTGGAATACCTCTTCTATGCCGGTCGAGTTACCACGCGTGCCCGCGATTCCGACTTTGCTCGCGTCTACGACCTGCCCGAGCGAGTGTTGCCCGAACATGTGCTCGATGCGCCGACGCCCTCCGAGTTTGACTCGCGGCGGGAGCTGATTCGTCGTGCAGCGGATCATCTCGGTATCGCGACGTTCGGTGATCTGGCCGACTATCACCGTCAGAAACCACGCGAAGCACGACCGGCGTTGCAGTCGCTCGTCGAAGACGGGTCGTTGCGTATCGCACGCGTAGAGGGATGGGAAAAACCGGCATTCGTACCCAGGCGACTTGTCATCCCCAAGAGTGTTTCTGGGTGTGCACTGTTGTCACCGTTCGACTCGTTGGTGTGGAACCGTGAGCGCAACGAGCGACTATTCGGATTTCACTATCGAATCGAGATCTATACCCCGAGACCAAAACGACGTTTCGGCTACTACGTCTTGCCGGTGCTGTGCGGTGGACGGCTCGTCGGACGCCTCGACATGAAGGCCGACAGACAGAACAGCACGCTGCGCGTTGAAGGTGCGTTCACTGAATCGGGCGTCAAGCCACGAGACGTGGTGGCGCCCATCGTCACAGAGGTGCAATCGATGGCGGATTGGCTTGGGCTCGACGCGGTGGAGATCGGCCGTCGTGGATCGTTGGCGAAGCCACTCACCCAGCATTTCTCGCGCAAGAAACGCACGCGCTGACACGCATAGCGTTGAAGAAGTGACGCCGCTCATCGCCGTAGCCGGTCGAACGGGAGCACCGAGCCGGGTTTCGCGTGACGAGGTTGCCTTCGCCGGCAAGCGTTATCTGCATTCGATTCTGCGTGCAGGGGGCGAACCCGTGGTGATTGCGCCGCAAGTCTTCCAGGCTGACGATGCGAGCGAATTGTTGTCGCGATTCGACGCATTGTTGTTGATGGGTGGCCCCGACGTAGACCCTGCCTTGTACGGGCAGCAAGCATCACCGCACATTTACGGCGTGTCTCCGCAACAAGATCGATTCGAGTCGGCGATGTTGCATGGTGCCCTGGCCAACGAACTACCCGTGCTGGCCGTGTGTCGCGGTATGCAGCTCAGCAATGTGGTGCTTGGCGGATCGCTCGTGCAACACCTCGCCGACCTGCCCGAAGCATCGTCATTGGTTGCCCACGCGCCGGGTGAGTTTCCGGTCGGTGCCGAGTTCGCGTTGCACGACATCGAACTCATCGACGATTGCTGGTTGGTGCGCGCCACCGGTGCGTCGCGTGTTCGTGGGGCTTCGTTTCATCACCAGGGAATCGATCGACTTGCTCCGGGCTTTCGCGCCGTCGGTCGTGCGCCAGACGGCCTGCTGGAGGCGGTCGAGCATGAGCGACACCGAATCATTGGCGTGCAGTGGCACCCCGAAGACACGTCAGCCGATGACCCCCAGCAGCAAGGCATCTACGACGCGTTCGTAGACCTCGCGCGATAACTACGTCGAATTGCGTTGGGGCATCGCCCATCGGACGGCGCGCGTGATGACATCACCGAGTGGACGAAGTGCAAGCCGTTCGGTGAGAGGCAAGTAGGGCAGTCCAAGATGCGGTCGTGACCAGCGCGGCAGTGTCGAGATCGTCGCTGCAACGAGCAGGGAATACGCGGCACGTGCGACCGGGGGAAGTGGTGGCTCAAACAGCAGGTATCGCATGGCATCGCGAGACTCTTTGGTTCCACGTATCTCGCCGTGGTACGACGAAATCTGATCACGGAGCGCTCGCACTGACTCGGGAGGCGCCGGAACGCCGAGCTTGCGGGCGATTACGGCAGTGTCCTTTACGTACTCGTCACAGCCGGCAGCATCGAGTGGAAACTCACCGAAACGTTGATGTGCCGTGAGGAAACTGTCGATCTCGACGATGTGCACCCATCGCAGGAGATGCGGATCGCGCGCCGAGTACGGCCGGCCATCACTCGCCGTGCCAACCACCCTTTCGTGAACCCGGTTGACGACGTCGACGGCGCGCTGCGCCTCGCTCACGGGACCGAACGATGTTGCGGCGAGGAAGTCGGCCGTTCTCTGTAGACGTCCCCACGGATCGCTTCGATAATCCGAGTGCTGCGCGACGCCCGCCATAGCAAGTGGATGTAGCGACTGGACGAGCAGTGCCCTGAGGCCGCCGATGAACATCGAGGCATCGGCGTGCACGCGACGGATCGGACGCTCATCGGAGAACCATCGTGGTGCAGTTGGTTCCATGAGCTGCATCATTCGTGTCTCGCCATCTGGGCCGGCAACACGCTCACGCAACGCCCTTCCAAGTGCCTCGCGCACGGTCGTCAACGCATCGTCGACGGCATCACGCGAGAAATTCACAAGTTCATCGTGCCAGCGGTCTTGCAAATCACCTGCACCAAGGTCGTCGGTACTCTGAAAGATGTGATGGATTCACCGAGCACAGACACTTCGATGCCTCGTTGGGTGCCCCGGGCAATCCTGCTCTTGTGGCTCGGCTATCTCGGAACGGTGCTGTTTCAAGAGTTGTGGGACCGCCTGTTCGGCTTCTTCCTACTGCTGGTGATCGCACTGTTCATCGCCTTGGCCATCGAACCAGGGACGAATCGATTGGCGCGGCGTGGAATGCGACGTGGCGTGGCGACCGGTCTGATACTCGCCGCCGTCGCTGTCGTTGCCGCCGGATTCGTCGCAGTGATGGGGGCGCTCATCGCCGATCAGGCAAACGAACTCACCAACAACCGCGATACCTACGTCACCGATGTCGTCGGGTTCTTGAACGACACGTTCGGCACCGAACTCGATGCCGACGAAATCATCGAATCAATCGATGATCCCAATGGGCCGGTGAGGGAATTCCTCAACTCGCAGGCCGACCGAGCGGTGCAACTCGGAGTGTCAGCATTCAGCACGTTGTTCCAGGTGTTCTCGATTCTGTTGTTTACGTTCTATTTCGCCGCAGACGGTCCGCGGCTGCGAAGGACGATCTGCAGTTGGCTGCGTCCGCAACGCCAACGAGTGGTGCTTGACGTCTGGGAACTTGCCGTCGAAAAGACCGGCGGCTATCTGTCGTCTCGGGCGATTCTTGCTGTGGTGTCATCCTTCTTGCACTGGATTGCATTCCAGGCAATTGGTACTCCTGCGCCGATCGCGTTGGCGTTGTGGGTGGGAGTCGTTTCTCAGTTCCTCCCCGTGATCGGCATCTACGTCGCCGGGGCGTTCCCGTTGCTGCTCACCGTCGTCGATTCCCCATTGAAGGCACTCTTCGTGCTCGGCTTCATCGTGATTTATCAGCAAATCGAAAACTTCCTCATCGCTCCGAAGGTGACCGCGCAGAAAATGGAGCTGCATGCTGGCGTCGCGTTCGCCTCTGCAATCGTGGGAGGTGCCGTGCTCGGCCCAACCGGTGCAATTCTCGGCTTGCCGGCTGCCGCCGTCATTCAGGGTGTGCTGAGCTCGGTCGGTGAACGATACGAAGTGGTTGATGACGCAAAGGGAGCCGGAGAGTGAGGCTTCATGCCGTCTATTTCTCGGTTGCAGTCAGCACACTGCTCGTCGCGACTCCTGCGATGGCGAACCAAGACGTCGGGTCGGAGTCGACCAATGCCGGCGCGGCAGATGTTGCCCCGCTGCCATCGATTGCGCCGAATATCACCGAGTCTCGACGATTCGCGCCCATGATTCCGCGGAACACCGGTAGTGGTCGTCGCGTCGTCTACAGCAATTCCCTCCAGTGGGTGTGGGTCGTCGACAAGAACGACGAGGTGATTCGATCGATTCCAGTGTCCGGTCGTCGGGGCATACCTGCACCCGGCAGATACGAGGTCACGACGAAGTCCCCGTGGTCGTTCAGTCTGGACTTTGAGGGTGTCACGTTCCGCTGGATGACACGCTTTGCCAAAGGACCCGCCGGCGGCAACATCGGCTTCCACGAGATTCCACGCAAGGACGGCAAGCCCATGCAGACGGTTTCACAACTCGGCTCCTTTGCTGGATCGGGTTGTATACGGATGGCCACCGAAGATGTGAAGTTCATCTACGAGTGGGCCAAACCCGGAACCCCCGTTGTCGTAACCAAATAGTCGACCGTTCTAGAAGCGTCGCATCTCCTGTTGGAACAGCTCCAGCCCTAGGTTGCCGAGATCGAGGGCGTAGGTATGCCACGCGCGCAAGTCAAAACCAGCGCCATGCTTGGAACGCGCCTCGTCGCGTAGTTGCAACCAGACACGTTCACCGAGCTTGTACGAAATCGCCTGTGCCGGCCAGCCGAGGTATCGATCGATCTCTGATTTGTTGAATGCGTCGTCGTTCGACGACCTTGCGGAGAGGAACTCGAGCGCTAGTTCAGGTGTCCAGGCTTCGCCTGCATGCCATCCCCAGTTCTTCGGGATCTTCTTCTCGCAATGCATGCCGATGTCGACCACGACGCGTGCCGCACGAAATGCCTGTGCGTACAGGAACCCAAGTCGATACTCCGGTCTGGCGAGGAATCCCAACTCATCCATGAGTCGCTCCGCGTACAGTGCCCATCCTTCGCCATGACCGCTCACGAATTCGTTGCGCTGGAAGCGTGAGAGCTTCTCCCGGTTGACGATTGCCATGCCGATCTGCATGTGGTGTCCCGGAACGCCCTCGTGATAGGCGGTCGTGGGCTCGCCCCACAACGGAAACCGTTTGCGACCGTTGGCCGGATACCACGTGCTTCCGGGTCGTGAGAGGTCCTCGCTCGGGGCCATGTAGTACTGGGCTGCAGCACCACCGGGTGGCGAGATTTTTGCCTCGATCTTCCTGATGCCTTCGGGAATGTCGAAGTGATTGTTGGAGATGAGAAAGTCCATCGCATCATCCATCAAGTTCTGCAGCCACTGCCGCAGGTTTTCTTCTCCCTCGATTGCCTCGGAAGACTCGTTGTCAAGATACGAACGAACCTCCTCGAGTGTGGCGCCCGGCTTGATCTCTGAGGCGCACCGTTGAAGCTCCGCGTCGAGACGACGAACCTCGTCAAGACCCCATTCGTAGGCATCATCAGCGTCGATGTTCATGCCCATGTAGCGACGACGAGCGAGTGCGTGTCGTTCCTCGCCGACTCCGTTGCGCGGATCGGCAACCGGTGCGTAACTTTCCCGGAGGAATCGCGCAGTCTCAGACAGGGCTTGCGTCGCCTGGCGGGCGGCACTGCGCAATGCGTCCACTGGAGCTCCGTCGACTGCGATGCCTTGCTCGGCGAGTGTGGTGAAGAATCCCGGTGCCGTCGAACTTCCCGCCCAACCCTCGAGCATCTCGGCCACCGCGAGCACCTGTCGACGCGGTGCCACGACCTTGCGCTGCATACCGAGCTTCCACGACTCACGCATGCCATTGAACGCCTCGGGTACCCTCGACATTCGTTCGGCAATCGTCTTCCAGTGCGCAGCAGTCGCGGTTGGCATCAGGTCGAATACCGAGCGTGCATAGTCGACGTCACCCGCCAACACCCGAATGGTCCGGAGATGTTCACCAGCGGCAAACTCTCGTTCCGACATCTCGAGGGAGTTGCGCAGCACTCCCGCAGCAAGGCGATCTCGGTCGGATGCCTGATCCAAGGTTGCAAGTTTTGCCATCGTCGAGCGGTTCAGCGTCTCGCGGGCTTCGTGACCAGCGGGACTGAAGTCCGTCATCAGGTGGTCGCTACCGGGAATGCCAAGCGCTGTTGCATATCCGGGATCGAGTTCCGCAAGCCGCTCGATGTAGGCATCGGATAGTTCAAAGACTGGTGAAGACATGGCGTTCACCCTAAGCGGTGTGATGTGCGAGGCTCAAAGCGTGGGGGAGAACACACGTCGTCCGAAGGCGCTCGTCACGGGTGCATCGTCGGGAATCGGCGAGGCATTCGCGATGTGGTACGCCGGGCGGGGTTACGACCTCGTGATTGCTGCACGCAACCATGCTGAGCTTGAACGAGTTGCGACGGCGACCCGAGTCCAAGGCGTGGCGACCGAAGTTGTCGTCGCCGATTTGGCGACGCCGAAGGGCATCGAAGAAGTTGCACTTCGGTGCGGCGACGTTTCGACCATCGTGTTGAACGCTGGCAGCACGCATGCGGCCTCGATCGGCACGACCGACAGGGATGAACTCGACTCACTCACATATCTCTTGGCGACCGGCGTGGTTCGGCTGTGTGAAGCAGTCGTTCCGGGGATGATCGAGCGTGGCGGCGGCGATGTCGTCATCGTGTCGAGCATCGCTGCGTTCACACCGATGCGCAAGGCGGCACCTTACGCTGCCGCGAAGTCGCATTCTGCCGCGTACGCGCGCAGTTTGTCCCTCGAGGTCGGCCGGAAAAACGTGAGAGTAGTGGCCGTGTGTCCGGGCTACGTCCGAACCGACCTACACCGACGTGCCGGACTCGAGCATCTGAGCACGAGCATTCCCGACTGGATGTGGTTGTCGGCTGACGCAGTGATTCGGGCGGCTGATCGAGCACTGAGACGGGGCAAGGTCGTTGTCGTCCCCGGTCTGGTTTACCGGCTGGCTCTACCGTTCTTGTCGTCGTCGGCCGCCCAAGTGATGTGGAGAAGGTTGACGCGTCGCGGCTAGCGCGTCGTCTTGTCGCGCAGGTGTCCACCGACGTGGCCGATCACGACGCGACGCTCTCCCGAGTCGACGTAGAAGTAGATGCGTGCCTCGTTGCAGCGAATGTGCGGCCCAAGTTGTACCGGCTCCCCGTTCCAAGTGATCGTGTAGTCACCACCGAATTTGTTCACCGCATTGTCGCCAACCGAAGGGGCGAAGTTGAACTTCTCCGAGCAGTAGGTGTTGAACAGGTGGGGCTCGATGTCACCTCGTCGCAGTCGGGCTGCCAAGTTGTTGAGTTCGAGCAGGCTGGCGAAGATTCGTTGGTTGGTTGCCGGAGGAAACTGTGTGTTACCGAGACGACTCTCGACATCTTGATGAAAGTCCAGCATGGTGAATGATTTCTTGGCCAGCGCAACGACGTGGGCAGTGTTGTTCCACTGTTTTGCGTCGTCACGGAGCAACAAGAACGAGGTGAGCTGATCGCGGTAGCGATCTCGGTCCTCGGCCATTTTGGCGCTCAGATGTTCCGTGGTGGTCAGATTCTCATAGAGATCGTCGAAGTCGGCTTGCAGCTCCGACACGCGCTGCTCCAATTCCTGGTTCTTTCGTCGCAGGTCGCCCACTTCCGGCGAAGACGTGTTGGCGACGACCTGTTGGATCGGGACTACCGGTGTACTTTGCGGACGGGTCGTCGCGCGGGGGAGCATCGGAAGTGCACCGACGGCCGCCGCGATGAGCTCGTCAACGAGCCGGTCGTCATCCTTCTGCGGATATTCACTCAGAATCACGTTGCGACCTGTGCGGGGCCATGCGACGAGCACCCAACTTGAACTCGCCTTGCGTGTGCCGTAGTAGTCGTTGAATCCCTTCTCTGCATCACTCGTGGTGAGGTGATAGACGTGCGCAATCCCCGTCAGCACTCGTGCCGTATCGATGGTGGTTGCAGCGTTCGGTCCTTTCGTGCTGGTGCACTCGATGACCACGGGCAGTCGACGAGACGGCGCATCAATCAGTGCGGCGACCGCAGCGCCCTCATCGGCGGAAGACACTCGACTCGGGCTGCCCGATATGAACTGATTCGCGTCTCTGGCCCGCAACTCACGGGCGATGTCGGCTACGAGAGTGGTGAGTGCCAACGGTGGTCGCTCACTCCGAGTACGAGGCAGAATCAGTGGTCCCGTAGGCCGCACCTCGCGACGTACATCGATGCAAAGGTCACCACGCCGTGCGGTGAACATCGAAATGAGGGTGACCTGTCGGGCGTCGTCTGTGGGATGCTGCTCAGAAACTTCACAGCGGAAGACCTTGTCGGTGACACTGTTGTGCATCTGAACCTGCAAGGTGTTGGTTCGTTTGGCATGTGGCCAGGTTGCCTCCAACCACGGTTCGATGAGTCTTCCGACCGACTCCCTCAGCAACCGCTCGTGAGAGTCATCCTTCGCCCGAGGAGTGATGAGCGTGACGCCGTAGACCGTGAGCATCGGTCAGCGTTCCAGCACGAGGCTGAACTCGAGGATGCCAAAGTCTTCGGTTGAGATACCCGGAATCGATGGGTTCGGAATTCCCCACTCGTCGAACACGATGGTGATCTCGCCAGCGAGGACGATCGCCCCGCCGCGTATCGAGCTGACGACATCAAGGCTTACCGGCTTGCTTGTCCCACGCAGCGAGAGGACGCCGGATGCTTCATGTCGCCCGGGCCCATTGAGTGCCTCTACACCCACGGTGATTGGCGAGGAGAGGACGAACGTCGCGGTCGGGAAGTTGAGAGTGTCCATGATTCTGCTGGCGAACTGTGCATCGCGCTTGGATTCGTCGCTCTTCACCGTCGTCATGTCGACGGTGAATTCGGCCGAGTTGACGGTGAGATTGCTGATGTTGACGACGCCCGTTACGGCAGTGGTTCTGCCCACCGCCGTGACGTTCTGGCCGAACAGCACCTCGTCAACGCGGTAGCCCACCTGGGAGTCGCCGGAAACACTCCATGTGCCGCTGACATCATCAAGGACGGTTGAATCGTCCTCGGAGCTTTGCGGTGCATTCGTCGTGGATGAGACATCGCCCATGGCCACGAACGTGGTGGTGGAGATTTCATCCAGAAAGCTCTGAGCTGCGGGCTCACGAATCACGTTGATGTAGACCCAGGGGCCACCAACAAAGACCACCAAGCCAGCAGCAATCACCACGAGCAGCCTTCTGGTTCGCCGCGACATGGCAGGCAGGTTATCGCTGTACCGCTCAGGGCGGTAGAAATCAGATCTTGCGCGCGAGAACCTGAGTGGTCGCACTCAATCCGTTGTGGTACTTGCCCTCGACGATGTCACGTTCGATTTCGCGACCGATTTCGATCGTCAGACCGGCAGCCACTCCGAGGTCACCGAGCACATCCTCAAGTTCCACGGTCATTTCGGCATTCTGCGGGCCGCCAACACCGCGGCCGATGTTTGCAGCACGGTACGCCTCGAACACGAAGCATCCACCACGCCTCAAAGCCCCCGGAATCGCCGAATGTACGGCGTGACGGAGCGTTCTTGGCAAGTGACAGAACACCGAGACGATGCAGTCCCAGTCGTCGTGCCCTAAGTCGAACCCGTCCAGGTCTGCAACCCTTGCGTCGATCTCCACTTTTCGATCGGCGGCCAGCCTGCGTGCTTTCACGACTCCGACCGGGCTGAGATCAACGGTCACCACGTGGTGCCCGAGTTGAGCAAGAAACACTCCGTTACGGCCTTCACCGTCACCAAGACAGAGTGTTCTGCCGATCGGCAGTGAATCTGCGACTTCACGCAGGAAATCATTTGGCTCGGTGCCGAACGCAAAACCATCCTCTGCGTAGCGCTCATCCCACGTTTGACCGCTTGAGGTAGTTCTGGACATCGTTCTGAGACTACGAGGCTCATCGGACACTTGAATGACGTCCGAGTGAAGTGCCGAAGAATTAGCGTCGTCACGATGAGTGTGAGCGACATTGCAGGTGTTGTCGCCACGATGCTTGGAGTTGCATTCATCTGGCCACAGGTCTTTCGCGTGTACTCACGACGGAGCGTCGAGGGAGTGTCGCCGTCGTCCCAGTTGATCGGTCTGTCGGGCACGCTCATGTGGCTTACCTATGGAGTGACGATCGACAGCCTCCCGATGATCCTTTCCAACACCAACATCGAGTTGGCGATCATCTCCCTGGTCGTGATGCTGGTGCGCAAAGGCTCGCTGCCACTTTGGCAGCCGCTTGCTGCATTCGGAACTACCGCAGTGTTCTGTGCGGTGTTCGCCAGGATTTCTCCGACCGTCGTCGGTGTGGCTGGCGTGATCATCGGTACACCGGCAATCATCCCGCAGGTGTGGCGTGCTCTCCGCACGACCCACCTCTTTGGCGTATCGGTCTCCTCGTATTCGCTGCTCGCCACGATGGGCACGGGCTGGTTCGTGTACGGGTTGTCAATTGGTGATCCCGTTGTTTCGTATCCGAACCTGATACTCATTCCAAGTGCAACGTACATCGCCTGGCGTGCGTGGACTTCGCACCACGCACGCGACGAAGTCAGCGCAGCGTAAGGCTCGCCGACACCGACCCGGCCCGTTGATGCGAGGCCGATACGGTCAGCACGGTTCCAGACTTGGCTCGAATCATCCACGTATGGAGTCGACGATCCGGCGTGCCATCCGACATCGCACCTCCATCAAGCAGGAACTTGCTGCGACCCTCGAGTTGTCCGATACGCACCCTCGCTTCGCCCTCGACGAGGTCGGGTGCCGTCCCGTCGGCATTGCGCAGATCCACGATGGCGGGCAGCACGATCTTCATCGACCGGGCGTGTTGCGTGACGTACGTCGGCAGCCAACCGGTGTTTGCCACACCGACGCGCACTTGCCAGATGTCGCCGCCCAATGAGGTGGCATCGACGAGTTTGATTTCCAGCCGGGGCGATGCCATGGCTTGGAAGATTGCAACCTCGGCGTGCGGTGCGACCTCAGCCTTCAGGCACGATGCCGGGGCGTTGGTCCATATATATAGAGCGTTGATACCGCCGAGTTCGACCGGTCCAAGTTGCGGATGCGAATAGGGGTACCAGGCCACGTACGAGCCCGGAGCGTTCTTGTCGCTCCAGCGGCAGACCGCGAGGTCTTGTGCCGGCGTCGGGCCGACGTACCACACGTCGGTCGGAGAGTGTTCTCCGGTCGCGCGATAGATGGCATCCCAGAATTCAGTCGTCCATGAATACACCCCGAGATGGTCGTACGCCCAGTCGTCGCCGGCACCGCCCATCACCCGCGACTTATCCCATGTGAGATCCTCATACACCGAGTGCACGGGATACGTGGTGAGTGGGGTGGAATGCTCGCCAAACTTCTTGAAGATGAACAAGTCCTCGGGCGGGAGTTTGGAATCGGGAAGATTGCTGCTCGGTCGCAACATGAAGCCGCCAGCCGTGTGGAATGCGTTGTACCCGCACACATTCGGTCGCGCTTTGACGGCTCGCACGAGAGCAAGAATCTCCGGTTCGCTCATCGGATGATCACCCGAGCCGAGAACATCAACACCCCAGCCGGCGGGGAAATTGCGGTTGAGATCGAGTCCGGCAGGGTCACGAGGCTGGTCGATGGTGAAACCATCGAAGTTTTCGATGAGACCTTCGGTGAGCAGCCGGTAACGCTTCGTGCCGGCCGGTGCGCCGAGAGGTCCGACCGGAATCATCACACGCGGCTCGTCAGGATGGGGCATCCAACCGCCATCGGGGTCGGCAATACGCATCGTGAGAATGCGTCCGTCACCGTCGATGTCCTGCGGGTGAAGACCGGGCCAGCGATGCCCGTCGCGCCATGGCCACGGTCGCACGCTTGAGCGATGGAACAGCGGTCGCTCGGCCAGTGCATCCTCGACACCGTCAGGGTTCACGCGCGGTGCCACGTAGAACGTGCGCGTCCTCAGTGCCTCTACGACCGTCGGGTTGCCAGCGACATACTCCGTGACGAGATGGTGAATGATGTACAACGCAGCAACTCCACCCGTTACCTCAACGGCGTGGATGTTGGCGTCGATCCAATGCGCTGGCTTTGAGTGGTGTTCTCCGGATCGTGAATCGGTGATGGTGGCAAGCAGCAAATCACGACCGAGGTGTGATTTGCCGTAGGACTCGACCGTCAACAGCGTTGGATGCGCTGCCGCCAGAGATTGCAACCACGCTGCCATCTCGTCATATCGAAGGAATCGGTCAAAGTCGTACGCCATGCGCCGAGGCTAGACCGAACGGGTATCGGGGTACTTAGCCTGACGGTGTGCTGGAACCACGACACACCATGCGTGAAACTCTGCGTTTGTTGCGCAGCGTGGAGAAGCCGGCGGTAAGTCGCTTTCGGTTCGGCTCACCGTGCCGTTTCGTCAGGCAGATCGACGTCCTGGTGCACATCGTGTTGCCGGAACTCATCGAGAGTCGGCTACCGCGATTTGCTGGGTATCTGCGGCGAACGTCGCCCCGATGGGGTCGTAGTTGGCGTGGGTGGCCGCATGACGCCCTACGCTCGCACTGTGAGAGCTAGTCGAGCGCATCGTCCGGTGTTCCACCACCCGACGGGACTATGGCGACCGCGTTGGCGAGGCCGTATCCACGGCGGTGCAGTTCTCGTGACTCTGCCTGCCGTCATTGCACTCGTTCTGTTTGCTGACGGAACCATTGCCACGACATCGACTGCGGTCTATGCAACATCGCTCGTTGCACTGTTCGGTACATCAGCTGCCTATCACCTCTTTGCTCGAAGCAGCCGTGTACAGCACGTGATGCAACGCATCGACCACTCCATGGTCTATGTGCTGATTGCCGGAACCTACACACCCGTGTGTTTGGTCGCGCTACCACGAGCAATTGGTGTTCCGCTCCTCGTGGTGGTGTGGTCGGTCGCAGTGCTGGGCATCGTGCTCAAGTCGTTGTGGAGGGCACGGAAGTTTGCGTCGTCGTTGTATCTCGTCATGGGTTGGATCGTGATCCTTGTCTTGCCGTGGGCGTACCGCCATGCCGGACCAGTGTCACTCTCGCTCTATGCAGTCGGCGGCCTCATCTTCACCGCTGGCGCGGTGATGTTCTTGCGAAAGTTTCCTCGCCTACGACCTGAGGTGTTTGGCTTTCATGAGATGTGGCATGTGATGACAGTCCTTGCCGTGGGATGCCAATTCGCGGCAACATTCATGATCGTTCGCTGAACGCCGTCGTATCCCCAAATCCCCATGCAATCGCTACCAAAGATCTCCGCAAAGAAGATGATCGCAGTCGTCGGATGTGTTCTTGCAGTCTCGCTCATCCCGACTCGTGGGTCAGAAGTCGTGACGGCTGCCGCAACGTGCTCAAAGGGTGGCCCGTGCAAGATCGGTGACGGCGGCCCGCTTGGCGGCATTGTTTATAACGTGGCGCCCGAACCGCAGTGGTGGGGTCAATACCTCGAAGTTCTTGTGACTCCGAAGAAGAAGGCAGGTGCATGGGGCGCTGGTGTGCTTCATGCTGCGAATGTCGGCAAAGTAGAACGAATACTCGGCAAGCAACTCGGTGCAGGACGAAAGAACACCGAGCTCATGGTTGCCATGCAAAGTTCGTTGGCGACCTCGCTGGCTACGGTTGCGGCCGGTGCTCACATTCCATCCAAGGATGAACTTGATGCGCTCTATAACTACATCGCGACATCGCGCAATCCCGCGCTAGCAGCCTTTCCGATCGGATTGAAGGGCTCGCCGTATTGGACGTCGAGCGAGGCATCAGAAGCCTTCGCCTGGTACCAACTGTTCCAGGACGGCACACAGTTCACCGACGCCAACGGCATCGTGACCGGACTCACTGCGAACAAGAACCTCACAACGAGCAATGCGCACAAAGGTTCGTCATTCCAACCCACGCCGATGCGCCTCGCGTGGGTGCATTCCTTTGCGCCACGAGGACTCGCACTCCCGACACGTCCTGCCAACCCCACAATTCCGCCGGGCGGGCGGACGTCCGAGGCCTGCTCGGCTGCGATCAGATGCAGCGTCGGCGATCGCGGGCCTGGAGGAGGCGTCGTGTTTTACGATGCCGGATCCACACAGTCATGGGGCCGTTGGCTTGAGGCCGCGCCGGCGAATTGTCAGAAGAGCGGACTGGCGTGGCGCACGAGCGGCAGCGGTCGGGCAGGATCACGAGCGCTACCTCCCTTGTATCCACGATGGGAGACCGCCGCGCGTCAGCGAGTTGAGTCGAAGCGTATGGGAATGGGGAGGGCAAACACCGACTTGATCGTCAAACAACACAAGAACGTCAGCACGACTTCGTTCATTGGTACGGCAGCCGGATATGCCGACACGCTGGTGTGCGGCGAGAAAGACGATTGGTTTCTCCCGAGCAAGGACGAACTCGACACCCTCTACAACGTGCTTGCGTTGACGGACAACGATCTCACGGGAAACAACTCGTTCGGTTTCTCGCGCGGCTTTTACTGGACGTCTTCGGAGTACAACAATGAGACCGCGTGGACGCAGCTGTGGATTGATGGCCAACAGTTCGACCGCGAGAAGTGGTTGACGGGTGATCCACGCAAGGATGGCGGCTTCAATCCATTCCACGTGCGACCGATTCGCGCCTTCGGCTGAGTATTCGGAGAAGACCGAACTAGCCTTAGCGCTTGGTCGGAATTGAGTTGTTGACACCTCGTGTTGGGATTCGGCTCCGCCCTCGGGTCGCTAGCTCAGTTGGTAGAGCAACGGACTTTTAATCCGCAGGTCCCGGGTTCGAGCCCCGGGCGACCCACGTGACCGCACAATCCAAGACACTCGACTTGAGCATCTCAGGCATGACCTGTGGTGCGTGTGCAACCAAGATTCAGAAGGCACTCAACAAACTCGACGGTGTTGAAGCCACGGTGAACTTCGCGACCGAGTCGGCGCAGGTTAGAGTCAGCAGTTCCGTCTCCGCACGGGAACTGATCGGCAGTGTCGAGAATGCCGGCTACGGCGCCCGACTCATCGAGGACACCACACCCGAGATGCTCGACAAGGAAACTCTCGAGCGTGTCGCCATGTTGCGAATGCGACTGCTGGTTTCGTTGGTGTTCGGGTTGCCCGTCGTTGCACTCTCGATGATCGCTGCGTTCCAGTTCGACGGCTGGCCGTGGTGGGCTCTGGCACTCTCGATTCCGGTCGTCACATGGGCGGCAGCACCCTTCCATAAGGCCGCGGCGATGAACGCGCGTCATCGGGCAACCACGATGGACACGCTCATCTCCCTCGGGATCATTGCCGCGATGGGTTGGTCGCTCTGGGCGTTGGTGTGGGGCAATGCAGCCGAGCATGCGGGAATGGACATGATGTCGATGGACGTTGACCACGTCTATATGGAAGTGGCGGTTGCAGTCACGATCTTCCTCTTGGCTGGGCGCTACTTCGAAGCCCGAGCGAAGCGTCGCGCCGGTGATGCACTTCGTTCGCTCCTGGCGCTTGGGGCAAGAACGGCGACGATCTTGCGCGATGGCGATGAAGTGCGCATCGAGGCGTCAAGAGTGCAGGTTGGTGACCTGATCGTGGTGCGACCCGGAGAAATCATCGCCGCCGATGGTGTGGTGCGCGAAGGTACATCGTCGATTGATGCATCGATGCTGACGGGTGAGAGCGTTCCGGTCGATGTCACCGTCGGGTCAACGGTCACGGGGACCACGGTGAATCTCACGGGGAGATTGGTCGTGCAGGCAACCCGAGTGGGGGCGGAGTCAACGTTTGCCCAGATGGCACGACTCGTGAGAGACGCGCAAGCCACCAAGGCCCCGGTTCAGCGACTCGCCGACCGTGTGAGCAGTGTGTTCGTTCCCACGGTCATCTGCATTTCGCTGGTGACGTTCGCGGCTTGGTGGTGGTGGCGGGGAGATTTGTCGCAGGCATTCACTGCCGCAGTCGCCGTCTTGATCATTGCGTGCCCGTGTGCGCTCGGATTGGCGACCCCCGTTGCCCTCATGGTGGGAAGTGGCCGAGCGGCTCAGATGGGAATCGTCATCAAGGGAGCCGACGTGTTGCAAGGGACTCGTCGAGTCGACACCGTGGTGTTCGACAAGACGGGAACCGTCACCACCGGGTCGATGCAACTTGTCGATGTGGTGTGTGCCGATGGCACGTCCCGCGCCGACGTGTTGGCCTTCGCGGGTGCACTCGAGCACGCCAGCGAGCATCCGGTGGCACGCGCGATTGCCTCGTCGGCACGGGCCGAGCTCGGTTCACTTGCGTCCGTCGAATCGTTCGAGAACCTGCCTGGTATGGGCACCATCGGTTCGGTCAATGGCGCGAGCGTGATGGTCGGCAACGAAACTCTTCTTCGTCGAAAACTCGTGCTGATCTCTTCGGAGATGTCGGAAGCTCTCTCGGTGGCCCGCGCAAACGGCAATATCGGCGTGCTCGTTGCAGTAAACGGCTCGGTACGAGGCGTCTGCATCGTCGCCGACCGACCAAAAGCCAACAGCGCAGCCGCCATTGCGTCGCTCCGCGATCTCGGTCTTCGACCGATGTTGCTCACTGGTGATAGTCGAGCCACGGCGTTGGCCGTCGCCAAGCAGGTCGGTATCGAAGCCGACGAACAACATGTGATTGCAGGAGTGCTACCGGAAGAGAAGGTCCGCGTCGTCGCGGACTTGCAGGAGCGTGGATACGCAGTCGCCATGGTTGGCGATGGTGTGAACGACGCAGCTGCACTTGCACAGGCAAACGTAGGAATCGCCATGGGTACCGGAACCGATGTCGCGATGAATGCAAGTGATCTCACGATCGTGAGTGGCGATCTGCGACTCGTTTCCGATGCGATTCTCCTATCGCGAGCCACGCTTCGCACGATCAGCGCCAATGTGTTCTGGGCATTCATTTACAACGCCGCTGCGATTCCGATTGCGGCTCTCGGTCTGCTGAATCCGATGTGGGCTGGTCTCGCCATGGCGTTTTCCAGTGTCTTTGTTGTAATGAACAGTTTGCGACTGCGTACCGCGAAACTCACTCCACACACTGCGTTCGTGCACGCAACTCGTTGACGGCGTCGCGCCGCCATGTTCGAACGGTGCGGGCCGACACCCCCTTCGTTGCCGCGAACTCCTCAACCGTCTGCATGCTGAGCGCCTGCAGCACCGTTCGCGAACGATCCGAGAGGTGGTGCTGAACTGCTTCCGCAAGGAGCACACCAAACTCGGATTCGTCCGCGCGCCCGCCACCGATTCCGTCGCCCAACGGTGGGGAAGTGAGGGAGTCGGAGGCGTAACGCAGTTCGACCGTGTCGATGTTCTCGTCGAGGCTGGTGTGTACCGGGCGGTTGCGCTGTCCTCGAACGAAGGCAAAGTACTCGATGTCGCGCACGATGTTGGCGGCAATCTTCCGTGGCCGTCGCATGATCGGGTAGGTGCGAATGATCTCCCAAGCATGCGACAACACGAGTCCGAATGCGCTGTCAAACGTTGATCCGTGACCGAATCCCCTTCGCCGGGCGATCGACAACATCGGAGGCAGGACTCGCTGCAACACGATTCGTGCCGCCAAGTCGTCGGTTGCTGCCCTGCGAACGATGGTTGCCAAGATTTGATCAGCGACGGGATCGCACTTTGCACCTTGAAATCCCGACAAGCGGAGCACTTCATCGAGCGACCACAAGGTGCGTGTCGTGAGTTTCCATGAATTCACGCGCTCCAGTGCGTGAGGGCAGTAGGAAAGTCGCCGCCACTCAGATTGAAGTGAAGCGGCCGGATTGTTTCGGTGTTCGATGTGTCGATGAGTGGACATGCCACAACATCGTGAGAATCGACCTCACCGCTACCCTCACTGACTCGGTATCAACTCCTGCCGGATGTCATGACGAATTCCGTCAGCTCGGTCAGATTGGGCATTGAGTCGGCACATGCAAGCCGAGCTGCAACGTATGCACCAGCGGCATTGGCGTACTCGCCGATCGTGCGCAAGTGCCATCCACTGAGAAGACCGTGAATGAGTGCACCGCCAAAGGCATCGCCGGAGCCGAGCCCGCACACGACCGGTACCCGCAGCGGTGCGATTCGCACTCGTTCGTCACGATTGGCAAGCAGCACTCCGTCACCGCCCATCTTTACGACCGCCGTTTGCACGCCGAGTGAGAGCATTTCGTCTGCGGCACGGTCAGGGTCGTCGGTTCCGAGCGCCATCGCACACTCCGATCGATTACCGACGACGACGGTCGATTGTTCGATGGCGGACACGGCCGCACGTCGTGCTTCACTCTCCGAATCCCAAAAGGAGGGCCGGTAATCGATGTCAAACACGGTGTGCGGTTTTCGTTTGCGTGCTGCGATCCAGTAGTTGCACGCCGTTGCCGTCGTACCTCGGGCAAGCGTTCCGCCAGTCATCCACAACACGTCGCAATCACCGACATCGGACTCCGACAGGGCTTCGCGCAGCAACGTGGTGTCCGGCGCGTCGAGCTTTCTGTGGAAGATCACCCGCGGATCTTCCGGTGGGTCCATCGATGCGATTACCACGGGAGTGCGCTCGCCCGGAGCGACTCCCACGCGCGAGGTATCGACCCCGAATTCGCGCAGTCGATCGATCACGTACTCGCCGAGCTCGTCGTTGCCCACCTTGGTGAGGAGAGCAACGTTGTGCCCGAGTCGCGCAGCGGCAACGGCGACATTGGTTGGGCTTCCACCAACGCTCTTGTTGAAGGTCTGCGGGTCCCGAAACGAGGCCCCCGCCTCTCGCGCATAGAGATCGACGCTCACTCGTCCGACGACGATGACCGAGCCGCGCACCTCATTGAGGTTACGGCGACCACATCTTCCATCGGCAAGACTGAGGTCGTGCGTATCACGCTTCCGTCGGGAACAGAGGCAGAACTCGACGCGTCCGCATCCGACGCAACGATGGGCCTGGTCATCGCACCGGACATCTGGTCGTTGCGACCCCTGTATGACGACATGGTGGCGCGACTGGCACGTGAGTGGAACATGGCGGTGTGTGCCGTTGAGCCGTTCCCGGGTCGTGTCATCCCGCTGGAGATGGAGCCCCGTATGACGGCGGTAGCGACGCTCGATGACAGCCGACATCTGCGGGATCTTGAGCAGGCTGCCGACGCGCTCGGCACGGCGCGCGTTGGCTTGATGGGTTTCTGTCTGGGCGGGATGTATTGCTTCAAGTCGGCCATCAGCGACCGGTTTGCGCGTATCGCGAGTTTTTACGGGATGATTCGAGTGCCACAGAACTGGCGTTCACCGACTCAGGGTGAGCCACTTGACTACCTACGCGACGGCGATGCTTCCAAGGTGTTGGCGATCATCGGAACGAAGGATCCGTATACACCACCGGCCGATGTGGCAGAACTCCGAAATGTCGGTTGCAGCGTGGTGGAATACGAAGGGGCAGAGCATGCCTTTGCGCACGATCCGACCCGACCAGCCCATCGACCAGTCGATGCGGCGGACGCGTTTGCTCGCGCGCGTGACTGGTTACGGAGCGGTTGACGTCGCCTTATCGGCTGTGTGACGACAGCCGGCGAGCCGGTATCACGACGAACGGGCACTCATCTTGGCCCGTTCCTTGATGCGGTAGCGGCGGTCTGCTTGCTCGAGCCACCCGAGGCGGATGAAACTCGCGATCGCTTTGTTTACCCGTTCGCGTGAAGCACCCACCATGCCTGCGAGTTCTTCCTGCGTCACTGGCAGGACGAACTCGTCGCTACCGTCGGAGAGTTCAAGCAATCGCTTCGCAGTTCGTCCCGTCACGTCGAGAAAGACGCTGTCAGAGAGAACTTCATCCATCACTCGCAAACGTGTGGCGAGCAGCTTCGTCACTCCCCACAGCATCGACGGATTTCCCTGCAACTCGGCCTTGACAGCCGCATAGGGAATCTGCAGCACGCTCGAGGGCTCGAGTGCTCGGGCAAGGGCGCTACGTGCACCATCATCAAGCAGACCAAGTTCTCCGAACAAGTCACCGCTTTCCATCAGGGCGAGCATGCTCTCACGGGAATCGAGCGGACGATTTCCGATGGCGATTGCAATCCGACCTCCGAGTACCACGAACATTGCGTCGGGGGCGTCGCCCTCATTGAACAAGACGTCTCCGCGCTGCAGTGAACGAACGATGCCGGCAGCTGCGATCTTCTTCAATGACGCAGGAGGTGTCGCGGCGAAGAAAGCGTTTTTTGCGAGGAGTTCTTCGTGGGTCATGAGCATCACGGTACTACCCTGAATGTCGATGCCGACGGGTGAACTTCGCCGTCCAGGTGAGGTGATTTGGACCATCGTTGTTGCGGCGGGTTCAGGAACCCGATTTGGTGGACCGAAGCAGTTCGAAACCTTGGGTGACCGTCGCGTCATGGATTGGTCGGTTGCAGTCGCACGCGAATCGAGTGATGGTGTAGTAGTCGTTCTTCCCCCTGAAGTCGCAGAAGAAGAAGGTGGTGTGCCCGGCGGTACGACACGCAGCGAGTCGGTGCGACGAGGTATCGCTGCAGTACCGAAGAACGCGACGATCATCTGTGTGCATGATGCGGCGCGACCGTTTGCGAACGAGGATGACTTCGCCAGAGTCATCGAAGCGATTGCGGATGGTGCTGATGGGGCAGTGCCGGCGATTCCTGTCGCCGACACCATCAAAGTCGTCGACGACACTGGTCAAGTCGTTCGCACACCAGCACGAGGTTCGCTGCGCGCGGTTCAAACACCACAAGCGTTTCGAGCCGAAGTACTACGACGCGCGCATGCTTCCCTCGGAGAAGGCACCGATGATGCAGCCCTCGTCGAGGCAGAGGGCGGCAAAGTCGTCGTCGTTGACGGTGACGTATTGAATCGAAAGATCACGACTCGTGACGACCTTGAGTGGGCGCGAGCACAGCAGCGCGGGGAGCAATGATCATGTGGCCGACACGAAAGAGCAGTCGCTGATGTCGATGCGGGTCGGCCAAGGTTTCGATATACATCGCTTTGCCGATGACGATCGCCCGCTCGTGTTGGGTGGCGTGCGAATTCCGAACGAACGCGGATTGCTCGGCCATAGCGACGCTGATGCCGTCGCGCATGCGGTGAGCGACGCTTTGCTCGGTGCGGCCGGACTCGGGGACATCGGTCAGCACTTCCCTGACTCCGATCCGCAGTGGACGGGCGTTGATTCGATGCTCATCCTTCGTGCCGTGATGGAGAAGGTACGGGCGGGCGGCTGGCGAGTGGAGAATGTGGATGTCAACGTCATTTGCGAGCGGCCAAAGATCGCTCCTCATCGCGAGGCGATGCAGGTGAACCTCGGCACCGTTGTCGGAGCCCCGGTCAGTGTCAAGGGAAGACGAGCAGAGGGACTGGGGAGCATCGGCCGTGTTGAAGGCATCGTCTGCCTGGCCGTTGCCCTGTTGATCTCGTGAGCCGTCATCCCCGTCGCGGGCCGCGTCGACAAGAACGAGGCGGGAATCGACCTGCCCGACCTCGCCAGAACGACCGCGGCCTCGGCGGTGAACAGATCGAGGGACGACAAGCAGTGCGCGAACTGCTCATCGCATCGCGTCGTCGAGTGCGCGAGATCGTGGTTGCCGACGACAGTGAGCGCAATCCAATGATCGGTGAGATCCTCGATCTCGCTCGGTCTGAGCGAGTACCGGTTCGGCAGGTATCCCGTGCCGACATCGATGAGCAGGCTCGTAGCGAGGCCCCACAGGGCGTGATTGCATTCGCCGATGAACTCGAAGAGACACTCCTTGACGAGGTACTCCTGTTGGCTTCTACATCGAGCGGTGAATCTGTCGCCCCCACGCCCGGGAACAAGCTGTTTCTCGTCGCTGTCGACGGTGTCACGGACCCGGGCAATCTCGGTGCGATTCTTCGCTCATGCGAGGGAGCGGGCGTTGATGCAGTGATTCTTCCTCGGCACAGGGCAGTGCACATCACTCCGAGTGCAGCGAAGTCTGCAGCAGGGGCAATCGAATATCTCACGATGTGCGTCGTACCAGGTTTACCGACGGCGATTCAGCAATTGCGCGACAACAACGTCTGGGTCGTGGGCTTGGATGACGCGGCCGACAAGCCGATCTTCGGACTCGGCGACTTGGCAAGAGAGCACGTGTGCCTGGTGCTCGGTGCTGAGGGGCCCGGACTTTCACGCTTGGTCCGCGAACGTTGCGACTTGCTCGTCTCGATTCCGATGCGCGGAGCGTTGTCGTCACTCAACGTTTCTGCAGCGGCAGCACTTGCAACATACGAAGTAGTCCGCGCGCGTCGCTGAACATCGTTCAAGTTCGGCACTGACAAGAACGAGCGGACCTCGCTCCGACGAAGCGTAGGATGATTCGAGTTCGCTCAGAGCGACACGCCGGGGTAGCTCAGTGGCAGAGCAGCCGCCTTGTAAGCGGCAGGTCGTGGGTTCAATCCCCACCCTCGGCTCATTGAATCAATCCGCGCAGAGTGCGTGACTACTCTGGACATCATGAGTCAAGAGCAACGCCGACCGCGTCCAGCCCCCGAGCCTCGACCAGCCAATGTCAATTCCGTGCTGTCGATCGCGGTGGCGGTCCTCGCAGTGTTGCTCGGGTTCTTCATCTTGCGTGATCTCCGCAACGATCCACCACTGAGTTCAACGGCCACCGAGTCCGCCGAAGAAGCGGCCACCGAAACGACGGTCGAGGTCATCCCTGTGGATACGACGGCTGCTCCTGTCGTGTTGACGGCGTTCAAAGTGCAGATCGCAAACGCATCCGGTGTGAGTGGCAGTGCCGGGTTGCTCACCACCGAACTGCAGGGCAAGGGCTACATCGTCCAGCCAGCCATCAACAAGAGCGAGATCACACCGAAGCAGACGACGACGGTGGTCTACTACTTGCTCGGTAGCGAGGCAGCTGCTGCACAAGTGGCGCAGGAGCTTGGTGGGGTCGCAACGTCACCCATGCCAACTCCAATCCCGACAGAGACCGGAAGTCTCGGCGAGGCCAGTGTTCTCATCCTGCTCGGCACGGATCTCGCAGGGAAGCCACTTGCGATCATCGCTGGTGGCGCTGCGGCACCGGCAGTGATTACGACAACGACGACCGGCTGAGCGAAACCTAGGCGCTGTCGAGTGCTGCAAGAAGCCGTTCAGTGGCTTGCGTAATGCACCACTTCGGCTGACTGAACGAGTCGTCACCGAACATCGCGCGGAGGCTCACCACGGTTAGTCCGTCACGTTCTGCACGCGACCGGGCAGATTCCGTCACTTCTCCGCACACGGCAAGGATGCTCTTGTTGTTGCGACGGGCGAGTTGAGTGACGCCACCGACGACCTTGCCCTGAAAACTGGTGTCATCCAGTCGACCTTCCCCCGTCACGATGATGTCGCATTCAGTGATGGCGTCGTACAGGCCGGTCTCTTCTGCAACCAGATCGAATCCCGGCACGAGGTGCGCGCCGAGCGCGTACAGTCCTCCCGCCAATCCGCCTGCAGCACCACCACCAACTACGCGTGAGACGTCGACACCGAATCGATTCCGGTAGTGCTCGGCGGTACCAGCAAGCCGGGTGGCGAGGAACTTCACTTGCGTGGCAGATGCTCCCTTCTGAGGTGCGAACATCTCTGCAGCGTCGAGGAAGAGCGTGTCGACGTCGCAAGCGACGAGGAACTCGACACGCTTCAGTCGCGCGGGCGTGGTGATTGCTTGCACGGCTCCGAGCCCGCCGTCGGTCGTAGCCGAACCACCGAGACAGACGATGATTCGTTCGGCACCGAGGTTGAGCGCAGTGTCAATGAGTTGACCGGTACCGATGGTCGATGCAGCAAGTGGATCGTTTGCCTCGGTGCCACCAGCGAGTTCGATTCCAGACGCCAGCGCCATCTCGATGACGGCAGTTCCACGATGCAGTCGCCAAGGTGCATCCACTGGCGCACCCAGCGGGCCTTCAACACGAGTCGTTCTGTTCGGCCCGCCCAAGACCGCGAGCGTGCCCTCGCCTCCATCAGCCAGCGGTAGTTCGACGCAGTCGTGACCGGTGGTCCAGCACGCGTCAGCAATGGCGCGGGCAGCCTCGGCAGATGACACGGTGCCGCGAAACTTGTCGACTGCTGCAAGCACTCGCACGGCTTCTAGTGTGTCGGAACATGAGCAACCCACTGGATCTTGACGCAACAGCACAATCTGAACTCGTTCGTGCCAAGCAGATCTCGGCGAGCGAACTCGTCGATCTCGCCATCGCCGCCGTCGAACGGGTGAATCCGAAGATCAACGCCGTAATCCACCCACGGTTTGAGCGCGCACGCACCGAAGCAACGACCCGAAGTTCGGGATCGTTTGCCGGTGTTCCGATCGTGGTGAAGGACCTCAACTGTCAGATCAAAGGTGAGCCGTACCATCTCGGCACGCGCTTCTTGAAGAACCGAAAGTTCGTTGCACCCGAAGACTCGTATCTCTACGAGCGCCTCGTTCGTGCTGGCTTCGTGACCATCGGTCGTACGAACACCCCCGAGTTCGGCAGCACGATTACCACCGAACCGCTCGCCTATGGTCCTGCGCGTAACCCGTGGAACACCGACCACTCGACAGGAGGCAGTAGCGGTGGTAGTGCGGCAACGGTGGCGGCCGGCTGTGTTGCCGTGGCACATGCGAACGACGGTGGCGGGTCGATTCGCATTCCGGCGAGCGAATGCGGGCTTGTCGGGCTGAAACCGAGCAAGGGTCGAGTGAGCCTGGGGCCAGCGCTGGGCGAATCGTGGATTGGTGGTGTGGTTGAAGGATGCGTCACGCGCAGCGTGCGAGACACGGCGGCAGTGATGGATGTCCTCGCTGGTTACGAGACGGGGGATCCGAACACACCACCACCGCCGTTGCGACCCTACGCCGACGAAGTTGGTGCGAAAGTCGAGCCATTACGCATCGGACTTCTGTCCGGTCCGCTACTTCCAGGTGGTCTCGATCACCCCGAAGCGCGGGAGTCAGTGGCGAACACCGGAAGATTGTTGGAAGGTCTCGGACATCATGTCGAGATTTCGCACCCCGCGGCTCTGGACGAAGCCGAATTCGGTGACATGTTCCTTGCCGTCGTGATTGCGCATATCGCAAACGACGTTGCGTCACTGGAGAAGATGTTCGGAGTCACGTTTACCACCGACGACATCGAGCCCGGCAACCATCTCATGTCCCAATTCGGCCAAGCCACCAATGTCGTTGCCTATCTGTCAGCGGTCAACTGGATGCATGCCTGGACACGTCGCGTTGCATCCTGGTGGCTACCCCGAGACGGCAGCAAGGGATTCGACGTACTCGTCACACCGACGCTCGCCGGGCCGCCACCCAAGATCGGCGAGCTGTCAGGTGACGACTCAACCGAGCGCATTCGCGAGATCATGCAGTACACCGCGCAGTTCAACATGACTGGCCAGCCAGGTATCAGCCTGCCCTTGCACATGAGCAAGACCGGTTTGCCGATGGGCGTGCAGTTCGTCGGTGCACCGTATCGAGAAGACCTACTGATTCGCCTCTCGGCTCAGATTGAGTCGGCGGCACCCTGGTCAAGTCGCCGACCCGTCGTGCGAGCGTGATCGGTTCGTCGGGATGGCTCCTCCTCACGGCTGAACTCGTCGCCCTCACCGCCACCGCACCACGGCTGTGGCGTGCATCAAGGGGTGGACGTCAACTGTTGAGCCAGTCGGCTGCGTCGTCGGATGAGGCTGCGTGGATCAGCGTCGTGATACCGGCACGCAACGAGTCGCGCCGAATCGCCGAATGCATCGCGCCACTCATCGGCGCTCGTGGCATACGCGAGGTGATCGTCGTCGACGACCAATCATCGGACGACACTGCAACGATCGCGAGGAACCTCGGTGCCACCGTCGTGAGTGGAGCACCCCTTCCTGAAGGTTGGGTCGGAAAGATCTGGGCATTGCATCAAGGAATTCAAGTTGCAGTTGGTGAGGTCATCGTGACGCTCGATGCGGACGCACGCCCAGATCCTTCGTTGCCGTTGGTCACCGCCACCGCATTCGCTGAGAGCGGTGCAAAGCTCGCAACGGTCGCACCACGATTCCGAGTCACCTCGGTGGCTGGTCGATGGCTGCACGCGGCAATGTTGACGTCGCTGGTCTATCGGTACGGCGCCGGAACCGGTACGGCGTCGCATGACAGCGTGGCGAACGGCCAGTGCATGGTGTTCAGAAGAGACGATGCCGTTCGCGAGGAGTGGTGTGTGGCCGTGAAGAGCCACATCATTGAGGACGTCGCACTCTTGCGTCATCTCGTTCGCAACGGAGCCCATGTCGAGATGTTCGACGGTTCGAGGCTGCTCGCCGTGCAGATGTTCGAAGGATTCACTGAGACACTGCGAGGTTGGGGTCGTTCGCTCCCGCTCAGTGATGTCGACCGCCCGTTACGGCAGTGGGTTCGCTTGTTGACCACCGCTCTCACGCTCGTTGCACCGTTGTGGCTGGTCGTCTCCGGGATGGCAACACCGGTTTCTTACTTGCTCCTCGCCGTGCGGCTCGGTGTGCTGTTCGGAACACGCCGTGCGTACGAGCAAGGCGGCGTGGGCTACTGGCTGTCGCCGATTGCCGACCTATTTGTCTGGGTCGTCGTCGCGAAAGGTACTCTCTTGCCGTCGCGCGAATGGCGTGGTCGCAAGTACTGATTCGAGTCCGACCGCCATTGCAAATCGCAGTCCGATGATTGACATCAGCAACACGGTTGATGCTGCTTGCGCTAAGCCGTCGGCGTACCACTGAGCGAACGGATAGAGCACCACACCGATTCGTACGGCGTGGCTGAACTCACGGGTTGCCGCCCAGAACATGACGAACATGAGTACGCAAAATGCCGCCGGAGTCGGACTGAGCACGATCGCAGCACCCACCCAGGTGAGCACGCTGCGTCCTCCACGGAACCTGGCAAACACCGGCCACGCATGCCCGACCATTGCTGCACCTGCGGCAAGGAACCAAATCCGCCAATCGTCGGAGAGTTCTTGAGCGATCGATACCGACAGCACACCTTTCAGCAGGTCACCAACGAAGATGGCAAGTGATTGGTTGCGGTTGAGGACCGTGCGTGAATTCCAGAAGCCGGGGTTCTTGTCACCGACGTCACGGAGGTTCGGCGCACCGGCTCGTCGAGTGACGAAGTCAGAAACGGGGATTGAGCCGAGGATGTAGCCAATGACGATGGCAAGCAAAGCCTCTGACATGCAGACACACTGTATGGCACACATGCCGAGAGTCGCGACGTTCCATCTGTTTTCGTGGCAAGGCCTGACGCAGTCGTTGCAGGCCCTGGCATTTGATCGATTTCGTTTTCGTAAGAGTAAGGGTCTTGAGTTCATACGAGTTCTCGGTACGGGAGAGGGGAGAAGCACCGCACCCGGTTCGGAGCTCACTCGGACGGCGCTCTTCTGCCTGTTCGAAACCGAGCAGGATGCCGATCACTTCGTTGCGCAGGTCGGTGACCGCCGAGGAACACGGGAGTCATGGCACGTCAAGATGCGGGGCGCTGGCGGCCACGGTGCCTGGCGTGGCAAGGACATTCCGCAACTGCTTGGTTCTCCCGCTTCGCGATCTTCTGGTTCAATCGAACCACTGGCTGTCATCACCCGCGCACAGGTTCGAGTCGCTGCGTGGCGGGTGTTTGCAAATGAAGCGCGGATTGTAGATGCCGAGTTGCAGGGCAGTGACGGACTCCTGGCCGTGGTCGGAATTGGTGAGATGCCGATCAGACGTCTGGGTACGTTCAGCCTCTGGAGGAGTCCCGGGGCAATGCAGGACTTTGCTCGTCGTCGCCCGGAACACTCGCGAGTCGTAGCGCGCACTCGCGCCGAGCGTTGGTACGGCGAGGAAATGTTCGCGCGGTTTACGCCGTACTGGTCAACCGGTTCATGGGATGGCCATGATCCGCTGCAAAGCTAACCCTGTGCGGTAATTCCGACCTCGGGTCGCTGCGATTGTCGCATGGTCAGCCATGGAAACAACATTCCGTAGGGCTCGCCGTTGGAATGATGATGTGATCGGTGCGCGGTTGCCAGGCTCTTCGACCAGCCAGAGTTGAGACGTT
The DNA here is from genome assembly GCA_046074785.1 of Actinomycetota bacterium. Taxonomy (GTDB): domain Bacteria; phylum Actinomycetota; class Acidimicrobiia; order Acidimicrobiales; family Ilumatobacteraceae; genus F1-60-MAGs027. The sequence goes on from JBJTOX010000071.1 coordinate 31,180, forward strand.
TCATCCAACGAATACGTCCGTGAATCATGCCGTCATGCACGACGGTGTAGACGATCCCGTACAGCGTGACACCGAGGAAGAGCGGGATGAACCACGCCAAACCCGACACGTTGAATCCAGCCCAGAAAGCGGCGACGACGACGACCGAGAACGCGAGTGGAAAGACGTCATTGGGCTCGGGTGACTTGTCGGCGTATTCGGCGGCGGCGTTGCGATGGTGGCTGATGTGGAGTCGTTCGAATGAGCCGTGCATCACGAAGCGATGGACGACGTACGTGACGACTTCCATCCCAAAGAATCCCAGGATGACCAAGAGCAGGGACACGACCGGTTGCTGCATGACGGCTACTTCTTGCCGACCAAACGAATGAGACCCTCTTGCACCACCGAGACGACGAGATCGCCGTTCTTGGAGAAGATGGCACCTCCGGCAAGACCCCGCGCCCCCGAGGTCGAGAGTGATGTCTGGTCGTAGAGCAACCACTCATCGGCCTTGAACGTCCGGTGAAACCACATCGCATGATCAAGACTCGCCATCTGTACCTTGCCGTCAGTCCATCCGATGCCGTGTGGCAATAGTGCCGTGTCGAGCAACGTCATGTCGCTGGCATAAGTCACGATGCATGTGTGCAACACGTGGTCGTCGGGAAGTGTTCCGTCGGCGCGCATCCACACTCGCTGCCCGAGTCGCGGATTCTTCTCGCGCGAAATGGGATCGGAGTCGACGTAACGAATGTCGATGGGGCGCGGTCGGTCGTACCATTCACCGAGCTGCTCCTTGTAGGGCGCCATGCGTGTCTTGAAGTCGGGGAGTGATTCTGGATCAGGTACATCGGTCGGCATCTTGAGTTGGTAGTCGAGCCCCGGCTCTTCGGTGTGAAAGCTCGCTTGCAGGTTGAAGATCACTTGACCGTGTTGGATCGCGATCACACGCCGAGTCGAGAAACTCTTGCCGTCTCGCAGCCGGTCAACCTCATAGAGAATCGGAACGGTCGGATCACCTGGGCGAAGGAAGTACGCATGCAGCGAGTGCACGCTGCGATTGCCGAGGTCGATAGTGCGTGCAGCCGCGACGAGGGCTTGACCAGCGACCTGGCCACCGAACACACGTTGACGGTTTTCATCGGGGCTTCGGCCACGGAAGATGTTGACCTCGATGGGCTCGACGTCGAGCAGGGCGACGAGGTCGTGTAACGGTTGCTGCGAGTTCGTCACCCCTCCATGTTGGCAGAAGATTGCTCGGTAGCGTTCGTCGTCTCGTCATGCTCGACGCCGCACTACGCACGATTGCACTCGAGACGAAGGGATTCATGCCCGCCGATGAGGGCGATGCGCTGTATGCGGCGGCAATCGATGCATGTAGTCGTGTCGCGGGGTTGCCGATGGTCGAGGTCGGGTCGTATTGCGGTCGTTCCACGGTTTGGCTCGGTGCTGCGGCACGGCACAGTGGAGTCGTACTACACGCCGTCGACCATCACGGAGGCTCGGAAGAGAATCAAGCGGGCTGGGAGTGGCACGACCCTGAAGTGGTCAATAGCGATGGCCGAATCGACACGCTTCCATTCTTTCGCGAGACGATTCGACGAGCAGGACTCGTCACCGTCGTGCAGGAACATGTCGGAGACTCGCACGCGATAGGTCGAGCATGGCGGCAATCAGTCGCACTCTGTTTCGTCGACGGCGGTCACGGTCGAGACATTGCGCGAGGGGACTTCGCGGCATGGTCACCGCACGTGGCCCTCGGAGGTTCGCTCGTCATCCACGATGTGTTCGAGCGTGCCGAGGACGGTGGTCAGGCGCCTTACGAGGAGATTTATCTTCCGGCGATTGCCTCTCGCGCGTTCGAGGAGGAATCTCGGACTGGTTCACTTCGCGTTTTGCGACGGGTGGCTACCTAGGAGTTCGAGACAGGCGTCTACCGCGAAGAGTCAGTGTTGTGTGAACAATTTGTGCGCCGGTGAGAGTGCCATCTGTGCGTCGGCGGCGAGAATCACGGCCGCACCGGTGTATGCGCTCACCTCGTCAACAGGGAACGCGATTCGCTGCGGATAGACGATGCCGGTGAGGTACGAACCATCTTCGTTACGGTGTGGATTCGTCAGCGCCAAGAGTTCGGCTGCAGTCTGCTGGTCGCCAATTGCGCTGTAGGCAATGGCGCACTCCGCGGTCTCGGACGCAGTGATCCACGGTTCGTCGCTCACGCACTTGATGCCACGTTCATGGAGATAGAAACGTTCCCAGTCATCGTTGAGCCGCACTTTTGCTGCATCGTCAGTCAGGGCGCCGCCGAGAACCGGGTAGTACCAGTCCATCGCCCAGCGCTCCTTCGGCTCGAACGAAGTCGGTGAGTGGTTGATGACGGCATCAATTGCATCGGCGGCTGCACGCCACAGCGGTCGTGGCTCGCCGAGCAGTGCGGCAACGTTGGCTGCGCAGTGCAGCGAGTGACGAATGGAGCTGCTACCCGTAAGCAACGCATATGACCACGGTTCGCTGTCGACTTCTTTCGCCCACAGGATCGTGCCGTCCTTACGCCGCATATTGAGCACGAACTCCATGGCTCGCTCGACCATCGGCCAGAAACGTTCGACGGCTGCGAGATCGTCTGCACACTGCCAGTGGTGCCAGACACCAGCCGCAACGTACGCGCAGACATTGGAGTCGAGTTTGGATTCCTTCACCGTTCCGTCGCTCCGGTAGTAGTTGTGCCACGAGCCGTCGCGGCGCTGTGTCTGCATCAGCCACTCGTAGGCACGGCGAGCTTCCGCATGCATACCCATGACATCGAGGGCCATGGCGGTCTCGACATGGTTCCACGGATCACAGTGTCCGCCACGGAACCACGGAATCATTCCGCTCGGAAGCTGTAGTGATGCAATCCACTGCGCAGTCGTTCGAAGTTCGTCAGGTGACGGTGTGCGAAGCGCATTGGTCGCCTCCGAGGATGTCACGATCGACCCCGCGACTCTCGTACGGGGCTTGTCCGCATACACCACATATGACTTTCCGATTGCGGGACTGAGTGCGGTATCGAGTGCCCTCGTGATGAGCGGGGCCTTCGTGATGTCCCACTCGAGCAGTTTCTTGTACGGCGCGACGAGTGGATGATTCTCACGTGCCGGTCCGACGGCGCAACGCAACCACCAGTACGGCGAATGCAAACCGTGCGAGCGGTGTGAGCCGGTGATTGCGAGACCGTGTGCAGTGAGCTTGCCTCTCAACTCAGCCGAGGAGTAGATGCGCACATGGCCACCTTCAACGAATGGTGCGTGGTACTCGTCGGAGAGCATCCAGTTGATCTTCTCGGGGAACCATGACGGCACCGTCGCAGCAAACGTTCCGCCCGGCTTCAGCACTCGCACGAGTTCTCGAAGTGCGGCGTCGTCGTCATGGATGTGTTCGAGCACCTCGCTCGTCACGACGCAATCGAATGCCGCGTCGGCAAACGGCAAATGAGTGGCATCACCGCGTATCGCGCCGCCGAATCGCGACGAATCAATCTCGCCCGCCATGGCCATCGCGGCAAACGTGTTGCGAGTCGCCGTGACTTCGTCATGGCCGAAGTCCAGGGCAACGACGGTGGCACCACGCCGCGCGGCTTCGTACGCGTGGCGACCGAATCCGGCTCCCGCATCGAGGAACAGGGTGTTTTCGTCGATCGTCAGGCGGTCGAAGCGGATCGTGAGCATGGCCTACTTCTGCACGTTCTCGTTGAGCGCCAACCTGCGTTGCATTTTCTCGACATTGTGCGGCATCGCCAGAACCTCGCGATATTGATCGACGGTGAGAGAAGCACAGTGGCGCCACGACCAGCGCTCGACGACGCGTTGACGCCCTGCAGCACCGACCTTGTGCCGTAGTTGTTCGTCATCGAGACCGCGTCGCAACGCTGCTGCGAGTGCGTCTGCGTCTGCAGGAGGGCAAGACAGCACCGTCTCTCCGTCCCGTCCGGTCACTTCGGGGAGAGCACCACCGGTGGTGGCAACCAGACAAATACCAGTGCTCATTGCTTCGATTGAAGGAAGACTGAATCCTTCGTAGAGACTTGGCACGACCGCCAGTGTGCTTTCTGCGTAGAGCTCGACGATGCGCTCGTCGCTTACGCCGGAAACATAGGTGATGCAGTCACGGAGTCCGAGCGACTCGATGAGATCGGCACTCGCTCCGGCACGCGGCTTCCCGATGATGGTGAGGTGTACGTCGCGTTCGGTGCGCAACTTTGCGACGGCCTCGAGCAAGTACGACAATCCCTTGAGCGCCACGTCGGCAGATGCCGTGGTGATGAGATGGTGCGGCTTGCGGGTAATCGACGGAATGGGCTTGAAGAGATCCGGATCGACCCCGACGGGGACGAGTCGCATTCGGTCGAGCGACACGCCCATGTCAGCGTGAATGTCGTTGATCGAATTTTCGCTCACCACCACGATGCGTGGGAGTCGGCTCGCGACCTTGCCCTGCATCTTCACGAACGAGTACCACCTGGAAATGCCGAAACGCTTCCAGAGCGTCTTCGTGTGTTGCATCTCGAGTTTTCGGTCTTTGGTGATCGGATGATGGAGCGTGACGATCGTCGGAATCAACTTTTCAATGGAGAGAATGTGCTTACCCAGGCACTGGTTGTCGTGTACGAGGTCGAAATCCGCGGTGCGTTCGCGCAGGGCGCGGTACGCACGCAGACTGAAGGTGAGCGGCTCGGCGAAGGTGCCCTTTAGGAAGTACAGAGCTTCGAGGGCGTTCGGCCAGTTGTTGAGTTCCCAATAGGCAGGGAATCGTCCCGGATACTGGTCGTTGAAGATGTCGAGGCTCGGCACCTTGTGCATTGCGACGCGCGGATCGAGAACCGGGTACGGCTGCCCGCCGTACACCTCGACATGGTGACCCAGGTCGACGAGTGCCTTGGTGAGGTGACGTGTGTAGACGCCTTGACCGCCGACATGCGGCTTTCCGCGGTACGTGAGATACGCAAGACGCAGCGGACCTTCGCGAAGCCGGTCAAGTTCGCGCTGCACGTCGCCCCTCGACATGCGACTTGAGGCTATCGCTGACCGATTATCGAGCGATCAATTTCATCGTGCGTTGCAACGGTGTAGTCGGTGTGATGACGTGCGGTGCGAGCGTGAAACCATCGGGTGGACCCGATTGTGGTTCGACACATAGCGCATGCTTGGGCATGTCGTACACGACCCAATGATCGCAGTCACTCTCAATCTCGATTCGCACGTCGTCATACACCACCGCAGGAGTACGTCTCGCTGACGTGAAGCAGTCATCCCACGGGCCCGATGTCGGTACCGTCTTCTTGCCGTTCGGGATGTATTCGGCATCGCGCACATACATCTCGGTGAAGTCGACCTCAAGTCGAGCCGGTCGGATGAACCATGGATGCCATCCCACTTGTGCAGGCATCGATGCATCAGAAGTTGTGACCGTGAGCGTGCAGGTGAGAACTCGCGACGCAACGTCGATGCGTACTTCATGAGTCACGTTTCCGGAAAAGGGCCAGCGATGTCCGAGTGGTGCGGTGAGCACCGCGTGTGCGGGTGACTGCTCGATGGTCGACCAGCTCACATCGAAGACCGTGCCGTGAATGGCGTGTGTGCCGAAGTTGAGCGGAAGTTGATGTTGTCTTCCATCGTGCGTGAACTTTCCGTGACGAACGCGACCCGTGTAGGGAACCATCGGATACGCACCCCACGCCGTAGCGGCCATGTCCGGCGTTCGGCCCAACAGCCGCTCTCGCGCGTATATTCGCAGCGAAGCCAATCGTGCGCCACGCAGCACGTCGATCGAACACCCGAAACCAACACCACCCAAGTGGATTTCGCCGCTCACTTTCGCAACCTGCGAGCTGCAATTCCGACGAATCCGAGCAATCCGACGGCGATCGACATGTCACCAAGGTACGAATACGGGGTGCGTCCCGTGCGCAGAGGAATGTCCTGAAAGATCACTGCCTGTTTGCCGATGGGAATTCGTTGCAGCACGTGACCATCCGGGTCGACGAACACACTGAAACCAGTGGTGGCTGCCTGTACGACATAACGACCGGACTCGATGGCGCGGAGTTGCGACGTTGCTACTTGTTGCTGCTGAAGAATCTCCCCGGTGTAGCTGGAACCGTTGGTGGGATTGAGCACGATCTTGCCTCCGAATGACACACCGTCGTCGACACGTCGCGAGAAAAAGACCTCCCATGAGATCGTGACGGCGAGCGTCACCTTGTCCGAGCCGCGTGGCACCTCGATGACGGCCCGCGACGAGCCGGCGACTGCATCACGCGGGATGCGATTGACGGGTGCACCAAGGCTCTCGAGCAACGCGCGAAGCGGCACGTATTCGCCGTAGGGAACACGCCGCACCTTGTCGTAACGACTGAGTTCGTTGCCGCGGCGATCGACAACGATCTGGGCATTCGTGAAGTTGTCACCAGCATCCTCGGTGACACCGACTGCAAACAGTGCACCGACACGATCGGCTTCCGTGACGATCTCGTCACGCACGCGACTGGTGGAGAAGTCGTCGACGTCTATGGCGTTCTCCGGCCACACGACGAGATCCACGTCATCATCCGAATCAAGAAGCCGTGTTGCCTCGAGGTGCCGGAGAGTCACGTCTCGTGGATTGCTGTTGATGGCTAGCACACCTTGCGGTCCGCCACCTTGTACGACGGCGATTCGCAGACTTTCGTCAGTGTCTTTCCCCCGTGGTGAGACGAGACCAAGCACTTGTGCAAATACGATGACGCCGAGTACCGCGATCGTCGTTCGGCGGGGTGCTCTATTGAGTTCGTGGCGCCGCAACCACAACGTTGCTGCGAACGCAGCAACCATGAATATCCAGAACCCCAGACCGAGCGGCCCAACGAGTCGAACGAGGTAGGCAAGGCGAGTATCGGCGAGACCGAGAGCAAGTCCGGCGAGGGGGACCCCTCCGAACGGGGCAACGACGCGCACGCACTCGACCAATGCGTGCAATGCCGCACGGAGCATGAGGCGTAGCAACGTGTTCGATTGCTGAAGTGGCGCCAGTCGAACGGTGAGTACTGCTGCAAGGCCGTGCCACACCGAGAACAGCAGTGGAGCGATGACAAATCCGCCGGGAACGAGATGCCACATCCAGCCCATGGCCGGCGCCATCCAGCCCCAAGCAAAGATCGTCGCCGTCAGGAATTGTGGTCGTGCTCCACGTCCGATGCGTTCGGCAGCGATGAAATAGCAGGCGATGCCGATGAACATGGTGGGCCACCAACCGACTGGTGGCAGTCCCACTGCAACGAGAACACCGCCGAAAAGTGAGAGTGCGAACGGAGCCACTCGCTTCACTCGGGTTCGGTCATCATTCGCCATCGCTGCAGTCACCTGATGGCTCCGCGCGAGCGCATGTATGCAGCGAGTTTGTTGATTCGAACGCGCATCGGTGGGTGGGAGGCGAATACCCGCTGCCACATGTTGATTCGCGCAGGGCGAACTGTCGTGGTCTCCCAGTCGCGCATCGCGGCAAGCAGCTGATTACCAAAACCCAGTTGTGCGGCACGGCGGTCGGCATGAAACTCCGTGGCACGACTCGCAGCGTTGCCCAGCGATGTTGCGAGAGAAACATTCAACATGAGCATCCACGACGCGACATGCAGGAACGCGGCGACGAAGAGTCCGAGTGCATGCAACAGGGGGATTCGTCGGGCGAATGCAATCGTTGCAGTCTCGGCGATTCCCCGCAGACGCATTCCGACCCGTGATAGCAGCGTGATCGGCAAGATCATCCATTGCGTGACGGTGAGGGCGACGGTGTGCAATCCCAAGTGGTGGCTGAGTTCATGGGCGATGACACCCGAGAGTCTCGACTCGTCGAGCTGTTCGATGGCATACGACGACACGATGACGAGGTGTCCGCCGCATGCGAATGCATTCAATGAGTCGGTGTCGACGACAGCGAGCACGAATCGACGTTGCTCAAGCGAGTTGCGCAGAACGATGGGCGTCCATGCCGCGTCGAGTAGCGCACGCTCGCGGCTGGTCGGCAGGCGAGCTCCGAGCAACCGCATGAGCACGAATCGTTGCACCGGGCGCGAGAACAACAGGATGAACAGCGAGAAGAACGCACCCACGAAGAGCCAATAGTTCACGTCCCCCCACCACCAGAACGGCAGCCACAACACGGTGGTGGTGAGAATCCATGCCGGCAGAAGGGCGATGATTGCGGAGATTCCTGTGAATGCCGACCAGTCCACACTCGGCGAACGACTCGACACGATGGGTGAACCTAGCGTGGGCTTCATGAACTGGCTCGCTTCACTTCCCAGCCCTTCATCGGGTTCGCTCGAACTCGGACCACTGCGGCTGAATGCCTACGGATTGATGATTGCGCTCGGGGCCATCGCCGCCACATGGTTGATGGGTCGGCGGCTCGAGGCGCGCAAATGGGGGACACGTGACGACGCCAGCTCGATTGCCATTTGGGCGGTTCCTGCCGGAGTGATTGGAGCCCGCCTGTATCACGTGATCACCGACTGGCAGCGTTTTGAAGGACGCTGGATCGACACGATCAAGATTTGGAAGGGTGGGCTCGGCATTTGGGGTGGCCTCGTTCTCGGAACGATCGTCGGACTTTGGGTCGCCAAGCGTCGAGGCCTGAACGTCTCGCAGGTGCTCACGACCGTGGCACCTGCCTTGCCGCTTGCACAGGCAATTGGGCGATTCGGCAATTGGTTCAACCAGGAATTGTTCGGTCGACCCACCACGTTGCCGTGGGGACTGGAAATTGACGACAAGCATCTGCCGAAGGGATACGAGTCGGGAACCCTGTTTCATCCCACGTTCTTGTACGAGTCTCTCGGTTGCCTTCTCCTCGTCTTCGTGCTGTTGCAGGTCGATCGACGGGTGAACTTGAAACCCGGACGACTCTTTGCGGTGTATGCGGCTGGTTACGCATTGCTGCGGTTCTTCGTCGAAGGTCTGCGGATTGATCCGGCAAAGTCGGCCGGCGGATTGCGACTCAATCAGTGGGTTTCGATCGTTGTGTTTGCCGTGGCAGTGGCCATCGTGGTGCGATCTCGTACGAGCCAAGGCTCGGCTTCACAGGATCAGGATTCGAAGCCCTCGTCCGTCGAGCCGACTACGTAGCAACTCGCAGTCGGGCGGCAAGCTCCTCGGGTACGACTGGTACGAAGTATTCATTGGTTGCAACTTCTGCCGCTGCGATGTAGCGCATGACGCGTGGCGAGCGCCATGGTGAAACGATTTCAACGTTGAACCACGCGTCGTCAATGCCTTCGATGTCTCGTGCTCGCGCATTCGACACCGTTGGTCGTTGGTTGAACCACATCATCGTCGGTGCTGGCTCCCCGTGCAAGTGCTCTATGCGTTGCAGCACATCCTGAAGAATGGCCGCGAACCCGCGCTGCTCGACTGATGACAACGACGCCAGGTCGGGTCGTCGTTCGACCGGGGCGATTTCTACCGAGAGCGGGTATGCAGAGACGAACGGAACCGTCGCGGCCCAACCGTCGCGTTCGACGATGAGCCGATCGCTTGTCGGGTCGGGCTTCCAGCCTGATGCAAGTCGTCGACGTGGACGATCCGGCACGTGATCGAATGCGTAGATCTGGCCGTGCGGATGGTCGATGGTGGCCCCAACCTCGCGACCTGAGTTCTCGAAGATGAGTACGTAGTCGACATCGTCCCGATCACCCAGGTTCTTGGTTCGCTCCGTCCACGTCTCGATGAGAGCAACGAGGTTTTCGTTGGGAAGGTTGCTCAGACGAGCCTCGTGATTGCTCGAATACAGCACCACTTCGCAACGCGAATCGGGCATCGGGGGCCAGCGATTCGGGATGGTCTTTACGACATACGACTCGCTCGCTTCAAGACCACCCACACAGAACGGACATCCGGAGGAAGGTAGGTTCGGTCGATTTTGACGCGAGGCAACGACGTGCACCAAGGTGCCCAGCCAGGGGTCGACTCGTTGGTCAGTCATCATCAGGCAGAGATTCGCAGACCAGAATCACCGTCAAAGGCGTGCAACGATCCTTGTCGCGCACGCAGTGTGACGCGCGAATGGCTGGAGATACGGGAGAGTCCCGGCGCTCTGGCGACGACCCGTTCGTTGTTCGGTGTGTCGAGCGAGCAATGAATGAAGGAGTCGCTGCCGAGCTCCTCGACGAACTCCACGACCGCGGCGACCCCGTCCCCCGAGACCTCCAGTCCTTCAGGTCTGACACCAACGATCACCCTGGACGGTGAACCAGTGATCGCCACGCTTGCGCCGGCGAACGACACCGAGTTGCCGGTGACCGGCACCTCGATCATGTTCATGGCTGGTGAGCCGATGAAGCCTGCGACGAACATGTTGACGGGCTTGGAGAAGAGATCCTGGGGAGCGGCAACTTGCTGCAACACGCCGTCCTTGAGCACTGCGATTCGGTGGCCCATCGTCATCGCTTCGACTTGGTCGTGGGTTACGTACACGGTGGTGACACCGAGTTGGCCTTGCAACTCGGCGACCTGCGTGCGGGTCTGTACTCGAAGTTTGGCGTCGAGGTTCGACAATGGTTCGTCCATGAGGAACACTTCGGGTTTGCGCACGATTGCGCGCCCCATTGCGACTCGCTGGCGCTGACCGCCGGAGAGTTTTGCCGGCTTTCGCTCCAACAAGTCGGAGAGATCGAGCATTCGCGCCGTCTCCTCGACGCGCTGTTTGATCTCTGCCTTGTCGACGTTGTTGATCTTCAAATTGAAACCAATGTTCTCGGCCACCGTCATGTGCGGATACAACGCATAGCTCTGGAACACCATCGCAATGTTGCGATCCTTCGGTGCGAGATCTGTGACGTCGCGATCACCGATACTGATTGAGCCGGAATCGACCGACTCGAGACCAGCGATCATCCGCAACATCGTGGACTTGCCACAACCTGACGGGCCAACGAGTACGAGGAACTCGCCGTGCTCGATCGTGAGATCAACGGCGTTGACTGCCGGGTGGTTCATGCCGGAGAAGTGGCGGGTGGCCTTCTTCAGTTGCACCGATGACACGAGGCACTTCCCTTATTTTCGTTGAGAACCGTTGGTAGTCGTTGTCGAATGATCTCGCTGTGTGTCATCGTCGGTTTCGACGATGCGAACACTCTTGCACTCACGAGTCAGCACACCGCGAGCATCAGAACGTAGAGAAGAATCACTGATGACCATTGCCGCACCCGAGAGTGGCATGATCGTGCACAAGCCGTTGAGATTCCACTTTGAGTGATCGGCGAGCACGATGACATCGCTGGTGGTGTTGGCAAACGCGCGGTTAGTTTCGGCCTCAGCGAGGTTGGGGGTGGTGAAGCCCTTCGCCGACATGCCGTGCACACCCATAAAGACGAGGTCGAGTTGCAACTGCGAAAGTGTCTGCACGGCGGTTGGTCCGACCAGGGCGTCACTCGGCGTTCGTGTTCCTCCTACGAGCAGCACCGTTCGGTCACCGCGCGGGAATTGATGAAGGTACTCGGCGATGTGGATGCAGTTCGTCACCACGGTGAGATCAGCCACGTCGAGCAGCGACATTGCCATGTGATACGTGGTGGTGCCGGCTGTGAGACCGATCGAGGTGCCGCTTCGAACCAGTGTGGCTGCCGCACGACCGATGGCGATCTTCTCCTCGAGGTTGCGGCGCGACTTGGTATCGAATCCAGGTTCGAAGGCACTGCGATCGTCGCGCAAGGTGGCACCACCGTGCACTTTGTCGAGCACTCCGAGCTCGGAGAGCACGTCGAGGTCGCGACGCACGGTCATCTCGGAGACGTCGAGCAAGGCTGCGAGGTCACCGACGCGCACCGCTCCGTGTAGCCGCAATTGGGTGGTGATGATGTCGTGACGTTGTGCGGCAAGGGCCCGGACCGTTGATCCCGTGGTATCGCTGGGTCGTCGGTCCAGGTCGGTCATCTCGGAGCAAGCATGGCAGAACACGGGGGGTTCGCACAAAAGCGCACAGAATGGCTGTGCGATTCTGCGTCACGTGCAGACTTTCACAGCAATTTGGGGCAGTTCCGCACCAGAGGGCGATCGTTATCCACACGCAAGCGCACGGATTCCCACAGAAACGCACAGATGACGCTTGACACGTCGCGGTCTGTTCGTCAGACTGTCGGTATCCGTTCAACTCGTCGTGTCCGGCACGACGCACAAGGGGGCAACGACATGTCAGCAGAGAATCCAGTGGTTCGCGATTCCGATCTCGGATTTCGCATGAACCGACGTCAACTCATTGCCGGCGCCGCCGGTGTCGCCGGTGCGGGCGCCTTGCTCGCCGCGTGCGGTGGCGACGAAGCAGTCGGCCCGCTCTCCTTTGGAGCGCGCACCGTCGACGAATCACCGACCAAGCAGTTGAAGGCACTCGTTGCTGCGTACGAGGCGAAGACCGGCAATACGGTCACCTACAACGCAACCGAGTCGAATGCCTTCCAGAACAACCTCTCGCAGTACCTGCAGGGAACTCCGGATGACGCCTTCCAGTGGATGGCCGGCTTCCGCATGCAGTTCTTCGCCGACCAGGGGTTGCTCGTCGATCTCACCGACGTGTGGGACAAGATTGGTGACCAGTACGCCGAGTCGTACAAGATCGCCTCGACGGGCCTCGACGGCAAGCAGTATTTCGTGCCGCAGTCGTGGTACCCGTGGGGCTTGCACTTCCGCAAGTCGATGCTCGCCGAACTCGGCATTGATGCCGATGGCGTGTACAACTGGGACGACTTCATGAAGATGCTCGACGGCATGAAGTCGAAGGGCCTCATTGGTTTCGCAGCTGGCAACAAAGGCGGCTGGGAAGCGATGGGCACGTTCGACATGCTCAATGCACGCATCAACGGCTACCAGTACCACGTCGACCTCTTGGCCGGTCGCGAGAAGTGGACCGACCCACGCACGGCAGAAGTGTTCAAGTACTGGGAGATGTTGGTTCCTTACATGAACGACAACGTGCTCGACCTCGAGTGGGACGGCGCGATGCAGTTGCTGCTGCAACGCAAGGCCGGTGCCATGCTCATGGGTTCGTGGTTCGGTGGCAACTTCAAGGAACAGTCGGATGCCGACTACGAAGACCTCTGGATCATTCCGTTCCCGGAGATCAACCCCGAGCACAAGCGCGACACCATTGACGCGCCGATCGACGGGTTCTGTGTCGCGAAGAACGGTTCGAACAATGCCGGTGGCAAAGACTTCCTTGCCTTCGCGGGTGACATGGAAGGCGTGCAGGCGATGCTCGACACCGGAGTTCCGATGACATCGGCCAACAAGGGTCAGGACACGTCGACCTACGACGCGTTCCAGACGCAACAGTTGGCGGTCATGGGCGAGGCGAAGTACATCACGCAATTCCTCGACCGTGATACCCGTCCGGACTTCGCCGGACCAGTGGTGGGCCCTGCCTTCCAGAGCTGGTTCAAGAATCCGAAGGACGTCAACAAGCTGCTCGAGAGCCTCCAGTCGCAGTGGGACGCGCTCCCGCCGCTCTGAGGTTCCATCCTCAACGTCGCTAGCACTTCGCAACGCGAGTTGATCGGGTTATGAGTTCGTCGGCGACGAGGCCATCACGGTCTCGTCGCCGACGTGCTTTTTCACGGGGAGATCGTCTCACCCTCGGTTTGTTCGTCGGGGTGCCGACGTTCTTGCATCTCGTTCTCGTCTGGATTCCTGCGATCCTCACGATCTTGTTGTCGTTCACGTTCTGGACGGGCATCAACTTCGGCGACATCACATGGGCCGGAGTCGACAACTACACCAACATCTTCACGAAGACGCCCGCGTTCTACGATGCGTTGCGCAACAATGTCATTTGGTTGGTGTGGTTCGCGCTGATTTCAACGCCCGCCGGAGTGTTGCTTGCCTATCAAATCGATCGTCAGATACGGGGCCATCGCTTCTACCAATCGGCGTACTACTTCCCGGTCGTGCTGTCGCTGGCAGTCACCGGAATCATCTGGAACTTTTTGCTGCGCTCCGACGGATTCATCAACGGCATTTTGGGTCGCGACATCGACAACGCCATCTCGTTCTTCGGCAACTACGACATCAACATCTACGTGATCATGGTGATCGCTTCATGGCGTCACGTCGGATACATCATGCTGCTGTACCTGGCAGGGCTCAAGGCAATCGACCCGACGTTGCGTGAAGCAGCAGCGATCGATGGCGCCACGGAGTGGGAGACGTTCCGCAAGGTCATCTTGCCTGCGATGCGCCCGGTGAACATCATCATCGTGGTGATCACCATCATCGAGTCGTTGCGCGCGTTCGACATCATCTACGTGATCTACGGAACGAGCGCCGGTCTTCCGATTCTCGGCGTGCTCGTGTTTCAGAACATCGCGGGTGAAGGTGCCTCGATGAAGGGTGCGGCGTACGCAGTCATTCTGTTCATGCTGTCGATTGGACCGATCATCGCCTACTTGCGCCAGCAGTTCCGTGAGGACGTGTCATGACGCAGACTCGCGGTAGTCAAGTGGTGAAGGACCGTCTCATCACGGGATTCATCGGAGTGTTCGCGGTGCTGTGGATCTTCCCGCTCGCGTGGACCGTGTGGAGCTCGTTCCGTCCCTACAGCGAGATTCGGGCACGTGGCACATTCTCGTTGCCAGAGCGATTCGGGTTGTTCAACTACACCGACGCAATCGACCGCATGGATCTCCCCACGTATCTATGGAACTCGTTCGTCATCACGGTGCCGGCCGTGTTTCTCACACTGCTCTTTGGCAGTCTGATTGCCTTCGTCGTATCGCGGTATTCGTTCAAGTTCAACGTCGGCATGCTGCTCTTGTTCACCGCGGGCAACCTGTTGCCAGCACAGCTCGTGTTCATTCCGGTGTTCAAGATGTATCTGAACATCGGCGACCTCGTGGGTGACCGCAGGTTTCTCTTCGACTCGCCATTGGGTGTGGTGCTCATTCACGTGGCATTCCAGATGGGCTTTGCCACCTTCGTGCTCTCCAGCTACATGAAGACCATCCCGAAAGAAATCTCCGAATCGGCTCTCGTCGACGGGGCGTCGGTGTTCCGCCATTATTGGAGCGTGATGTTGCCACTGCTTCGCCCGCCACTTGCATCGCTGGCGGTGCTCATGACCACCTGGATCTACAACGATTTCTTCTGGGCTCTGGTGCTCATGTCGACCGACCGCAAGCGCCCGATCACCTCGGCCTTGGGACGATTGACTGGAGAGTTCGTGACCGATTACAACCTGCTCGCCGCCGGCGCAATCATCGCAGCGCTCCCGACGCTGATCGTGTTTTTTGTCTTGCGCAAGCAATTCGTTTCAGGTTTGACCCTCGGCTCGACGAAAGGGTGAGTCGCATGGTGCACCTGGTGCACGATCGAGTGTCCGTCGTTGTCGATGTCTCGGGTGGAGTGCCGGCAATCGTGCACTGGGGTGCACCGCTGTCGGCGACTGATGCAGCAACGATCTCTGTGATGACCAAGCGACCCGTGACGCACGGGTCGCTCGACCAGGTGCCCCCGCTGCAGATCGTCCCGCAGCACTCACTGGGCGTTCAGGCGCGTCCAGGATTGCTTGGCCATCGACCAGGCGGCCGTGATTGGTCGGCACGATTCAGCGCGTGTGAGGTTGAGACTTCGAGTCGATCAGTCGTCACCGTTTCGCATGATCAGATTGCCGGACTGCGGCTCGAGACCCGTATCGAACTCACCGAGTCGGGTGCCGTCCGTGTGGGTGCCGTAGTAACCAATGAAGGCGACTCTCGCTATCTGCTCGATGCACTCACCATCTCATTGCCGGTGCCGTCCGTCGCACACGATCTCACCACGTATTCCGGTCGGTGGTCGCGCGAATCGTCTACACACCGACGGACGATGTTGCACGGCGCATGGACGAGCGAAAATCGGACGGGTCGAACGTCGCATGAATATCCACCCACGTTGTGGTGGAGCACTGCCGCTGCAGGTGAGTGGTTGGGTGAGGTGTGGGGAACACATCTTGCATGGAGCGGTAATCATGCGCTGCTTGCCGAAGTGATGCCGGACGGACGCCGCTACACGCAACTCGGCGAGCTGCTGATGCCAGGCGAAGTATGTCTTGATCCGGGAGCCTCCTATTCGACGCCAGTCGTCGTGGGGGCGTATTCATCCGAGGGCTTTACTCCTGCGTCATGGATCATGCACTCACATGTACGTGATGCCGCGCGCGGAAGATTCGCCGGCGCATCGGCCACGATGTCGGCTGCGCCAAAAGTTCGAAAAGTGTTGCTCAACACGTGGGAGGCCACCTACTTCGACCACGACACCGAGAAACTGAAGGCACTCGCCGATGCGGCTGCGGTGATCGGTATCGAGCGCTTCGTGCTCGATGACGGCTGGTTCGGTGCGCGTCGCAATGATCGAGCCGGGCTCGGTGACTGGGTGGTGTCGCAATCGGTGTATCCGGAGGGTCTGACACCACTCATTTCGCACGTTCGCTCACGTGGAATGGACTTCGGGATCTGGGTAGAACCCGAGATGGTCAATCGTGACAGCGATGTCGTACGGGCACATCCCGACTGGGTGCTGCACGCTCCCGACTATGAACCCGTGATGGCGCGGCATCAACTGCCGCTCGACCTCACGAATGAAGCGGCCTTCGCCCATGTCTTTGCCCAGCTCGATGCGTTGTTGCGAGAACATGACATTGCGTTCGTGAAGTGGGATATGAATCGTCCCCTCATTCACGCGAGTGCAGCCGATGGGGCAGCGGGTGCGCGCCGCCAGACGCTGGCGTTCTATCGATTGCTCGACGACTTGCGGGCATCGCATCCGCATGTGGAGTTCGAATCGTGCGCGTCCGGCGGCGGTCGAATCGACCACGCAGTCCTCTCACGTGCGGTGCGTGCGTGGACGAGTGACTGCAACGATCCACTCGAACGTCAACGCATCCAGCGCGGCACGGGGATGTGGGTGCCCAATGAGTTGCTCGGTATGCATGTCGGTGCCCGTACCTCGCACACGACCGGCCGCTCGCAGAGCATCGAGATGCGCGCGATCACCGCGTTGTTTGGCTGGATGGGCGTCGAGTGTGATCCCCGTAAGTTGGCCGATCACGAGCGTGACGTGCTGCGAGAAGCGATCGCGCTGCACAAGCAGCACCGCGAGCTCCTCCACAACGGATTGACCGTGCGGTTTGATCTCGGTGACGAGACTGCATTGGCACATGGCGTGGTTTCGGCTGATCGCACCGAAGCCCTGCTTGCGTACGTGCAGATGGAAACCTCGCCGTGGCTCGTTGCACCACGGTGGCACATCAACGGTCTCGACCCTGACCGTATATATACGGTGTCGTATCTTGCGCTCGGTCGCCTCGGCGGCATCGGCCACACCTTGCCCGACTGGATGACCACGCCGGTTCGCTGCACGGGACGTGACCTCGCCGTCATCGGGTTGCAGCCACCGAGCATGTGGCCCGAATCAGCCATGCTGGTGCGACTCGCCTCGTAGCCTTCAACCTCGTGCCTGAGGCAATTTCACGCGAGACCGTCGCCAAGGTGGCACGTTTGGCGCGCCTCGATCTCACTGATGCTGAAATCGAACGAATGACCACGCAGCTGGCCGGCATGCTCGACCACTTCCGTGACGTTGATGCGCTCGATCTGTCGAAGGTCGAGCCGATGAACCAGCCGATTCCGCTCACCAACGTGCTGCGTGATGATGTCGAAGCTCCGTCACTCGACCGTGACGAAGTGCTTGGGTCGGCTCCCGCTGCGCAAGATGGTCGATTCCGTGTACCGCCCATCATCGGGTTCGAGGAGTAGTCGATGGCTGCCCGTCGCACCGTTGTCGACATCGCCGCCGCAGTTTCGAACGGCTCGCTTTCGGCCGCCACAGTGCTCGAGGAGAACCTCGCGGCCATCGACGCACGCGAGAAAGAAGTTCACGCCTTCAACCTGGTGACGGCCGAACGCGCACGCGAACGTGCCGCTCAAATTGACGCCGATGTGAAGGCTGGGAAGCAGGTGGGTCGACTTGCCGGTGTCACGATCGCCCTGAAGGACAACATGTGCACGCGTGGCGTGGAGACCACATGCTCGTCGAAGATTCTCGCTGGCTGGAAGCCACCGTATGACGCCACCGTCGTTCGTCGTCTCGCTGACGAAGGTGCAGTGTTCGTCGGAAAGACCAATCTTGACGAGTTCGCGATGGGTTCGAGTACCGAAAACTCGGCATTTGGTCCCACCCGAAATCCGCTTGATACGTCTCGTGTGCCAGGTGGATCGAGTGGTGGCAGCGCCGCAGCAGTGGCTGCAGGTTTCGCGGCGGCATCGTTTGGTAGTGACACAGGCGGAAGTATTCGTCAGCCGGCGGCACTCTGCGGCTTGGTGGGGGTGAAACCGACCTACGGCATGGTGTCGCGCCAGGGTCTCGTTGCGTTTGGCAGCAGTCTCGATCAAATCGGACCATTCAGCAGCACCGTTGCCGACTCGGCGTTGCTGATGGAAGTGATCGCCGGTCACGACCCTCTCGACTCGACCTCGATCCCGCAACCCGCACCATCGCTGATGAGCGTTCTCGACCGTGGTGTCAAAGGCATGCGCATCGGTCGCATCACCGACTTGCCTGAAGGTTCATCGCCTGACGTGCTCGCTCGACTGGAAGCGGCATTCAAGACTCTGCAGTCGGCCGGCGCCGAGATCGTCGATGTGGAGATGCCGTCGATGTCGTTTGGACTCACTGCGTACTACCTCGTTGCGCCCGCAGAGGCGAGTAGCAATCTTGCCCGTTTCGACGGAGTGCGCTACGGCCTGCGTGTCGACGCAAAAGATCTGAACGCCATGTACGGGGCGACGCGTGCTGCCGGATTCGGCGACGAGGTGAAGCGTCGCATCATGCTCGGCACGTATGCATTGTCAGCCGGCTACTACGACGCCTATTACGGCAAGGCTCTGAAGGTTCGTCGACTAATTGCCGACGACTTTGCCAAGGCCTATGCAAAGTGCGATGTGATCCTCACTCCGACGTCACCGACGGTCGCTTTCAAATTTGGCGACAAGACGAGCAATCCGCTGGCAATGTATCTCTGCGACGTGTTTACGATTCCTACCAACCTCGCCGGTCACGCGGCAATGAGCGTGCCGTTTGGTTCAGGTGAAGCAGGGCTCCCCGTGGGAGTGCAGGTGCTCGCACCCGCCCTTGGCGAGGCGCCGATGTTTCGTGTTGCCGCCGAACTGGAGCGGTCAGCATGAACACCTCGGCAAGCGGTGTGGTGAACAATCCGTCGAGCGTGATTGCAACTGACGAGCAACTCATCGATGGTTGGGAACTCGTCGTTGGACTCGAAGTGCACGTTGAGTTGGCAACGAAGACCAAACTGTTCAGCGCCAGCGCGAATCGTTTCGGTGATGAGCCGAACACGCACATCGACCCCGTAACGCTCGGATTGCCCGGTGCCCTGCCGGTGCTCAATCGGCACGCAGTCGAACTTGCAATGCGACTTGGGTTGGCGCTCAACTGCCGTGTGCAGCCCTGCACGTTTCACCGCAAGAACTACTTCTATCCCGATCTTCCTAAGGCGTATCAAATCAGTCAGTACGACCAGCCGCTCAACGTTGACGGCTGGCTGATGTTGCCCGGAGACGTGCGAATCGGCGTGGAGCGCGCACATCTCGAAGAAGACACGGGCAAGTCGACCCACTTCGGTGGCGCCGAGGGTCGCATTCATGGCAGCGACTATTCGCTCATCGATTTCAATCGCGCTGGGGTTCCGCTCGTCGAGATCGTTTCGCGCCCCGACATTCGCACGAGTGAGCAGGCCAAACAGTACGTGTCTGAACTTCGCGCGATATTGCTCGCCGTTGGCGCTAGCGACGCCAAGATGGAAGAAGGCTCGATGCGTTGCGACGTCAACGTGTCGGTGCATAAGCCCGGCACGGCGTTCGGTACGCGCTGCGAGATCAAGAACGTCAACTCGATTCGCGCGGTGGGGCGCGCCATCGACTACGAGGCGCGGCGACAGATCGACATCATTTCCGGTGGGGGAACCATCAAGCAACAGACGTTGCACTGGGATGATGCGTCGGGACGCACCAACGTGCTGCGAACCAAGGAAGACGCCGACGACTACCGGTACTTCCTGGAACCCGACTTGGTACCGCTCGTTCCCGACTCGGCATGGATCGAACGTGTGCGTGCCGCTCTACCTCCGCTTCCTGCAGCACGACGCGAAACCCTGGCCAAGCTGACGGGCCAGGCAAAAGAGAGCGAGGCCGTCGCCGTGGTGGTCGAGCGTGGACAAGATTCCTATGTCGCCGAAGTCGCAAAGGTTGGTGGCGATGTGGCACGAGCCCTCGTCTACGTGCAACAGGCGTTTGCCGAAGAAACTGCTTCACCCCGGGTTCCGGTCGGTGACTTGGCCGCCCTCACATTGCTGGAGAAGAACGCGAAGATCACATCAACCCAGGCAAAGACGTTGCTTGCCGAACTCGTGGCCAATGGTGGTGGCGACGTCATCGCGATGGCCAAAGCAAAGGGCTTCGAGGCAATGGACTCTGGTGCACTCGAGTCGCTGGTTGATGCGGCGATCGCGGCAGACCCGGATGCGTGGGCAAAGTTCAAGGCTGGGGAACAAAAGGCCATCGGCGCACTCGTCGGAGCCGTGATGAAGTCGTCAAAAGGCAAAGCTGACGGAAAAGCGGTTACTGCGTTGCTTCAGGCAAAAGCACAATCCTGAACTGCGCGCCTCGACGAAGGCTGCGAGTTGGTGCGCGCCGACAAGCCGACGAAATGCAACACAAGTAGCCTGACCACATGACTGCGCCGAAGGAAACGCGCGTCGATATCAAGCCGCGTAGTCGCGACGTCACTGATGGACTGCAAAAGGCTGCATCGCGTGCAATGTTGCGGGCCGTCGGTCTTGGCGATGACGACTGGGAGAAACCGCAGATTGGCATCGCTTCGGCATGGAACGAAGTCACGCCATGCAACATGTCGTTGCGTCGACTTGCCGAACAATCGAAGTTGGGAGTCCGCGCCGCCGGGGGCGTCGCGCTCGAATTCGGAACCATCACCGTGAGTGACGGCATCAGCATGGGTCACGAAGGAATGCGCGCATCGTTGGTCAGCCGCGAAGTCATCACCGACAGCGTCGAAACCGTGGTGCACGCCGAGCGGTTCGACGGGTTCATCGGGCTCGCCGGTTGCGACAAGAGCATCCCCGCAATGTTGATGGCCGCCGCCCGACTCAATCTGCCGAGCGTCTTCGTCTACAACGGTTCGATACTTCCCGGCGTGCACAAGGGAAAGAACATCGACATCACCACGGTGTTCGAGGCTGTCGGTGCATGTGCTGCTGGCACGATGACCCTCGACGAGATGACCGAGATCGAGCGGGCGGCATGCCCCGGTGAGGGTGCATGCGGTGGCATGTTCACGGCCAACACGATGTCGAGCATCGCCGAAGCACTCGGTATGAGTTTGCCCGGGACTGCATCACCACCAGCCATTGATTCGCGGCGCGATTCTGATGCGCGTCGTGCGGGTGAAGCAGTAGTCGCCTTGTTGCGGCTCGGTATCTATCCGCGCGACATCATGACGAAGAAGGCATTCGAGAACGCCATTGCGATCCTCAATGCGCTCGGCGGCAGCACCAACGCGGTGTTGCATCTCTTGGCGCTTGCCAACGAGGCCGGCGTCAAGTTGTCGCTCGACGATTTCAATCGAATTGCCGCGAAAGTGCCGCACATTGCCGACACGAAACCAGGTGGGCGATATCACATGACCGACATCGACCGCATCGGTGGCGTGCCGGTGGTGATGAAGCACCTGCTGGACGCCGGACTGTTCCACGGTGATGTGCTCACGTGCACTGGCAAGACAATGGCGGAGAATCTTGCCGAACTCAACCCATCCACCCCGGACAATGACGTCATTCGCACGGTGGGCAACCCGATTCACGCCGAGGGCGGAATCAACATCTTGAGCGGGTCACTGGCACCGAATGGTGCAGTGGTGAAAGTGGCGGGGTTGTCGAAGGACCAGAAATCATTCGATGGTGTGGCCCGTGTGTTCGACGGCGAAGACGGCGCAATGGCCGCAATCATGGCAGGCGACATCAAGCCAGGAACCGTACTGGTGATTCGATACGAAGGTCCGAAAGGCGGCCCGGGCATGCGCGAGATGCTCGCCATCACGGGAGCCCTAAAGGGTGCCGGTCGGGGAGCAGACTGCGCTCTCATCACCGACGGACGCTTCAGTGGCGGAACGTGGGGTTTCTGCATCGGCCACGTTGCACCAGAGGCAACCGATGGCGGACCGATCGCTTTCGTGCGTGATGGTGATCGCATTCGCATTGATGTGCCAACCAAGCGACTCGACGTGCTCGTCGACGATGCGACGATGGCTGAGCGACGTCGTGGATGGAAACCGAATCCACCGCGCTACACGAGCGGCGTGCTCGCTAAGTACGCAAAGCTCGTTCAGGGTGCCGACACCGGCGCCATCACCAACATCATCGAGTAGTGGTTGTCCTTAACGCTTGATGCGTTTCGGCAGGCGTGTGCCGACGAGGAGCAATCCGATGACGAGCGTGGTCACGATGATGAACGCCGCCGCGATTCCGTCACCGAAAGCGACTCGTCGCATTCCCAGCCCTACCACCACGGTGACGATCCACAACACGACACCAGTTGCAAGGGAGCGAGGAGCGCGCCACGCCTTGGCTCCGATCCATGCTCCGGTCAGCGCAATCAAGAACGGTAGGGCGGTGCGGAGGGTTCCTTCGGCGTCACCCGACTCGCCGTGATTGCGTCGCCCGATGATGACGAACAACAGGATGCAGACGACATCGAGGATGTATCTCAATGTTGCGACCCGACGCATCGGGGTCATGAAGTAATCCGAAACCGACGCATTTGCGTCATCGATCAGACTTCGTCGTAGTACTCGCGGCCGAGGTGGGTGATTTGTTCTTCACCCATCATCCAGCGCAAGGTGTTCTTCAACTTCGTCAGCTGGATGAAGAGGTCGTGCTCGGGGTAGAGCCCTTCGGCGACTTGTGGGCTCTTGTAATAGAAGGAGAGCCACTCTTGGATTCCGCCAAGGCCGGCACGCTGCGCCAGATCGGAGAACAACACGAGGTCGAGCGCGAGTGGTGCGGCAAGAATCGAGTCGCGGCACAGGAAGTCAACCTTGATCTGCATCGGGTAGCCGAGCCATCCGAAGATGTCGATGTTGTCCCATCCTTCTTTGTTGTCACCACGAGGCGGGTAGTAATTGATGCGAACTTTGTGGAAGACGTTTCCGTAGAGCTCCGGATACTTCTCGGGCTGCAGGATGTGCTCGAGCACGCCGAGCTTTGATTCTTCTTTCGTCTTGAAGTTCTCCGGATCGTCGAGCACTTCGCCGTCACGGTTGCCGAGGATGTTCGTGGAGTACCAGCCGGAGAGTCCGAGCATGCGCGCCTTCAACATTGGCGCAATCACGGTCTTCACCATGGTCTGACCGGTCTTGAAGTCCTTGCCGCTGATGGCAACGCCTTTCTTCGTGGCGAGGTCGCGGAGCACGGGAGTATCGACCGCGAGATTCGGCGCGCCGTTTGCAAATGGGATCCCTTCGAGGATCGCCGCATATGCGTAGAGCATCGACGGGGCGATGGTTGGAT
Source organism: Actinomycetota bacterium (assembly GCA_046074785.1). Lineage (GTDB taxonomy): Bacteria > Actinomycetota > Acidimicrobiia > Acidimicrobiales > Ilumatobacteraceae > F1-60-MAGs027. The sequence goes on from JBJTOX010000071.1 coordinate 54,790, forward strand.
CGTTGGCGTCGATGGCCTTCTCAAAGGCCTCGAGGTTCTGGTGAGCGGGACCTGGCTCAATGAACTTCTCGGTCGAAGCGCACCAGATCATCACCATGCGATCGACTTTCTTCTCGTCGCGGAAGCGATGGATGTCCTCGCGAATCGCGTTGAGCATCGCGCGCTTGCTGATGGTGCCGATGGTGTTGTCGGCATTGATGTTCTTCACGTACTCACGGTCGAACGCCGCCTTCATCGGCCGGATGGAACGCAGTGTGTCGGAGATTGCCTCGATGTGCTTCGGGCCTTCGAGCACCCCGGCACGCTGCGCCGCAACGTAGGCGTCATCCGGGAACGGATCCCATGCACCCCACTCGATGTCTTCCAACTTGGCGAGCGGTACGAAATCTTTGATGAACGGCGAGCGGTTCTCGGTGCGCTTTCCGAGCCGGATGGTGCCCATCTGGGCGAGCGATCCAATCGGAGCGGCCATACCGCGCTTGGCCAGTTCGACACCGGCGATGAGGGTGCTCGACACTGCGCCAAGTCCGACGGTGAGTACACCGAGCTTTCCCGTGGCGGGTGCGATCTTGCGGGCTGAACCAGAGGAAGTCGGTGACATGATGCTCCTTCGCGCAAAGCGCGGCCTTCTTAGCCTATTCCCGTGTCCGCAATAGCGTGAAAGCGATGACTGATGGCACGCGCACCACTGGCGGGGCGCTGTTGCTTGACGGGATATCGATGCGTGACCGCATCATTGCCGATGTTCGTCGAACGATCGCAGGTTCATCCGATGTGCCGTGCCTTGCAACCGTGCTGATTGGCGACGATGAGCCCTCGAAGGTGTACGTACGCAACAAGCACAAGCAAGCCCAGTTGGCCGGCATGTCCAGTCGCAATGAGACGTTGCCGAGCACGACGACCCAGGCCGAAGCCGAGGATCTCATCGGTCGTCTTGCTGCCGATGATTCAGTAAGTGGAATCATCGTGCAGCAACCAGTGCCTGCTCACTTGGATGGCGAGAAGTTGTTGTCGTTGATTCCGTTCGAGAAAGACGTCGACGGCCTTACGACTGCATCAATGGGCAGGTTGTTGCGTGGAGTCGATTCGTTGGTGCCGTGTACACCGCTCGGTGTACTGCGTTTGCTGCAGCACTACGGGGCACCGACCGTCGGAAAGCGCGCCGTAGTTGTAGGCCGCTCGACGCTGGTTGGTTTGCCGATGGCCGTGTTGCTTGCACGAAAGGGAGTGGACGCGACGGTGACGATTGCCCACAGTCGCACGGAAGATCTCGCGAAGGTATGCAGGGAGGCCGACATCCTCGTGTCGGCCACTGGTCAGGCGCACAGCATCCGGCGCGAACATGTGAAACCTGGTGCCTGGGTGATTGACGTCGGAATCTCACGCAGCGGGAAGGGCATCGTCGGTGACGTTGACTTTGACGAAGTGCAGTCGGTTGCAGCGGCAATCACTCCAATGCCTGGTGGCACGGGGCCGATGACGGTTGCTTGTCTCGTGGAGAACACGCTGACAGCGTGGCGGCGTCAACGCGGGCATTGATCAGTTCGCGAGTTCTCGCATCACCAGCACGCTGAGGTGGCGTTGCACCTGAGCACCCGAAAGACCTCGCTCTCTGGTCAGGTGCTCCCACAGTTCAAACGAGAGCGCCGCGGCAATTCGTAGCACGGCACCATGTCGATCGGGAAGCGTTCGAAGTTCGTTGGCAAACGTCTCGTGCACCTGTCGGTCGAGCACGTAGTGCAAACGCTGCTTAGCCGTACGAACGGTGTGTGACCGGGCCAAATCGGCTCTTCCCCTGGCTGCGCGACGTAGTGGCGACAAGCGGCAGAACAGCTGATGACGCTGGGTGACGAGAGCTCGCACACGCTGGTCGAGTTCATCATGTGGGTCGATCGCGACGATGAGACCGGCGATTTTCGGCTCGAGTCGACGGATGATCTCGCCATACAACTTCTCGGTATCACCGAAGTGATGAAACACCGTGCGAACGCCGACGTTGGCGCGCTTTGCTATCTCATGGACTCGCGGAAAGCCCGACCCTTCGAGCACCAGCGCAATCATCGCATCGGCGATGGCGGTCTTGGTGCGCCGAGCGCGTGCCGATTGGGCTTCGTTGATTCGGTCGGACTTCGTCGAAGCGTCGACGTTCATGGCAACTACGGATTGTGTGTGATGAACTCGTTCACGACGCTGGCGAGATCTTCACCGGCATCTTCTTGAAGGAAGTGACCGGCATTCACGATGGTGGTATGCGGTTGGCCTTTCGTACCCGGGACTCGTTCTTGAAATGCTCGATCGCCGCCACGGGTAATGGCATCGGAGTCACTGAATGCGGTGAGCACCGGTTTGTCGAAATGCTCGAGAACCTTCCATGCCGCTTGGTTTGCCTGCGAAGAAGGATCATCAAGACTGATCGGAACCAGCGCCGGAAAGGCCCGGGCGCCGGCCTTGTAGGTGTCGTCGGGAAACGGCGCATCGTATGCAGCCACCACTTCCGCCGACAACGGCCGACGCGCACATCCGCCCTCGACGATGCGACCCACGTTGAATACCGGCACCTCTTGGCTGTACTTACGCCACGCCATGAACGCATCACTCGGCGGTCGGTCACCAACGGGCAGGAACGTGTTGGCAACGACGAGCCTGTCGAAGCGGTCGGGATATGCCGCAAGTAGTCGTAGGCCGATGAGTCCGCCCCAGTCTTGACAGACGAGCGTGAGATGGCGCAGGTCGTTGGCGACGAGCCAGTCACTCATCCACGTGACGTGTCGTTCGTAGGTGTAATCGCTCACTGACGTTGGCTTGTCGCTACGACCAAAGCCCACCAAGTCGGGCGCGATCACTCGATGTCCTGCCTTCACGAAGTGCGGAATCATCTTTCGATAGAGGTACGACCAGCTCGGCTCACCATGCATGCACAACAACACATTGCTTGCATCGTGCGGACCGGTGTCAACGTGCGCGATGCGCAATGGCACGTGGCCTTGGTGAACTTCGGTGTACGTGGGTTCGTACGGCCACTCAGGGAGGTTCGCGAAGCGTTCATCGGGGGTTCGTACCGTTTGCATGTCTTGCACTGTACGTGCAAATAGTTGCTGATTCACAAGCGGAGCGGTGCAACAACGATGAGCCTTGCGCAATTGTTTTGTCACACGTCGTAACACAACCTTTCACGTTCACTCGTGCTTGACGCACTGCACGAACGCGCGACGCCGGAGTATTACGGGACGCTCGGCATCACTTCACTGCTGTTTTCAAATCGTTGAAGTGCGATGTGACAGGAGTCGTTCGTTGTTGATACGACCCGTTGATGTCTCTATCTTCGGCGGGCGTGTCAGCACGTCATCGCTCACTCATCCTCCCCACGACGATCATCGCGCTCTCCGGAGTGCTCGTCGCCCAGCGAGTGGCGGCAGATACGGCTGGCACGTCGGTGACCCAGGCGGATGGGTCACCGACCCAGATCGCTGCATTGGCTCGTTACCTGACGGCGGGTGAGGCACACACCTGCGTCGTGCTCGACGACGGCTCGCTGAAGTGTTTCGGTTCCAACGGTTCTGGTCAGATCGGTTCAGGTCTTGTGCCGACTGGCGCGGCTGCTTCGCTCGGTGATGCCGCGGGAGAGATGGGCGATGCACTCTTGCCTGTCAGCCTCGGAGCTGGTCGAACCGTGCGTGCCGTGACCGCCGGGGCGCTGCACACGTGCGTGCTACTCGACGATGCCAGCGTCAAGTGTTTTGGCGAAGGCGACAACGGCCGACTTGGCAGTGGTTCGACAGCCGACATCGGCCGCAGTGCCGGGTCGATGGGGGATGCTCTTCGCGCCGTAGATCTCGGCACGGGTCGCACCGCGCGAGCGATTGCTGCTGGAGCAGCCCACACATGCGCTCTGCTCGATGATCACACGGTGAAGTGTTGGGGAGCGAACGGCGACGGGCAACTTGGTGTTGGTGATATCGATTCACGTGGCGATGCACCGGGTGAGATGGGTGACGCCTTGCCGGCTGTGAATCTTGGGCTTGCAACCGGTGTTCGCGTCACGGCAATCACCGCGGGCGATGCGCACACGTGTGTGTTGACCTCAAACGGCGCCGTGAAGTGCTGGGGTTTTGGCGCCAATGGTCGACTCGGTTACGGCGACGAAGTATCGCGTGGCGACGACCCGAGTTCGATGGGAACGGCACTGGCAACCATTGACCTTGGCAGCGGTCGCACTGCGAAGGCAATCGCAGCCGGTGCAGCGCACACGTGTGCGATACGAGACACGAATGATGTGGTGTGTTGGGGAACAGGCGCGACGGGTCGCCTCGGTACGGGAAACGAAAACGACATTGCCAACGAGAGCGGGGAGATGGGGGATGCTTTGGTGGCGGTGCCACTTGGTACGGGACGTACTGCGGTTGCAATTTCTGCTGGTGCAGCGCATACCTGTGTAGTGCTCGATAACGGGACTGCGAAATGTTGGGGAAGCGGAATCAGTGGCCGACTAGGCACAGGCAATACTTCCGCAGTCGGTAATGAACCCGGCGAACTCGGCGACGCACTTTCGCCGATTGCGCTGGGTTCAGGTCGCACGGTGCGTGCGATGATTGCCAGTGTCGCCCACACCTGTGTCGTGCTCGACACTGCAGCACTCAAATGTTTCGGTCTTGGGTCGAATGGTCGTCTCGGCTACGGCAACACTGTCACGCTCGGTGACGCCGTCAGCGAGATGGGCGACAACCTC
>JBJTOX010000072.1:0-5045 GCA_046074785.1 Actinomycetota bacterium
GCGTCCGTCAACTGGTTTGCCGGCCTTTGATTGGTCGCGCCAATATGCGGCGGCGAAGTGCGCGGGGGCAAACGTTCCCTTCAAGTGCACCTTGATGACGGCGTCCCACTCGGCCTCGCTCATGTTGGCCATCATGCGGTCGCGCAGAATGCCGGCGTTGTTCACCACGCCGTGGAGGTCGCCGAACGTGTCGACGGCGGCTTTGATGAGCCGCTCGGCGCCTTCGAATGACGAGATGTCGTCACCATTGGCGATGGCCTTGCCACCGAGCGCCTCGATCTCCTTCACCACTTGATTGGCTGGCGATGTATCGCCACCGCTGCCGTCGACACCCGCACCGAGGTCGTTCACCACGACGTGTGCACCGTGGCGAGCCAGGCTCAACGCATGTTCGCGACCGATGCCGCGACCGGCACCCGTAACTACCACCACTCGACCTTCACACAATTTGGCCATGACCGTGACTCCTTCCCGACGCTTTCGTCGGACGTTTGACGCTGACGCAATCTAGCCTTTGCGCGCGTGAACAGTCACAGTGAGGTGCTCGTGGTGGGCGCCGGACCCGCCGGAATCGCTGCGGCGCTCACGGCACATCGCGCCGGCCTCACGGTGCGTGTCATCGACAAGGCCACGTTTCCGCGCGACAAGTGTTGCGGCGACGGTTTGACGACCGGCGCCCTACGACTACTCGAAAAACTCGGTCTTCGTCCCGAGACAGTGGCCAGTTGGAAGACGTGTCGTCACGTGACCTTGCGCTCCCCTTCCGGCCGGGAAGTCAACCTGCAACTTCCAGATGACGGTCAGTTCGCCGCCATCGCCACTCGATTCGACCTCGATGCAGCACTCGTCACACATGCGCGTGCCGACGGTGTCGAGATTCGCGAGGGCGTCACGTTCTCCGCGATCGAACGAATCGACGGTGGTCATCGCGTCACGACGTCCGAGGGACAATTCACGGCGAACGTCATCGTCGCTGCCGACGGAATGTGGTCTCCGATTCGCAAGGCGCTGCAACCCGACCGCGCTCCGTATCTCGGCGAGTGGCATGCGTTGCGCCAATATGCCACCAACGTCACCGGGCCAGCGAGCGAACGACTCTTCGTCTGGTTCGAGCCAGAGCTGTTGCCCGGTTATGCGTGGTCGTTTCCGTTGGCAGATGGTCGCGCGAACCTCGGGTTTGTCATCTTGCGGGGCGCTTCGCAAAAAGTCGGCGACATGAAGCAACTGTGGCACGACGTGCTCGCGCGCGACCATGTACGTGCGGCCCTCGGCGATGGTGCGGTGATCGATGACAAGGTGAGTGCCTGGCCGATTCCGGCGCGGGTCACGTCAGCCACGTTGAGCGTGGGCAACGTGCTGTTCGTCGGCGATGCTGCTTGCGCCACCGACGTGCTTACCGGCGAGGGAATCGGTCAAGCATTGCTGTCGGGCATGCTCGCTGGCGAGGCGGCCGGGAAGAAGCACCCTGGCAACGCCTACCGACGAGCGATGCGCCGAGAGTTCTTTGCCGATCATCGCATGTCGAGCGCGCTCGGACGTGTGCTCACGAACGAGAAGTTGGCCAGCGGAGCGCTGCGAGTGATCGACAATGGCGACTGGCGCAAGGACAAGTTCGTTCGTTGGATGTTCGAGGACGAGCCGCGCGCGGTCGCGTTGACTCCCCGACGTTGGCATCGTGGTTTTCTCTCGTCGCGTGGCGCGTACCTGAGCCGACCGATGGTTGGGTAAGCCCTAGCAACTACTCTCGCTTTCATGCGTACGCGGCTGACGGAGATGTTCGGCATCGAGTTTCCGGTCATGCTCGCCGGCATGGGCGGCGTGTCGTACCACGAACTTGTCGCCGCCGTCAGCGAGGCAGGTGGCATTGGCACCCTCGGTGCATCCACGATGCGTGACAACGAACTTCCCGACGAGATGCGCAAGGTACGCGAGCGCACCAAGAAACCGTTCGGCGTCGACTTGCTCACCGCGCTTCCGAATCAAGTCGATAGCGGAATCAAGGCCGTGATCGACGGCGGTGCCTCAATCTTCGTCGCGGGTCTCGGCGTGCCGCGCGAAGTGATCGACCTGTTGCACAAGCACAACGTGCTCGTCGGCTCCATGTGCGGAAAGGTGAAGCACGCCGTCGCGGCAGTGGCGAGTGGCTGTGATTTCGTCGTGGCGCAAGGCACCGAGGCCGGCGGGCACACGGGCACCGTCGCCACGATGGCGCTCGTTCCGCAAGTCGTCGATGCAGTCGGCGAGAAAGTTCCCGTCGTCGCCGCAGGTGGACTGTTCGACGGCCGCGGTCTCGCCGCCGCGCTCGCGCTCGGCGCCGATGGTGTATGGATCGGCACGCGCTTCATCGCGACGCCCGAAGCTCGGGCGGTCAACGGATACAAAGACACGCTGCTGGCCACCACCGAGGACGGCACCACCATCTCGCGTGCCTACACCGGCAAGACGTGTCGCGTCGTGGCCAACGACTGGACACGCCACTACGAGAAGAACCCCGCCGACTTGAAGCCGTTCCCACAGCAGGCCATCGCTTCGATGCAGGCAGGCGTGAACCATCTTGGATATCCGACGGGCACCGACGTCGACGCGTCGCGTGAGTTCTATCCCGCTGGTCAGGGTGTGGGTGCGATCAACGAACTCGTTCATGCCGGCGCACTCGTGCGACAGATCGTCGACGAAGCAGCGGCGGTGCTCTCGCGCATCGGCAAGCTCTCCGCGCGCTGACCCGACCGAGCACACCTCGAACATCCGCCACCGAAACCCAAGGAAAGAAGTCTCCCGATGCCCAATGTGCTGCGCGACAACCGCGACCTGCGCCTGTTGTTCATTGCCCAGAACCTTTCGTTCATGGGTGACTGGTTCACGTTCGTTGCACTCGCGGGCCTGGTGCAAGACGTGACCGACTCGGCGTTGCTCGTCTCTCTCTTGCTCGTTGCGTTTTCGTTGCCTTCGTTCCTCGCATCGCCAATCGGTGGACCGGTCGCCGATCGCTACGACAGGCGCACGGTGCTGATCATCGTCTCACTCGCCCAAGCATTGGCGGCTTGCGGGCTGCTCTTCATCGGCGATTCGCACATCTGGCTCGCGTTCGTGTCACAGGGTCTCATCGCTGCATTCGCGGCATTCGTGCGACCGGCCGTCGAAGCGGCCGTGCCAAATCTTGCGCGCTCACCCGAAGAACTACGCAGCGCGAATGCACTCTTTGGTTCGAGTTGGGGCGTGATGCTTGCCGTCGGTGCAGGTGCAGGCGGCATCTTTGCCGAGGTCTTCGGTCGCCAGGCGGCATTCATCGCCGACATTGCCACCTTCATCGTTGCAGCGGGCCTCATCGCGATGGTGAAGCGACCAATGCAAGAAGACCGTGGCTCGCATCGCGCGCCGGTGCGCCCGATCGCCGATATGCGCGAGGCGATTCAACTTGCACGTCGCGACTCGATGATCATGGCGCTGCTCGCGTCGAAGATGACCTTTGCAATCGGCGCAGGCGTGGTGAGCCAACTTGCGGTCTACGCCGCCGACGCGTTCTCTTCCGGCGACGCTGGACGCGGTCTCTTGCTCGGTGCGCGAGGCGTTGGCTCGGGTATCGGTCCGATCATCGGTGCACGATTCGCCAAAGGAGATCTGCGACGCGTGCTGCTCGTGTGCGGCGTGTCGGGAATGATCTTCTCGGTCGGGTACCTCGCGGCATCGGCCGCACCACTGCTCATCGTCGCCAGCGCATGCGTCATGTTCGCGCATCTCGGTGGTGGCGCGCAGTGGACGCTTTCCACCTATGGTCTGCAGGTGCGGGCGCCGGACGACATGCGTGGGCGCCTCTTGGCCGGTGACTTCGCACTCATCACGCTCACCCTCGCGGTGAGCAGCGTCGCAGCGGGCATCGTGTCCGAACAGATTGGCGCGCGCGGCACCGTTGCGGTATTCGGCGCCATCGCCGCGGCCAGCTCGCTCGTGTATCTCGGGCTTACATCGAAACTGCGAACCGCCGCCTAGACGACGATCAGGAGTCGATCAACGCACGAAGCTTCGCCAGCGAACCGGTCTGATCGTTGCCCACCGGATTGACCGACAGCATCGTCACGCCGGCTGCACGGAACGCAGCGACGCGTTCCTTCACGTAACCGGCCGGACCCACCAAGTTGGAGAGCTCGAGCATTTCGCGTGGCACCGCCCGCGCTGCTTCGTCCTTCTTACCCGAGAGGTAGAGATCCTGGATCTCGGTGGCTTCTTTTTCGTATCCGTACTCACGACAGATGTCGTTGTAGAAGTTCTTACCGCGTGCACCCATGCCGCCGACGTACAACGCAACGTTCGGTCGCGCAAGATCGAGCACTCTGTCCTTTGCTTCTCCCACGAGCGAATCATCGATGGCGAGGAGTCCGCCGGCCGAGATCTCGAGTGGTTTCATCGAGGCCGAACGCTTCGCTGCACCCTTCTGCAACGCCTTGCCCCACACCTTCTCGAACTTGTCGGGCACGAAGAACACCGGCAACCAACCATCGGCGAGTTCGGCCGTTGCCTCGACACTGAGACCCTTCAGCGACGCCCACCACACGGGGATATCGGCGCGCACCGGATGATTGATCAACTTGAGTGGCTTGCCGAGCCCCGTCCCCTCACCCGCCGGCAACGGCACCTGCACGGTCTGGCCTTGGTACGACAGCGCCTTTTCGCGCTTCCACACTTCGCGGCACACCTCGATGTATTCCTTGATGCGCTGCATCGGCTTTTGGTACGGAATGCCGTGAAAGCCCTCCACTACCTGCGGGCCGGATGCACCGAGGCCGAGAATGAATCGTCCGCCCGACACGTAATCACAACCTGCGGCGGTCATTGCCGTGAGCGATGCCGTGCGCGAGTACACGTTGATGATGCCGGTGCCGATTTCCACTCGAGAGGTGATGGCCGACAGATACCCGACCTGCGAAATCGCATCGAAGCTGTACGCCTCGGGAATCCACACCACGTCGAGCCCGGCCTTCTCCAGTTCCGCGACACGACGCGCACCCTCGACGAAACCACCGGCGTAACTCATCATCATGCTGATTTTC
>JBJTOX010000073.1:0-14831 GCA_046074785.1 Actinomycetota bacterium
TACCGCTCCGGCACGCCGTGCATCCTCGAGCCCGAGATCGACGAGTTCACCGGTGCGTTCCAGTCGGTAGAGATCGGCGTGACACACGGTGAGCTTGCTACCGCGGTACTCGTGCACGATCGTGAAGGTTGGCGAGGTGACCTGCTCCGTTACACCGAGTGCCGCACAGAACGCCTTGGTGAACGTGGTCTTTCCAGCGCCAAGGTCGCCAGTCAACACGACGACATCGCGTTGACGCATCTCGTGAGCCAACACCCGCGCAAGTCGCGCAGTGTCGTCAACCGATCGCGATTCAAAGATGACCGTCTGCATGATTAGGCGCCGTGGTACACGCGTGGCACGCGATCCGACACGGCACAAACCACTTCGTAGGTAATCGTGTCGAGGGCAGCGGCCCAATCCTCCACCCGCACGACCGCGTTGCCTTGCCGTCCGAAGATCACGGCTTCGTCACCGATACGAATCTCATCGTCGCCACAGTCCACCATCATCTGGTCCATCGTCACGGCGCCAACGATGCGCCGCGGCCTTCCGCCGAGCAGTACCCGGGCTGGGGTCGCCCACGACCGTCGGGCGACACCGTCGGCGTAGCCGAGTGGCAACGTAACGATGTTCGTGTCGCGCTCGAGCACCGTTCGCAAGCCGTAACTGACACCCTCACCGGCACGCACTCGCTGCACGTGACTGGCTCGTGTAACGAGTGACATCACCGCGCGCAGCGACGACGATAGATCGGCGACCCCGTCACCAGCCTGCAAGCCGTACATCGCGATACCAACTCGAACCATCGTGGCCTCGGGTAGCAGCTGACGCAGAGTTGCAGCCGAGTTTGCAACATGAACGTGTCGCATGTGCGGAGCGATGCTCTTCACTGCGTGGAGCACCTTGCGGAATTCGTCGATCTGTCGTTTGGTCGCCGGGTGCCCAGGGTCGTCGGCGGTCGCCAAGTGCGTCATCAGGCCGTCGAGTGTGAGGTGCGACAGCCCTGCAATCGTGCGCGCACGCGACTGAGCGTCGCTCGGTCCGACCCCAACGCGATGCATCCCGGTATCAACCTTGAGATGTACGAGCGCGCGGGTACCTTGACGACCTGACTCGGCATCGAGCGCCGTGATGTAGTGCTCGTTGTACGCAACACAGATCACGCCGTGTTTGACGAGCAACGCAATGTCGCTGATGGGTTGCTCGCTCAGCACCATGATCGGGGCTTCGATCCCCGATTCGCGCAATTCGACGGCTTCTTGCGTGAGAGCAACACACAGGCCACTAGCTCCTGCGGTAAGGGCTGCCTTCGCACAGGGCACGGCTCCATGACCGTAAGCGTTGGCCTTGACAACCGCCCACAACTCCGCATCGCCTGCGGAATCGGCGAGCAGGCGTACGTTCTCGCACAAAGCATCAAGGTCTATCTCGGCGCGCGTGTGGCGGCCGGACGATGTGCTCGTTTCTGATGGCATCGACGTGCGCTCGCCTAGTCGGCGGCGACCACCGCGACGGCGAGATGGTCGGTATGAGTGAGCGACACGTGCCAGCGATTCACGCCTCGAGTACGGGCAAGTTCAGCGGCTCGACCCGAGATGCGCAGTGACGGACGGCCGTCTGGTGCCGTCTCGACCGAGACATCGGTGAAATCAAACGCCCCGAGACCGACACCGAGCACCTTCATCGTCGCCTCACGCACTGCAAAGCGAGCGGCAAGCATCGCTGATGCATCGGCTCGTCGCGCTGCTTGCTCGCGTTCTTGCTCTGTGAAAAGTCGTGTAGCCAGTCGTGGCGTGCGCTCGAGCGCGACCCCGAATCGCGTGATGTCGACGGCGTCGATTCCAAGACCGATCATGAGCCCGATGCCTCGAGGCCTCGCTGTGCGGCGCGCAATTCGCTCATCGTCATTCGACGTCGCTCTCCGTTACTCACCAGTGCGCCACATGTCGGCGGTTGAGGTGATCGGAAGAATCAATGCGTCAGCCACGGAGACCTCGGCAAGACGGTCTTCACGGAACGAAGTCTCGGTTTCGGTGACGGCATCAACCAAACGGTCGTAGCGATTGTCGTAACCAGCCAACACCTGTTTCATCACGCCCGCCGGCAAGCGATCGTGGAACAGCACATGCAACAGGGTGATACCGGTGGTCTCGCTGCCTTTCACCTCGGGCACGAAGATGACGGTGCGACTGTCGCGGCGACCCCGCGCCACGAGCACCTCTTGTGACATGGCCACTCGACGCTTCGTTCCGCGCAAAGAATTGCTGGTTTCGACACGTGACTGCAGGTCACGGGCGATGCCACCACGGTCGACGATGGCGATGGTCGAGTCGGCTTCTGCAGGATCACCCTCGATCCGGTAACGGGTGAAACCGACCACCTGACTGATCGCGGGATCGAGATCGGCGAGCACCTTGAGCACGGCGTACGAGAGTCGCTCGCGGGCCGCACCCGCATTGAGCACCGCTTTCACCAGCACGCGGTCGAGCAAGCCCTCTTCGCTACGCGAGATTCCAACGGTGATGGTCTTGGCCTGGTGTTTGATCGCGTCGACGGGTCGAGTCAATTCATCGATCGCACGCGTGAGTGCCGCCGTGATGTCATCAAGTAGTGCCTCCGGGGTCGCGATCTTGCCTGACTCTCGTTGATAGGTCTGCAATGGATTCGCCGACATGACGGTGCGCAAGATGCCGACGACTCGCACGGCGCTCGACACTTCGAGATTGCCGTCGTATGCACCGGTGGCGAGCGCATCAAAGAATCGGTTGGCGGGTACTCCGATTTCAGCATGCACCTTCTCGAGCAGTGTTGCTCCCTGACCACCACGTTCCACGGCATGTTCGACTACTTCGCGAGTCTGTCGAAGTGGTCGCGCGAGGGCATCGATTGCCATCGCAGCCTCGTAGCCAAAGAGGTGTCCGACCATCACCGAGAGTACGAACGCGACGCGCGGGTCAACCTCTGGCACTTCGATCACCGCCGCAGCCGCACCGAATCGCTGCTCACCGGCCGTGGCAACCACGATCGGTAGGGCCTTGTGCGCGCGGAAGATCTCGATTTCTTTGGCGACATCGGCAGCAGTCCCGCCACCGAGGCCGGCTGCACACACGAAGATGAGCGGCTCGCAAGAAAGATCGATGTGCTTTTTGTCCTCGGTGATGTCGCAAGCGATCGACTTGTAACAAAGTTCGCTCAGCTTGATGCGAACCTCTTCTGCGGCCACGGCATTGGATCCGTTGCCGACGATGGTCCAATAGCGACGTGACGTTGCGAACGTGCGGGCCGCATCGGCAATTCTTGGACGAGATCCAAGCACTTCCACCAACGCATCTGGAAGCGTGCGCAGGGCTCGCAACAAATTGCTTCGATCGTCGGCGGTTCCCGTACCGAGCACTTGTGCGACTGCACATGCCAGCAGCGCACCAGCGGCTACCTGTGCATAGAAAGCCTTGGTACTGGCAACGCTCATCTCTACATCGCGACCATCCGAGGTGTAAATCACGCCGTCAGCCTTGGCGGTGAGTTCACTGCCACGGCGGTTGACGATTGCGATCACGCGCGCGCCGCGTGATCGCGCCAAGTCGACGGTTCTGTTCGTATCGGTGGTGGTACCGCTCTGGCTGATTGCCACGATCAAGGTGTCTCGCATGTCGAGGGTGAGACCAAAACCCGAGAGTTCGGTGGCGGGCAGTGCATCGACTCGCAGACGATCCTCGGTGAGCTGGCGCAACAGATTGGCCAGCGAGCGCCCGGCAATTGCCGCCGTGCCCTGGCCGATGACACGTACGCGTTGCAGTGTGCCATCTGTCAATTCATCGATGATCTGCTTCGGCAACTGCGACTCGTCGAATCCGACGACGAGGCGATGATCTCGTTCGCTGATGCGACCGCGCAAGGTTTTGGCAAAACTGCGGGGTGCCTCGCTGATCTCCTTGGCGAGAAAATGTCGGTGCTCACCACGATCGATGTCACGCGTCGTTACTTCGGCAACGAGGATATTGTGCGACCCCAACGAGAGAGCGGTTCCGTCGTAGCCCATCAACGTGATGCCGGCTTCCTCTCCAGCGTGAGCGCCGTCGAGCAACATCACTTGTCCGCGGCTTGACGGACTGTCGGGGCGCGCGAGCGACTCACCGTCCATGCGCACGTAACGCTGGGTTTCTTCGACGACCCCGTACGGCTCGCTGGCGATGATGTAACGGTTCTCGGCAAGTCCGACACAGAGACCCTGACCGCTTCCCTTCAGGGCCAGCAGCAACGTGTCGGGGTGATCAGCCGAGGCAGCGGCGATGGCCACCGACCCTTCGAATGCGGCAACCGTCTCGCGAAACCCGTCGGAGAGGGATGAACCCGCTGCGAGCCGGCGGGATACGAGCGCTGGAATCACCTTGGCATCGGTGGTGATTGGTTGAGCGAATCGCAGTTCGTGACGGGCACGCAGGTCGGCATGGTTGTCGACATCGCCATTCAGTGCGGCCACGAGATATGCGGTATCGGCAGGCGCCTCGAGTTCTTCGCTGTTCACCGGATGCGCATTGGGTTCAGAGATGATGCCGACGCTCGCCCAGCGCGTATGACCAAGCACGGCCACGCGTGCGTTAGCTTGGCTCACTGCGAGTCGTAACAAGTCGTCGGCCACGATGGCGGATCGCATTGCACGCGTATTGTCACCAAGCTCGCCAATCTCGGCCGCCGCCTTATAAACGAACGACCACGCATCACGAGTGATGCGTACGGCGCGCGAGGTGAACAGGCTGTCGTCGTTTCTTCCACCAAGCAATGCGGTGACTCGTGGGTCGTCACGACGCAAACCGTGGTTCCACACCATCACATGGACACCGGCCGAGTCACGTCCGCGAACTTCCATGCGATCGATCGCCGAGAGCGCCTGCTGAATCGAAAGAAACGCCGCGAGCGCAGAGCGGCTGGCACCAGCGCCGGCGAGCCCGTCAACGGCGTGAGCAGTACGGATGCGGTCTTTGCGCAACGACCATGAAGCATCTCGCAAGGCGGTGAGCAAGTTGACCCGCTGTTCGAGGGCGGCGGCACCAACCGACGTGTCTGCGCGCTCGAGCTGACGTTCTGCCGAGTTCAAAAGGCCGTCGAGCTGCTCGAGTCGTACCGACAATGCAGAGATGAACTCGCGGTTACCGGCCATCAGCCAGATGCCTGCATCACCTCGCAGGGCCGCATCGACACCGGTCATCGAGCCGGCCATCGACCGCAGCAGGTCGTCGCTCGGAATCGAACCCTCCCCCGTCGGCCAACCTTTCAGTACCGAATCGACCACCGAAAGCAGGTCGGAGGCCTGGGGCACCGGGCGTGTCTCGGGGCGCGACAACACCGCGATGATGCCGCACATGGTGTCAAGGCTACCGATGTATGCGTTGCAGACTTTCGGCGCAGACCGGTCTCGGGCCTACGTGCGGGCGATGATCGCGCGCTCGAGTCGCTCCGCAACGGCAGTCGCAGTCTCCATCGTCGCTGCCTCCACCATGATGCGCACGACCGGCTCGGTACCCGACATGCGAACCACGATTCGACCATCCGTGCCGAGTGACGAACGCTCACGTTGAAGATCTTCGCTGATGAGGGTCTCGATGGATGCGGGTTTGTTCGACAACTTCACATTGCGAAGCAGCTGCGGAACTCTCTGCATGACTGAATCGGCCAGCTCCGCGAGTGATCGCCCTGATCGTCGCACGAGATCCAACAGCAACACCGCCGCCAACACTCCGTCACCGGTCGTGGTGTGCAGCAAGTTGATGATGTGGCCACTCTGCTCGCCACCGAGCACGAACTTCCCTTCTTCCATCGCTGCGAGCACGGCACGATCGCCAACATCGGTGACGACGACGTCTACGCCACTGCGTTGCATCGCGTGATGGAAACCAAGATTGGTCATGCTCGTGACCACCACCGTGTGGCGTGCGAGCAAACCCCGACCGTGAAGGTCGAGCGCCATCAATGCGATGATTCGGTCACCGTCGACGACCCGACCCGATTCGTCGACTGCAATCACTCGGTCGCCGTCACCGTCGAACGCGACACCGATCATCTTGCGCTCGGCACAAGCGGTGGCCAGCGCCTCGGGGTGTACCGCACCACAGCCGTCGTTGATGTTTCGACCATTTGGCTCGGCATTGCGAATGTCGGCCCGCACGCCGAGCGCGGACATGACCTTGTGAGCCACGCTGCTCGTCGCTCCGTTGGCGCAATCAACGATCACCGAACGGCCTTCGAGCGATGCTACTCCAAGACCGCGACCCAATGCATTGACGTAGTCAGAGGCATGCGTTGCATCGATCACCGGCACATCTGCGTGAGAGACGTCGGTCACCGGCCCGAGAGAGTGCCAACGCAGCTCGATCTGCCGTTGTTCGTCGTCGGTCAATTTGCGCCCACCGGGGGCGAACACCTTCACACCGTTGTCGTGCCACGGATTGTGTGATGCCGTGATCGAGACGGCAACGCAGTTTCGGCGAGCCGCAGAATGGGCCAACGCTGGTGTGGGCAACACACCCGCATTCGTCACCACGTTGCCCTTGGCGGCCGCACCACGGGCAAACGCCGCAGTTAACGGCTCGCCACTCTCGCGACCGTCGCAGCCAACGACGATTTTTGACTGCGGCCACTGCTCAGCAACTGCAACGCCGAGAGATTCGACGTCGCGCGCGGTCAACTCGATACCGACACGACCACGAACGCCATCGGTGCCGAAGCGCAACATCTCAGCGACCATCCTGCCTCTCAGCGGTCAGGCGGCAAAGCACCGCCTCAAGACGAGTACGACTAGCGCTTGGTGTACTGCGGCGCCTTGCGCGCCTTCTTCAATCCGTACTTCTTGCTTTCCTTACGGCGAGCATCGCGAGCAAGCAACCCAGCGCGCTTCAAGGCCGGGCGGTGCGTGGGGTCGAGAGCAACGAGCGATCGGGCCACGGCAAGACGCATCGCACCGGACTGTCCGGCAGGGCCTCCCCCGGCAATGTCGACGTCGATGTCGTACGTCTGCATCGTGCTGGTGATACGCAACGCTTCAGTGGCGTTGTTGCGATGGATTGCCGTCGGGAAGTACTCCTCGAACGCGCGACCGTTGACGGTGACGCGACCCGAGCCCGCACGCAAACGAACACGGGAAACGGCGCTCTTGCGGCGGCCGGTGGTCTGGGTGAGCGGCTTGGTTGCCATGTGTTGTTCCTCTCAGTCGTTCTTCTCAGCGCGCCTTGGCGTCGCTCATGTCGACGGGCTGCGGCTGCTGTGCGAGGTGTGGGTGCTCTGCACCCGGGTAGACCTGGAGCTTCTTGATCATCGCGCGTCCGAGGCGACCCTTGGGGAGCATGCCGTGCACCGTGCGGCGGATTGCTGCCTCGGGGCTGCGAGCGAGGAGTTGCGCGTAGTTCTCGACGCGAATACCACCCGGGTAACCGCTGTGTCGAGCAACCTTCATCGCCTCGGCCTTGCCGCTCGTCAACACCACTTTGGAGGCGTTGATGACGATGACGTGATCACCGGTGTCGATGCTCGGCGTGAACGACGGCTTGTGCTTACCGCGCAGCAGCGTGGCGATTTCGGTGCACATACGACCAAGGACGAGACCTTCGGCATCAATCACGTGCCAAGCACGCTGCACCTCGGTGGGCTTCGCCGAATACGTACGCATGGGATGGACCTTTCAGAACTGGGAACGCCGCACAGGCGACGCAATCTCGAACATTGAATGATACGGCTCTTTCGGGCAGGTCACACCGGCGCGAGACCGAGAATCGGCGCCAGCGGGCCAATAGCTATGCACCAGCGAGGGTGCTGAGCCACGCCTCCACCCGTGCGGCGAACGCCTCGGCCGAGTAACGCTGCTCAGCGTCGGCACGGCAGTTTTGGCGGTCGATTTCGTCCAACCGCCGCACGGCCGATGCCACGGCCGACGGGTCGTCTGCTCGCACGACGAAGCCAGTCACACCGTCACGCACGATTTCGGCGGGACCGCCTCGGTCGTACGTGATGACCGGTACCCCACAGGCAAGTGCCTCGATTGCCACGTTGCCGAATGCTTCCACCCAGCGATGCACCATGATCAATGCCGCGCACGTGCCGAGTCGGGCCTGCAGGTCGCTCGTGGAGAGGAAACCCTGATGATCGACGCGTGCCGAAGGATGTCGAGCGACGGCATCGTTCCACGCTCCGCGATCTTCCATCACGCCGAACGCCATGATGCGGCGACCGCTCAGTTCCGACACCCTGAACACGTCGGCGATTCCCTTCTCCGGTGAGATTCGCCCGACGAATGCCAGGTCGTCACTCGAGTTGGCGACGAACGTGTACGCCGACAGATCTATGCCGCTCGCTACGACGGTGACTGATCGTTCGACCTCGGGCCCGAAGGTTGCCGCCTGTGCTCGACTGTGCATCGCGATTGTTCGCCGATCGGCCGCGAGCGCCGCCAACACTGCATGGTCCATCTCGTCGCTGAGCGACCCCATGCTGACAAGGTGTGCCACCGGCGCATCGCACTGTGCGCTGGCATTGAACGGCAGTGTGTCGTATGCGAAGTTGAGCACGACATCGCTCCCTTCCTCATGCACGAGGTCGCACGCTCTATTCCACATGTTGACGAGCACAGAGTCGCGAGGTGTTGTGAGTGGCGCCGAACGATCGAGCGTTTGGCTCGGCACGTGCAACGCACCTTCAACCTGCACAACGTGATGACCAGGCAATGTCGAGCCGCGGGGTGCCACCACCGTTACGTCGTGCCCGCGGCGCTTGAGCTGGTCGGCCAGTGTGCGCAACGTGAGCTCGACACCCCCGCCGATTCCCGAGCCGATTGCCCCGACGGAGGTGGAGAGGAAGACGACTCGCACGCGCGACTTACTCGACCGTCGTCGGGTAGCCGACTTCCCACAAACACAGTCCGTGTGGCGGTGCGATCTGCGATGCATCGCTGCGACGACCACTGCGAATGAGCGCCATCATGTCGCTCGGCGGACGCTTGCCGAGCCCGATATCCACGAAGGTACCCACGAGTGAACGCACCATTTGATGGCAGAACGCGTTGGCGCGAACCTCGAACGTGACGAGGTCATCGGTGCGCTTCCACGCTGCTTGCATCACGTAGCGCTTCATCGACGTCTGCTTCGATCCACCTTCTTCCTCCACGTCGCCTGCTTCGGGTTTTCGGCAGAATGCCGAGAAGTCGCGCTCGCCCATGATCGCATCGGATGCCAGTTGCATCGGCTTCACGTCGATGGGCGCATGCACATGCCAGGCCGTGCTGGCCAGGAACGGATCGGGTGCAGCCGAGTTGAGGATGGTGTATCGGTAGTGCCGCCAGATGGCGGAGAATCGGGCGTGAAACGATTCGGGCACCCACGCCACGTCTCGCACTGCAATGTGCGGTCCACACAGCGCGTTCAGCTTCTTGGCGAGTGAGTCGACCTTGATGCGCGATGGTAGGTCGACACTCACCACTTGACCACGCGCGTGCACACCGGCGTCGGTGCGACCGGCTGCGACGAGCCGTACTTCGGTCTGGGTGATCTTTTCCAACGCTTCGGTCAACGAGCCGGCCACGGTCGGCACGTCACGATTGAGGGCAAAACCGTGAAAAGTGCTGCCGTCGTAGGCGACGACGAGTTTGGCTCGTCGGTGATTGACCGTCATTGTCGAACGGCTTCGTCCGACGCCTGGCGGCTAGCGGTGCTCGTCGGTTAGACGAGTTCGATACGCGCCATCGGGGCGCGGTCGCCGTTGCGCTCGCCCAACTTGAGGATGCGAACGTATCCGCCGTTGCGCTCCATGTAGCGCGGGGCGAGGCTCTTCACGAGCTTGGTCGTCATCTCTTTGTCGTTGAGGTACGCCTGGATCTGGCGAATCTTGTGCAAGCTTGCGGCGTCGCTGTTCTGCGCCTTCTTCGCCTTGGTGATGAGTCGCTCGGCAATCGGACGGAGCGCCTTGGCCTTCGCCTCGGTCGTCTCGATGCCTTCGGCGGCAAACAATGATGCGGCGAGGTTCGCCATCATCAGTCGTTCGTGACCGGATGAGCCGCCGAAGCTCTTACTGCGTCGTGGTTCGGGCATCTGTGATCGTCTCCTTCGTTGGCGTCACGCGTCAGACGCGCAGCGCGAGTCCTCGCTCGTCGAGCTTGCCCTTCACTTCGGCGATACTTTGCGCGCCAAAGTTCGGCAAGTTGGTGAGTTCTTCCTCGGTGCGAGCAACGAGGTCGCCGATGGTGTTGATTTGCGCACGCTTCAGGCAGTTGAACGGACGCTGCGACAACATCAGGTCTTCGATCGGCATGTCGAGTTCGGGCGAACCAGAACCGCTTGCCACCGATTCACCAAGCTCGAGTGCCACCGGCTGATCAGACAGCGAAGCGACGAGTTCGAGCAGGTTGCGCATCGTGGCACCGGCAGATGCGAGCGCCTCAGCCGGGGTGATCGAACCGTCGGTCTCGATGTCGAGGATGAGGTTGTCGTAGTTGGTCGACTGGGCGACTCGGGTTGGCTCAACTTCGAAGCTCACGCGGCGCACCGGTGAGAACAACGCATCGACCGGGACGACGCCGATGGTCTTACGACCAGAATCGCGGTCGCTACCGAGGTAACCCTTGCCACGCTCGATGGTGAGCTCGAGCGAGAGACTTCCCTTGGCCGAGAGCGTGGCGACGTGCTGGTCACCATTGATGAAATCGACACCGGCCGGCAGCGCGATGTCGCTGGCCTTCACTTCTTTCGGGCCCTTCATGTCGACGCGAACCGACACGACGTCGTCGACTTCGCTCTTCACGACGATGTCCTTCAGGTTGAGGATGATCTCGGTGACGTCTTCGACGATGCCGTCGATCGTGGTGAACTCATGCAGCGCTTCGTCGAACTTAACCGACGTGATGGCTGCACCCGGGATCGACGACAACAACATGCGGCGAAGCGAGTTGCCGATCGTGTGGCCGAGACCCGGCTCGAGCGGCGAGACGGAGAACTTCTGACGGTTGCCGACGGCTTCGCCGAGGGCTGCGACGCTGGGGCGCTGAATGACGAGCATGGTGGTATCTCCTGGCTTCTGTTAGGGGCTTACTTCGAGTAGAGCTCGACGATGAGTTGTTCCTTGACGGGAACGTCGATCTGTTCGCGAGTCGGCAACTCACGCACGGAGACCGCCTTGCCGCCATCCTGCGCGTCGAGCCACGCCACCGGCGCACGGCCGAGGGTGTCGATGTTGTGCTGAATGACGATCATGTTGCGGGCCTTGTCGGAGAGGCTGACGATTTCGCCCTTGCCGAGCGTGTACGACGGAATGTTGACGCGCTGGCCGTCGACCTTGACGAGACCATGGCTGACGAACTGGCGGGCTTGCGGACGAGTCGCTGCCCAGCCAGCGCGGTACACCACATTGTCGAGGCGCAACTCAAGCAAGCGCAGGATGTTCTCGCCCGTGGGGCCAGTCATGCGGACGGCTTGTTCGTAGATCTTGCGGAACTGGCGCTCGAGAACGCCGTAGATGTACTTCGCTTTCTGCTTTTCTTGCAGCTGGTTGAGGTACTCACCTTCGCTCGAGCGACGGCGGGTACGACCGTGGGCACCAGGTGCGAACGGACGACGCTCAAGAGCCTTTGTTCCCTTGGCATTTTCGAAGACGTTGATGCCGAGACGGCGAGAAACGCGAACTTTCGGACCTGTGTAACGAGCCATGACTACGGACGCTTCCTCTTTGGTTGACGGCATCCGTTGTGCGGCACCGGACTCACGTCTTTCACGCTGGTGACTTCGATGCCGAGATTCTGGATCGAACGCAATGCGGTATCACGACCCGACCCTGGACCCTTCACGAGCACCTCGGCGCGACGCAGACCTATCTCCATTGCGGCTCGGCCAGCTTTTTCGGCGGCGAGCTGAGCAGCGAACGGCGTCGACTTGCGCGAACCAGAAAAGCCCACGCCACCCGAGGAAGCCCAAGCAATGACGTTGCCCGCGGCGTCGGTGATGGAGACGATCGTGTTGTTGAACGTGCTCTTGATGTGCACGATCCCGGTGTTCACGTTCTTGCGCTCGCGCTTGCGCGACTTGCGTGGTGCGGGTGTTGCTGCTGTGTCTGACATTTACTTCCTCACGGCGACTTTCTTGTTGGCGACGGTCTTCTTCGGGCCCTTACGGGTACGCGCGTTGGTGTGCGTCCGCTGTCCGCGCACGGGCAGACCCTTGCGATGACGCGAACCCTGGTACGAACCAATCTCAATCTTGCGCTTGATGTCGGTTTGGACGTCGCGGCGACGGTCACCCTCGACCGTCAGGTTGTTCTCGATGTAGACGCGAATCTTGTTCACATCCGAGTCAGTGAGGTCGCGCACCCGCGAACTCGGGTTGATGCCGAGGTCTGCGCACATCTTGGCCGACGTCGGACGACCGATGCCGTGAATGTACGTGAGGGCGATCTCCACCCGCTTCTCTCGCGGGATGTCGACTCCGGAAATTCGTGCCATGGTTCTTTCGTCCTTATCCCTGGCGCTGCTTGTGGCGCGGGTTCTCGCAGATCACCATGACGCGACCGTGGCGACGAATGACTTTGCACTTCTCGCACATCTTCTTCACGCTCGGTCGGACTTTCACGGTGTTCTCTTCTCTTACTTGAAACGGAATGTGATACGACCTCTGGTGAGGTCGTACGGTGACAGCTCTACTTGCACCCTGTCGCCCGGGTTGATTCGGATGTAGTTCACCCGCATCTTCCCGGATATGTGAGCCAATACGGACCGCCCGTTGGAGAGTTCCACTCGAAACATTGCGTTGGGCAATGATTCGGTGATCGTGCCTTCCAGCACGATGGCATCTTCCTTATTTTTTGCCAGAACTGCTCCTTCAAGCCCCCGCAGGGCGACTCGTAACGCTATCGGGACGTCTGCCCGTCGCCACCCGGACCGGTGACCCCGGTGGCCGAGGCGATGGCCGACACCAGGCGGGTGAACACCTCATCGGGCGTCCCCACCCCATCCACCACGGCGAGCACCCCGTGCTTGCGGTAATGGGCAATCAACGGGGCGGTCTGCTCTTCGTACAAGGCAAGCCGGCGTTCCACCGCTTCCGGGGAGTCGTCGGCGCGGTTTTCGACGGCACGACGGGCACTCAGTCGGGACATCACCATCTCACGCGGCACGTCGAGGTCGATCACCACATTGATCGGTCGGGCTCGTGCAATCTCGTCGAGCGCGTGGGCCTGTGGCAAGGTGCGGGGGAATCCGTCGAGCAGGTATCCGCGCGTGCGGGCATCGGTCTCACCGAGGCGACCTTTCACCAGGCTGCCGATGAGCTCGTCGTCGACGAGTCGACCTTGGTCGATGATCTCTTTCACCACTTTGCCGACGGGCGTGTCGTGCTTGATGGCATTGCGCAACATCTCCCCCGTGGAGATGTGCGCAATCTGAAAGTGGGCGGCGAGTCGCGCGCCCTGTGTTCCCTTGCCTGAACCTTGCCGGCCGAGCAGGACCAGCCGAATCGTCACTTCAGGAAACCCTGATAGTCACGCTGCATCAGTTGGCTGTCGATCTGGCGCATCAACTCGAGCGCGACACCCACCGCAATGAGCACCGTTGTGCCAGCGAAGGGGAAGCTTTGCACGTCGCCAACCCACAGGATGACGTACGGCGTGATCGCAATGAACGCGACAAAGAGTGCGCCCGGCAAAGTGATGCGGTTTACAGCTTTGCCGAGGAACGACTCGGTTTGCGGGCCCGGACGAATACCGGGGATGAATCCGCCTTGCTTACGCAACTGATCGGCTTGGCGAATCGGGTCGAAGGCAATCGAGTTGTAGAAGTAGGCGAACGCGATGATCATTCCGAAGAAGATGGTGATGTAGAGCATGTTCTGGCTGTTGATGAGATAACGGTCGACGAAGCGGGCGATCGAACCACGCCAGCCTTCGGCGCTGCCCAGCATGTTCGAAACCAGCACCGGCAGGAGCAACACCGACGAGGCGAAGATGATCGGAATCACGCCCGACTGGTTGACCTTGAGTGGAATGTAGGTGCTCTGTCCGCCGAACTGACGACGACCAACCACGCGTTTGGCGAACTGCACTGGAATACGTCGCTGGCCGAGTTCGACGCGCACGACCGCTCCGAGAATGAGCAACGACACACCCACCAGCACGATGAAAACGAAGGTCTTCTTGCTCTGCAACAGCGAGTAGTAGCTGTACGGCAGGTCACTGACGACCGACACGAAGATCATCATCGACATACCGTTGCCGATACCGCGTTGACTGATGAGTTCACCCAGCCACATGAGGAACGTGGTGCCGGCGACGAGTGACGGAATCACGATCAATGCCCGTGGCATGAACGGATCGAGCAACACGACGTCGGGCACGGTGGCTGCGGCACCGAAGAACGCCGAACCATTGCCTTGGCCGAAGATGAACGTGAGACCGGCAGCCTGCAAGGTGGCGATGGCAACCGCGACGTAGCGGGTCCACTGCGTGATCTTGCGCTGACCGACGGCACCTTCTTGCTGCCATTGCTCGAGCTTCGGGATTACGACGGTGAGCACCTGCATGATGATGCTCGCGGTGATGTACGGCATGATGCCGAGCGCGAAGATCGAGAAACTGCCGAATGCGCCGCCGGAGAACAAGTTGAGGAAGCCGAGTGCTCCCTGCGAACGCGAGGCCTCACGCAACTGGCTGACGGCCTGGGCGTCGACACCCGGGGCGCGCAGCGAGACACCGATGCGGTAGATCGCAAAGATGAACAAGGTGAACAGCACCTTGTTGCGCAGGTCGGCGACCGTAAACAGGCTCTTCACTCGTGCGAACATCGTCGTTCCCCGATTCCTTGTGAGCGAAAACTAGCGGTTCGTGAACTG
>JBJTOX010000074.1:0-16729 GCA_046074785.1 Actinomycetota bacterium
CTCGACCGTCGGGCTCACCATCGTGGAGATTGGTCCGATTCCCACGGACATGTTGGCCAACGTGAAAGAGTTACGCGCTGCCGAGCAGATGTTCTCGCGACTGCGCCGCCTGCAGTTGCTGCCAGAAGTGCCGCGCGAGCGTGTGGCACGAGCGGTGTGCAATGCCGTCGAACGCGGCACGGCCAACGTGTGCCTGCCCAAGCGGGCAAAGATCTACCCGGTGCTCGTCGGGCTGCCACAGCAGATCGTGAACCTGCTGACGTCGAGCATCAAGCGCTGACCTCAACTGTCAAGCGCTGCAGCGGTCGCTGTTCAACGCGACCAGAGCAGCGGGTTGAGTCGTGATGCCGCGGTCGAGCCGGCAGGCAGCGAGTCGAGCCACTTCTCGTTGTCATCGCGTCGCATTGGGCTATCGACTGGCCCGACACGAGCGCCATCTGCGAAGTAGATGATCGTCATCACCGACCGCATCGTCGACGTCTCATTCGCCGGTGCGCCGTGCAACGTCCACCCGCTATGGAATGTCGCGTCGCCGGCTCGCATCGGTGCGTAGGAGACGAGTTCGAACTTCTCACGTTTGATCAGGTTGTCGAAATGCGTCTGCGAATCGTCGCCAATCGCCGAACCACCGAGATCACCCGAGCGGTGGCTGCCCGATACAAACACCACCGAGCCAACGTCGGTCGGCACGTCGACGAGCGGCATCCACATGGTGATGGTGTTGTTGGTATCGAGTGGCCAATACACCTGGTCTTGATGCCAAGGTGTGATTCCGCCACCTGGCTCCTTGAACAACGACTGGTCGTGGTAGAGCCGCACACCATCGACACCCATGAGGTCGGCAGCCACCTTGGCGAACCGTCGCGCGAAGACGAATTCGCGAACACGATCGTCGATGGTCCAGAGATTCATCGACTGAATGAACGCCTTGCCGTAGGTGTCACGCTCCGCCATCGGCCTCATGTCGCCACTCAACGTGCTGGTAGCGCTCTTGATTGCTGGAGCGTACGCCGATACCTCGTCGAGTGACGCAAGCCCGCGTACCACTGCATGCCCGTCGCGCGCGAATTGCTCGGCTGCACCGGATTCGAGCGTGATCGTCTCATCGAGCGACGTCGTACGCTGCACGCAACGATGCTAGACAGCGCATCGGTAGCGTGATTGCGTGAGTTTGTGCGTCGTTGGCGACTTCGCGTGGGACGTGTTGATTCGCACCAACAATGAGGTGCTGAAAGGCGGCGACTCGTTCGGCGAAGTAATGCTCACCCCGGGCGGCAGCGGGGCGAACGTCGCCGTGTGGGCCCGACGATGCGGCCTTGACACGCACTTTGTCGGGAAAATCGGACGTGACCGACTTGGCGACCTTGCTCGCGAAGACCTCGACCGAGAAGGTGTGTCACATCACTTCATTCAGACCGACGCACATCTCACCGGAAGCGTCGCGGTGTTCGTCGACCAAACAGGCGAACGAAGCATGGTGTCGGGACGCGGAGCCGACTTCTTCCTGCTGCCACAAGAACTGCCCAAGTCGGTGATCAACCGCACCGACTACCTGTTCCTCAGCGCATGGTCGTTCTTCACCGACCCACCGCGAACCGCGGCACGATTTGCTGCCGAGATTGCGCGGGCCAGCGACAAGTTGATCTCGTTCGACCCGGCATCGTTTCAGATGATCGAAGAGATGGGGGCAGCGACATTCTGGTCGTACGTGAAGGATCTCGGTATCAAGGTGTTTCTCCCTAACTATGAAGAGGGTCGTGTGCTCACCAACCTGTACGAGCCTTCCGACATTGCCGCGAAACTCGCCGAACAATTGCCGGGCGCAACGATCATTCTCAAACTCGACGCCGACGGGTCACTGGTGCAGCACGATGGCACTCAAACACATATTCAGCCCGCCACCAACCACTTGGTCGATGCCACGGGTGCAGGAGATTCGTTTGCCGGCGCCTACCTCGCCCACTTCGCCAAGCATGGCTCGGTGCTCGATGCGGCGCGGTTCGCCACGCGCATCGCTGCGTGGGTGATTGAGCACCTCGGCGCCCGACCTGCGACAGACGCACGACTCGCCCGGGTCATCGCCGCAATCTAGGCGTGGAGGCCGTCGACGGCTTCCTTCACGTCCTTTGCATCATTGTGTGAGTGCGTGAAGCCGAGTCTTCGTTCTTCTTGCACGGTGTCGCTCGAGCGAAACGCCACGATGTAGGCGCGTCGGCGCGATGCCGAGGTGTTGCCACCTGAACCGTGCAGCACGCCTTCACAGTGCACGGTGATGTCACCGCGTTTGATCTCGACCGGCGTCGTCTTCTCACCGGGTCGCAGATCGGTCACCAGAGTGTGGCTTGCTTCGCGATCGCCATGCAATGGTCGATGCGGACGAACCGGCTCATGCTGTGTACCGGGCAAAAACTGCATGCATCCGTTGGCGAGGGTGGAGTCGTCGACGGCTAGCCAGCACGTCGCAGTGCGACGGTCGGGTGTGTCGATCCAATACGCCTGATCTTGATGCCAGGCAAAGACGGCATCGTCACGAAACGGTTGTTTTGCCAGCAACTGATCGAAGTCGATCACCATGCCGTCGCCGCACAACTGGCGAGCAATCGATGCCGCACGGCGCTCGAACAAGTTGCCCTGTAGTGACGGCAGGTACTTGCGCGGCAACATCACGTTGACGATGGCGTACGACGTTGGGTCGGTGCCGAATTCACCGGTGGTCATGTCGTTGAAGTCGCGACCCTCGACGTGAATCTCTCGCTGCAGGAACGCCTCGTACGCGTCATCGATGACCTTCATCTCCTGCTCCGACATCACTGCACGCAGATGTACATAGCCGTCACGCTGGAAGCGTTCGAGTTCCTCGGCCGTGACCACGTATTCGTCGCCCCGACGGCGCTGGTCGCCGGTTGTATTGCTTGCCGGCACCGTGGTCATTCTCGTTGGTTCTCCCCTGGTGTAACACCGTCGGGTGGCAAACGCTCACCGCGCGGCAATGGAAAGTACTTGTGGTGCCATGCGCCGGTCACTTCGTAGATGGCCGTGCCGCGTTGACCGTCATTCGTCGTCACCAACATCTCGCTCAAGCCTCCACCGAGCGTGTTGGGCTTGCCCGGGTTGAAGGCATCGTAACGCTGGGCCCAGCGGCCATGTGCATCAACGTCGATCGTTCGACCGTTCTCCAACACGAACGTGACGCGACCTGCCAGCCCATGCACGTTTTCTCCGAACCGCTCATACGACACAGGCTTTTGCGTGTCATCCAGCCACGTGAGATCGTGGCGGAATTCGCGAACGCTGATCGGCTCACCACCATCACTCGGCGACAGGCATCCGTCGGTGTAGATGCGTGCACCGTTCGGAAGCTCCCAGCACCACACCGCGAGCATTCCTTCGGGCACGTGAATGGCCAGCCACATCCACATCGGGCATCGGTAGTGGGTACGAATACCCCACGAGTGGTCGCGCTGACCCCACCACTTCTCGATCTTTCGTGTTTCGCCCTTGTGGGTGACCGTGCCGTCGTACCACCCGCTTTGAAACATGTGCGACTGATCCCACACCACTTCGTGGCCGGCCTTCATCGTGCCGCGACGAAGTTGATACGGCTGTACGCGTGCGGTGTAGGTGATGTCCATCGCGAGCGGCACGACGCTCTTCGAGTAGTTGTCGCCATCGACACGCAACCGCACCTTCCTGCGGGGCTCGAGAATCTCGATGTTTACCGGCCCGACGTTCCAGTCGTCGTGGTCGCCCTGCACGTGTCGCGCGTGGCGGGCAAGGAGTGGCGTGGTTCCCCATCGCCCGAGTTGCAGCGAATCCATCTCGTTGCGCGCCGGAAAGTTCGCCAGCGTGAGAATGAATACGTCCCCCAACTGGTCGGTGGGATGCATCACGAAAAACAGACTCTCGCGCCAGTCGTGATGGTGCAACACCGTGTTACGGAACGGCTCGGGAATCTGGTGTCCGAACCGCTCGTCGACCGCGTCGTAGCGAGCCATATGTCTAGTTTCGCACAGCTGCGAGCGAGTCGAGGTCAACGGCGTGTTGCGCATGACGGTTGGCCATCGCCAGAAACATCTCGTCACCTCGGTCGGTCTGCTTCACGATCATCGACGCCACCACCGCCATGACGAAGCCGGCGAAGGTGAACTTGCGGTATTCGAGCCACGCATCATCGAAGGAGAGTGTCACGCTGTAACCACGCAGACCCTCGACCCAGCGCTGCACCAATGCTTGCTCATGTTCGCGTCGCGCATCGGTGGTGAGACCCGCTCCGATGAAGTACGCGAGGTCCTGCGCCCCGCACGCGTGCGTGACGGTCTGAAAGTCGACGACACCGACACCTGCATCGCCGCGAAACAGCAAGTTGTCGAGCCTGAAGTCTCCGTGCACCACCGTGCGGTGCGGAAGTTCACGACGGAAGTATCCGCCGGAATCCCGCACGAACTCTTCCCCGACATGCCGAGCCTCGGAGGTGAGCCAATCGCCGTAGCGATCCATGAACCCGGCGAACACCGTTTGCATCAAGGCTTGGCTGCCCGAGCGGTCTTTGTCGGTGCTGCGATTGAGCCACGGCAGCGTCGAAAGAAACGGCGAGTTCCACAGCGGGCCGTGAAGCCGAACGAGTTCATCGACGCACGCATGTGCCTCATCCACCGAGCAGCCAGTGATCTGGTCGCCCTGGCGACACGGTGCGAAGTCTTGGAGCAACAACAAGAAATCATCGGTCTCGTCGTCACGTTCAACATGAAAGCAATACGGTGCCCCGACATCCAATGCGTCGCGAAGGTCGCGATAGTACGACGACTCAACTTCATAACAACGTGTCAGCTTTCCCGTCGCTCGACTCTTTGGGTCGGCACTCGGAAACTTTGCGATCATCGTGGTCGGAAGATCGCACTCACCGTCGAACTCCAGACGCAATCGACGCGACTCCGACATCTGACCGGTGCCGATTTCTTCGTCGCGCATCGATACCACCCGGGCCGTCCCGAGTTGGGATGCAAGAACGCGGTTCAGCCGATCGACCGATGGCGGCCCGGCGTCCACCGCCTTGGTCTACACCGTTTCAGGTTCGCGAGACAAACGGGCGGCAACACGCCCGATCTTCTCGACTCGGGCAACGAGATCCTCCTGGGCCTGCTTGGCCTCGGGGGTGAGCCCGGATACTTCCTTCACCTTCCAGTGGCGCATTACGACGGGCTCGAGAATCTGCTCGTGGTGCACCTTGAAGTCGTAGATGCCCGTCTTGGCGATCTGCTTGGCCAACTCGGTGAAGTTCGGAATTCCGGTACCCGGCATCGCGAAATTGCGAACCGCCCGCTCGATACCGATCATCATGTTCGAGGGGTCGGCTTCGAGCGCTGCGGTGGCGAGGTCGCGGTAGAAGAGGAAGTGCAGGTTCTCGTCGTTGCCGACGCGCAACATCACGTCTTGACCCGCTTGGTCACCGATGAGTTTGCCGGTGTTGCGATGCGCGATACGCGTAGCGAGTTCCTGCATCGAAAGATACGCGAGTGCTTCGTAGATGTCGTCGGGTGCCGGCACCTGCGCACCGCGCACCTGATGCATGCGGGCACGTTCGAGTTCGACCGGGTCGAGCGCGCGACTCACCGTGAGATAATCGCGGATTGCGATCGCGTGCCGGCCCTCTTCGGCGGTCCAGTTGCGTGCCCATGCGCCGTAGGCACTGTCGCCACCGAAGATCGTGCTGATGTCTCGGGTGTAATACGGCAGGTTGTCTTCAGTGAGCAGGTTGACGAACAACGCGGCGCGCACTGCTTCGGGCATCGTCCAACCGCCGTCACCGAAATCGGCATCGTCGGGAGACCACGCCTGGCCGGGAGTGAAATCTTTTCCGCGGCTCCAAGGCACATACTCGTGCGGAAACCATTCCTTCGCGACGCCCATATGGCGGTCGTACAACTTGGCCGCCGTGGGCTCGAGCACCGCAAGGAGTTCGACCGGCGTCATGGCATCACCCTAACCGCAGCGGCGAATTGGCGCGGGTGCTCTCGTCACTGACGCTCATTCTCCACGCAGACGGGCGACGAGTCGCGCGAGTGGAATACGAAAGTCATCGAGCGGCGGAATCGCAGCGTAGCGCAATCGTGCATTGTCGAGTACCGAGTTGGCAGGTCGCATCGCAGGGCGCGGTGGCACGAGGTCACGAGTCTTGACAGGTTTCACTCGCGACACATCATGACCCGCGGCTCGCATGACCTCGCGTGTGAACTCGTACCAACTGACTGATCCCTGGTTGGTGACGTGCCACACGCCGGTGCGCTGCTCACTGGCGAGGCGCAGGATCATTCGCGCTGCATCGTCGGCGAACGTCGGGTTGCCAATTTGATCGTCGACGAAGGTGAGTGTTTCTTGTTGAGCGGCGATTCGCAGGATCGTCTTCACCATGTTGGCACCGTGGAATCCGCACACCCACGAGATGCGCACGATCATGTCGCGCGTGGTGTCGAGCACCTGCTCCCCTGCCAGTTTTGATGCTCCGTAGACCGATTGCGGATTCGGCGTATCGGTTTCGACATAAGGTGTCGGCTTGTGGCCGTCAAAGACGTAGTCAGTGGAGATGTAGACGACACGCGCACCAATGTCGCGGGCGGCCTCGACTACGTAACCCGTTGCGGTTCCGTTGACGAGCAAGGCTTTGTCGCGGTCGCTCTCGCAGGCATCAACCGCGGTCCATGCGGCGGCGTGAACGACGATGTCTGGCCTCTCGCGATGCAGCGTCGTACGAATCGCCTTCGAATCAGTGATGTCGAGATCGGTGCGAGTGAGCCCCCGAACGTCGTGGCCCTGCGCCGACGCAGCATCGACGAGTTCGTGTCCCAATTGGCCGCCCGCTCCGGTGACGACGATCTTCACGGCTTTGCCTTGAGCGGCTCCCACCACCAGCGGTTGTCGCGGTACCACTTCACCGTCGACTCAAGCGCTTCGTCGAGGGAGCGCTGGCGCTTCCAGCCGAGGGCCTTGATCTTGGCGATATCAACCGAATATCGGCGGTCGTGACCTTTGCGGTCTTGCACGTACTGCACGCTGGATTCGTCCTTCCCCAGCAGCGCGAGCAGTTTGTCGACCAGCACGCGATTCGGCGTTTCGTTACCGGCGCCGATGTTGTAGATCTCTCCGATCGTGCCCTTCTCCAGCACGAGGTGCACGCCGGAGCAGTGGTCGTCGACGTAGATCCAGTCGCGCTCGTTGAGGCCGTCGCCGTACAGCGGGATCTTCTTGCAGTCGAGCAGGTTGGTGGTGAAGAGCGGAATCGCCTTCTCCGGGTACTGGAACGGCCCAAAGTTGTTGGTGCATCGAGTGACGAGCACCGGCGTGCCGTGTGTGGTGTGATACGAGAGAGCGATCAGATCGCTGCCGGCTTTCGAGGCCGAATACGGCGAACGCGGTTCGAGCGGGTCGGTCTCCTTCGACGAACCAACCTCGACACTCCCATACACCTCGTCGGTGCCGATGTGCAGCACGCGTTGCATGCCGAGTCGACGAGCGGTGTCGATCACCACGTTGGTGCCGAAACAATTGGTGAGAATGAAGTCTTCACCGCTTTCGATGGAGCGATCGACGTGGCTCTCGGCGGCGAAGTGCACCACCCAGTCGTGACCCTTCATCGCTTGCTCGAGATCACCCGGGTGGCAGATGTTGCCCTTCACGAATCTGAACCTGGGGTTGTCGTCAAGATCACGCAGGGTGGAGAGATTGCCGGCATACGTGAGCGCGTCGTAGACGGTGATCGAGTGATCGGTGTGTTGCAACACCCAACGGGCGTAGTTGCTCCCGATGAAACCGGCACCGCCGGTGACGAAGATCTTCACGAGATGTGCGCGCTCACCGTTGCAATGAGGGTCACGTGCGCATTCCCCACACGGGCTGGAAGTTGCGATCGATGTCCTTGCGCAAAGGATTTGCCTGGTCGCGCTTCGAGAGCGTCGGTGACGCAACACCCCAGTCGGCACCAATCGCCGGATCGTTCCACGCGACACCCAGTTCGTCTTGCGGGTTGTAGTAACCGTCTACCAAATAGGTGATCGTCATGTCGGTGAGCGAGGCGAAACCGTGCGCGACACCGGGCGGAATGAATACACCACGATGATCGTGCGTGCCGTCTTTGCGGGCACCGAGGTCGATTACTTGTGTAGCGCCATCGGTGGGTGAACCCTTGCGCAGGTCGTGCAGCACCACGCGGCAGGTTCCGTACGGCACATACCAGTAGTCGGCTTGGTGCAGGTGGTAGTGCAATCCAACGATGGCACCCGCCTTTCGGTCGCCGCGATTGCCCTGGATCATCTCGCGACCGAGCGGAAACCATTCGCGTCGATACGTCTCGATGAAGAAGCCTCGCTCGTCGCCGTGCATCTTGGGCTCGACGATCTGCACTCCTTTGATGACCGTGCTCTCGGTGATGGTTGCCATTAGTCCTCGAGTTCAACCTTCGAGTCGTCACCGAGCATCAGTCGCAGGGCGCGTGGTCGACGTTGCGAGCGCACTACTTCGACGTTGCGGCCGAGCAGCGAGTCGCTCATCTTGTGCACGTCGTTGACCGTGCAACCGTCGAGCAACACCGAGTGTTCGAGTTCGCTGTGCACGATGTTGCACTTGTTACCCACCGAGGTGTAGGGCCCGATGTAACTGTTCTCCACCACGGTGTCACTGCCGATCACCACGGGGCCGCGCACACGCGAGTTGACGATCTTGGCGCCTTTCATGATGACGACGCGGCCCTCGATCTGCGAGCTGCCATCGACACTGCCCTCGTTGCGCGGCTCGAGCAC
The DNA here is from genome assembly GCA_046074785.1 of Actinomycetota bacterium. GTDB lineage: Bacteria > Actinomycetota > Acidimicrobiia > Acidimicrobiales > Ilumatobacteraceae > F1-60-MAGs027. The sequence goes on from JBJTOX010000074.1 coordinate 8,790, forward strand.
CTCGAGTACGAGTCGGTTGCACTCGAGCAACGGGTCTTTCTTGCCGGTGTCGATCCACCAGCCCTTCAACACTTCGTGGCGAACCGTCTTGCCCTGTTCGATCAGCCACTGGATGGCGTCGGTGATCTCGAGCTCGCCACGCTTCGAGGGTTTGATTGCGCGCACGGCCTCGTTGATGGTCTTGTCGAAGAGGTACACGCCGACGAGCGCCAAGTCACTCGGCGGGTCCTTCGGTTTCTCGACGAGTCGCTTGACATGACCTTCCTTCGTCACTTCGGCCACACCGAACTGCCGTGGGTCGTCGACATGACACAACAAGATCTTCGCAGTCGGTGCCGCCGTGCCACCCTTGGCGCGCGCCGAGATGAACTCGCTCACGAATCCCTCGAGCCCTTGTTCGAGCATGTTGTCTCCGAGGTACATGACGAAGTCGTCCTCACCGAGAAAATCCTGGGCGATCAACACGCAGTGCGCGAGCCCGAGCGGCTGATCCTGCGGGATGTAGGTGACCTTCACTCCGAACTGCGAGCCGTCTCCAACGGCCGAGCGAATCTCTTTCTGCGTGTCACCGACGATGATGCCGATCTCATTGATGCCGGCCCGCTTCATCGCCTCGATTCCATAAAACAGGATCGGCTTGTTGGCGATTGGCACCAGCTGCTTGGCGCTGGTATGGGTGATGGGCCGCAATCTGGTGCCGGCGCCGCCGGCGAGGATGAGCCCTTTCATCGCGAACTAAGGCTAGTTGAGCGCGAATAACTAGGGTTTTCACCGTGCCGCGCACCTATCTGCATGCCTTCACCAAGCCCTCACGCACCGAGTTCATCACGATGGTGCGCGGCGAAGGCGCTCGTCTCTACGACAGCACGGGCAAGGAATACATCGATGGCATGGCGAGTCTGTGGTACTGCAACATCGGCCACGGTCGAAAAGAGATGGCTGATGCCATCGCCGCACAGGTGACGACACTCGAGTCGTACAACAACTTCGATCCGTTCACCACCGAGATCACCGATGTGCTCACCGACAGACTGCACTCGTTGTCACCAATGCCGGGCAACCGAGTGTTCCTTTGCTCGAGTGGATCCGAGGCCGTCGACACTGCGATGAAACTCGCCCGCCTCGCACACGTACAAGCCGGGCATCCTGAGCGCACGATCATCATCTCGCGTGGTCGCGGTTATCACGGCACGAACTTCGGCGGCACCAGCGCCCAGGGTCTTCCGCTCAACAAGGTGGGCTACGACCCGCTGGTACCCGATGTGACGCAGGTCGACCCCGACGACATCGAGGCGTTGTCGGTGGCAATGAGCCGCGACGGTGCGCGCATCGCAGCCGTGCTCGTCGAGCCACTGCAAGGTGCCGGCGGAGTGTTCCCTCCCCGTGACGGATACCTGCAAGCGTTGCGCAAATTGTGCGACCAGCACGGCGCGTTTCTCATCTTCGATGAAGTGATCTCCGGTTTCGGGCGACTCGGCATGTGGTTTGCCGCGCAGCGCTACGGCGTCACGCCCGACTTCACCTGCTTTGCCAAGGCCGTGACTTCGGGCTACGTACCGCTCGGTGGAGTGTTCGTTGGCGCTGCCCCGTTGCGCGGTTTGGAAGCCGACCCGAACTTCTTCTTGCGCACCGGGTACACCTACTCGGGCCATGCCACCGCGTGCGCCGCCGCACTGAAGAACCTCGAGATCATCGAACGGGAAGGTCTCGTTGAGCGCGCCAAGCATGTCGGCTCGTTGGTGTCGAAAGCGTTGCATGCGCTGCACCGTGACGGACTACTAAAGGAAGTTCGCGGCGACGGTGGCGTGTGGGCCGCCGGGCTGCACAAGCAGCACGATGCCATGGCGGTGCGTGACATCGCGATGCGCGACGGTGCCATCGTGCGGGGTATCGGCGCAGACACCAACGCGTTCTGCCCACCGCTCGTTACGACCGACGAAGAAATCGGTCGTCTGATGGACACGTACGCGTCGGCATTGCACGAACATGTAAAGGCGGTCGGATGAACCTCGCTGGCAGAAACGCGCTCGTCACGGGTGGCGCAAGCGGCATCGGTGCTGCAGTCGCCGAGTCGCTCGTGAACGCTGGCGCCAAGGTGACCATTGTCGACGTCAACAAGGATGCGCTCGCCGAATCCGGCAAGCGCCTCGGGGTGCGGGCCGAAGTGCTCGACGTGTCATCGAGTCAGGCGTGGACCGACTTCATCGCATCACACGACCACTTCGATCTCGTGCACCTCAACGCGGGCGTGACGACCAACCGCCAGGTGCTCGACGGTCCAATTGATCCCATGCCGCCACCGCTCATGAACGTGGGTGACGACGATTACCGACGCGCCATCGGCGTGAACGTCGACGGTGTGGTGTTCGGCGCGCGAGCGGTGATTCCGGGAATGTGCGAGCGACGCAGTGGCGACATCGTGGTGACTGCATCGGTGGCCGCCTTCGTACCAATTTCTGCCGACCCGATTTATGGTCTCACCAAATACGCGGTGTCAGGATTGGTGAAGTCGTTGTCACCCCGGCTTGCAGAGTTCGGGGTGTGCATCAGCGCGATTTGCCCCGGCTTCGTCGATACGCCTCTCATCACTGAGCGTGCTCGAGAATGGATTGCGTTGCTCGGCATGCCACTCATGAAAACCCAGCAGGTGGTCGACGCCGTCACTACGACATTGACCAAGCGAGTGAACGGCGCGCACTGGATTGTGCTGCCGGACCAGGACCCGATCTTGCATGAGCAGGCTGCCGTGCCGTTCCCGAACATTCAGCGGCCGACTGCCAGCGAGTAGTGACCACACCGACGTTCAACCCGTTCGACCCGGCGTTTCGCGCCAACCCGCACCCGTTCTACGACGCTCTTCGCGAACACGATCCGGTGCATCGCGCACCTGGCGGGCTGATCGTGCTCACGCGATACGACGACGTTGCTTCAGTGTTGCGGTCGAATGACTTCAGTCGCGATGTGGAGAAGTCGGCCAAGCCGCTCGACAACCCGATTTCGCAACGCCAACGCCAGCGCCGTTCGACGGGGACGAAGTCGATCCTCAATCTCGATCCACCTGACCACACCCGACTGCGTCGCCTCGTATCGAAGTCGTTCACTCCGTCGGCCATCGAACGATTGCGCCCACTCGTGCAACGCTTCGTCGACGATGCGCTCGAAGCGGCGGAGCACCGCGTGCGTGATGGCGGTTCGCTCGAACTCATCGACGATCTCGCCTTCCCCGTGCCCTTCCTGGTGATCTCGGAGATGCTCGGCATGCCCACCGACCGCGCCGACGAACTGCGCGAATGGTCGAAGATTCTGACGCAAACACTCGAGCCAACGGTGTCGTTGGGCGATCTCGATGCCGCAGACAAGGCGTTCGAAGGGTTCATTCCTTTCCTCACCGAGGTGATTGCCAAACGGCGTCTCAACCCGGGTGACGACATGCTGTCGCAGCTGATCGCCGCCGAGGAAGCCGGCGACAAGATGTCGACACCCGAACTGATCACGTTCGTCGTGCTGCTCTACGTGGCCGGACACGAAACCACGGTCAACCTGATCGGCAACTCGGTACTTGCGCTACTCCGCTCACCCGACCAGCTACAGGTGGTGCGCGATCAGGGTCTCGATTCGAATGCCGTCGATGAATTGTTGCGCTTCGACGGCCCCGTGCAGCACACCGTGCGCATTCCGCTGAAGCCGGTGCAGTTTCGTGTCGGTGACGAAGTAGTCGATGTCGACGCGGGTGAGCGTGTACTCACCAGCTTGGGAGCCGCGAGCCACGATCCGAGCGTGTTCACCGATCCGCATGCGCTGAACTTGCGACGAGAAAATGCCAACAAACATCTCGGATTTGCCGCCGGCATTCACTATTGCCTCGGCTCGGCACTTGCAAAACTCGAAACACAGGTGACGATCGAGTCGTTGTTACGGCGATTTTCGACGATTGAACTCGTCGGCGAACCCCAGTGGCGCGACCGACTGACTATCCGCGGGGTTGATCGCCTGGAGCTCGCAGTCGCGCAATGAGCGACGACGTATCCCAGCGTCGCCCGCCCACCTCCATCACTTCACCGTAGAAGTCGTTCACGATCGCCGTTATCGGGAGATCGACACCGAGACGCTGTGCTTCTTCAAGACAGATGGCGAGGTCTTTTCGCATCCATTCGACCGCGAAACCGAAGTTGAATTCGTTGCGCACCATCGTCTTTGATCGGTTCACCATCTGCCACGAGCCGGCCGCACCCTGTGAGATCACTTCGACGAGTTCGTCGGGGTTGAGCCCGGCAGCCATCGCCAAATTCAATCCTTCGCTCAAACCCTGCACTACTCCCGCAATACAGATTTGATTGACCATCTTTGCCAGCTGTCCGGAACCTGCGTTGCCGAGGCGCTTGCAGATCTTGGCGTAACTCATGAGCACCGGGTAGGCGCGATCGAACACCTGCTGATCATCGGCACCGCACATCACCGAGAGCTGGCCGTTTTCAGCTCCGGCTTGCCCGCCCGACACCGGTGCGTCGATGAATCCGACACCTCTGTCTGCACATTCCCGCGAGAGTTCGCGGGCGAGTGTGGCTGATGCGGTGGTGTGGTCGACGACGATGCCGCCCTTGGCGATGCCCGCGAGGACGCCCTCACTGCCGTAGATCACGGAGCGAACGTCATCATCGTTGCCAACGCACACCATCACGATCTCGGCGTTGAGCGCCGCCTCGCGCGGAGTTGCCACCGACCTTCCGCCGTGCGCGGCGACCCAATCGTTCGCCTTCAGTGCAGTGCGGTTGTACACGGTGACGTCGTGGCCCTGTTGGGCGAGATGACGGGCCATCGGGTTGCCCATCACGCCGAGACCAACGAATGCGACCTTCATCTTGCTTCGACGGCGTTCATGACCACGCCGGCCCCTCCGGGGTCACGTACGCAGACGTGATGCCACCGTCGATCACCAGGCTCTGCCCCGTCATCCAACTGCTCTCGTTCGACGCCAGAAACAATGCACCATTCACGATTTCGTGTGGTTCGCCGAATCGCCCCATGGGGATGTGCACGAGTCGTCGCTCGCGCTTGGCGTCGTCACTCAGAAACTTGGCGAGAAGTGGCGTCATCACCGGCCCCGGGCACAGGGCATTGGCGCGAACCCCGCGACGGGCATAGATCGCGGCGGTCTCGCGGGTCATGGCGAGCACGGCACCCTTCGATGCGGTGTAGGCAATCTGGGGTGTTGCTGCACCGAGGTGCGCCACGAACGACGCAACATTCACGATCGACGATGTTTCGCCGCACTTCTTTGCCGACTCGATCATGTGCGGAATCGCATGACGACAGGCGTAGAGCACTCCCTTCACGTTCACATCGAGCGTCTTTTCAATGACGTCATCAGGCGTGCTGACCGGGTCGTCATCAGCCGACAACATCACGCCCGCGTTGTTGTACAGCACGTGCAGGTCGCCGAACGTCTTCACCGCAAACATGATTGCGTCACGCACCGACGCATCGTCGCTTATGTCGCACTCGACGGATGCCGCTGTGCCGCCCGCCCGAGCGATGGCTCGCATCACATCACTGGCGTCACCGACATCGGCAATCACCACCCGTGCACCTTCGGCCGCGAAACGCTCGGCACCGACGCGACCGAGCCCGCTCGCTGCACCAGTGATGAGGGCGACTTTTCCTGCGAGGCGGGTCATGACTCAGGCGCGATCAAAGTAGCGCACGCGCTCCCAGTCGGTGACTGTCTGATTGAACGTCGACCATTCGTGGCGAGCCATGGTCAACAGGTGATGGTGCGCTTCGTCGCCGAAACACTCGCGAGCAATCTCACTGCGCTGCCACAAGTCGGCCGCTTCGGCAAGCGTCGACGGAATACGCGGCAAATCAGCGGCCTCGTATCCGTTGCCTGAATACGACTCAGGCAATTGCAACTTGTGGCGAATGCCGTACAGACCCGCAGCGATGGTTCCGGCGAACGCAAGGTACGAGTTGGCGTCGGCGCCAGGGATACGGCATTCCACACGAGTTGACGCACCGTGGCCAACCACGCGATAGCCGAGTGTGCGATTGTCGATGCCCCAGGCCACCGCGGTCGGCGCCCATGAGCCGGGTTGAAAACGCTTGTAGCTGTTGACGGTCGGGCCCCACAGAATGCTGAAGTCGCGCGCAGCGGCGAGTTGACCGGCCAGATACATACGAAAGTGATCGGTGAGCGCGGGCGAATGTTCGTCGCCATGCGCGTCGCCGTCGAAAGCCGAGCCGCGAATCGCCCCTTCGCTCAGGTGCCACAGGCTCGAATGCACGTGGCACGATGAGCCCGTTTCGGCAAAGTCGTACTTGGCCATGAACGTGACGCTTCGACCGAGCGCTCCTGCGATCTCCTTTGCCGCCGTCTTGTACACCGCATTGCGATCGGCCATTTCAAGTGCGCGCGTATAGGCAAGGTTCAACTCGTGCTGGCCACGACCAGCCTCGCCCTTGGAAAACTCAACGGCGATTCCTGCCGCCTCGAGCCCTCGGCGAATCTCGCCGATGACGTACTCGTCGCGCGTGGTCTGCACGATTTGGTAGTCCTCCATGAACGGCGAATGGGGCGTGAGCCCGGCATAGCCGCGGGAGTGAATCTGTTCGTATGAGTCACGAAAGAGGTAGAACTCGATCTCGCTGCCGATCATCGGCTCGAGGTGCATGCGCTGTGCTGCCGCCACCTGATCGCGCAGAATTTGTCGCGGCGCAACACGAATCGGCTCGCCGGTCTTCACCGAGAAGAGATCGCACAGGATTAATGCAGTCTTTGGCACCCACGGCGTGTAGCGAATCGTGCCGAAGTCGGCGCGTGCCAGCATGTCGCCGTAGCCGAGATCGTAAGAGGCGAATCTGTAGCCGGGCACCGCGACATCGTCGAAATCGGTGGCGATGAGGTAATCGCAGTTCTCCGTGCCGTGCTCGGCGACTTGCTCGAGAAAGAACCTTCCGGTGGTGCGTTTGCCAACGAGCCGACCCTGCAGGTCGGGAAACGCCATCACCACCGTGTCGATGTCTCCGCGCTCGATTGCAAGCGCGAGATCAGCGCGCGACGGCTGCTTCACGACGCGCACCCCGTCACTCGACGACTGGGCGGGCATCAACGTCTACTTCTTCTTGCTCGACGCCTTGGCTTTAGCGGGCTTCTTTGCGTCTTTCTTTGGGTCAGCCTTTCGCTTGCCACCGGTCGACGCGCGACCGAGTTCCTGCAACTGTGATTTGCCGCCGGCGCTCAGCACGCCCTTTTCCAAGGCGTCGTCGAGGAAGCGTGTGGCTTCCTCGGTCGAGCAACGCTTTGACGGCGCAATCTCCGAGATGAGGTTGAGTCGCGCGCGCTCGTACATCGTCTTCTCGGCGGCCGACAGTTGGTTCTCCCGGTCGCGGGCAGCCAGGTTGCGCACCACTTCGGCCACCTGGTACACGTCGCCGCTCTTCAACTTCTCTTGGTGGTTCTTGAATCGGCGCGACCAGTTGGCGGGCACGCGTGGGTCGGGCTTCGACAACACGTCGACGAGGTCTTGCAGTTCGCTCTTCGACACCGGCGGACGAATGCCGAGGTCGTACACCTTGGCCACGGGCACGGAGAGGGTCATGCCTTTGCCCGTTGCATCGGTCATGACGGTTTCGAGGATGAGGTAGTCCTGTACGACATCGAACGCACGCATACGTTTGATCGCCTTTACGGTGCAGGCACCATGCTGGGGGTAAATGACGGTGTCGCCCTTTTTGAACTTCTTCACGTGTGTACGGCCTCCGACGGGTCGGTAAATGCTAAGGCTTCATTACGCACGCGAGCGCGCAGTGAATGCGACCCCGGCAGGAATCGAACCTGCAACCTACGGATTAGAAGTCCGTTGCTCTCCCAATTGAGCTACGGGGTCTTGGTGGGCCCTCAGCGCTAGCTGAACGCCCCTCTTCACGGTAGGGAGGCTCGGGCA
>JBJTOX010000075.1:0-9033 GCA_046074785.1 Actinomycetota bacterium
CTTCTGGCCTGATGCCTCGACCGTTACGTTTCGTAACCAACCCGTCGCCACCGCCGAAGCACTCGATGCGTTCAGCCCGGGCTCGGGTGCGGAGTACCTCGACTACCTCCGTCACGCACGCAACATCTGGCAGACGAGCACCCGGACGTTCTTTGCCGGGGACATGGGTTCGCCGTTGTCTTTGCTGCGGCGAATGAGGTCACCGCGAGACCTCGCACGCATCGATGCGCGACTCACTCTCAACTCACGTGGGAAGAAGAGTTTCACCGATGAACGGCTTCGACAGTGGCTTGGACGATACGCGACCTATAGCGGCTCCGACCCGGCACGAGCGCCGGCAACGCTCGGTTGTATCGCTGCGGTCGAGGCCGACCAGGGTGCGTGGTACGTGCGTGGCGGGCTGGGTGCTTTGCGCGACGCACTCGTGCGAACCGCTCGGCGCATCGGTGTGGAGATTCACACAGGTGCTGATGTGAGTGCGATTACGTCGACACGCCGACGTGTAACGGGAGTTCGTGTCAACGATGCCGAGATTCGCGCCGACATAGTGATGGTGAACGCTGACGCCGAGCACGCCTATCGCGACTTGCTGCCCCACGAGCGAAGGTTGAAAGAAGTGCAGTCCGTCGCCCGCTCGACGAGCGGTATCGCCGTGCTCGTGGGTGTTGAAGGTACAACACCGTTGATTGCCCATCACAATGTGTGGTTCTCGCGCGATTACGACCGGGAGTTTCGTGACATTGCCGAAGGTCGCATTCCGCGCGAGCCCACGATCTACGGCTGCGTTTCGAGCGTCACCGACGCCACACAGGCACCGGCGAATTGTGAGAACTGGTTCCTGCTCATCAATGTTCCGCCGAACGATCGGGAGGTAACCAACGAAGTGGGCGAGTGGTTGCTCGATCGATTATCGACGATGGGGCCGGAGTTGCGACCACGCGTGAAGTTCCTAGAGACCATTGGGCCCCGAGACATCGCTCAGCGCTATCGATCACCTGGCGGCGCAATCTACGGAACATCGTCGAACGGCCGTAATGCTGCGTTTCGTCGCCCTGCGATTCGTGGACCACGTCGTGGCATGTATCTCGTTGGCGGGTCAACACATCCAGGTGGCGGTCTGCCGTTGGTGACGATGAGTGCGCGCATCGCGACAGATCTTGCTTTGCGTGACTATCGCCAGCGGTAGCCTGAACTCCGTGAGCGTCACCGTAAGAATCCCCACCACACTGCGCCCGCTTTCTGGCGGTACAAGCACGGTTTCCGTCGAAGGTGCCACGTTACGTGAGGTACTGAAGGGTCTCGATGCGGCGCACCCGGGTTTTGCGGCGAAACTGCTCGATGAGCAGGGTAATTTGCACAAGTTCGTCAATGTCTTCGTTGCAGACGACGACGTCCGTTATCTGAAGGGTCTCGACACCCCGGTGGTCGGTGGTCAGGTCGTTTCAATCGTGCCTGCCGTTGCCGGCGGTTGCTGAAAGTTCTGCTCGATTGAGATTCGTCGTCGCGGTTCCGGCGCGACTCGAGTCGACACGCCTGCCGCGCAAGGTGCTCGCCGACATCGGTGGTGTGCCGATGTTACGCAGAGTGATTTCGCAAGCCGGTCAGGCACCGTCGGTCGAGGTTGTGGTGTTGTGCACCGACTCTGACGAGATTGCTGACCAGGCACGCAACTGGGGGGCGCGCGTGCTGATGACGTCACCTGACTGTACGTCAGGCTCGGAGCGAATCTCATCGGTAATCAACCAGATCGATGCCGATGTGATCATCAATGTGCAGGGTGATCAGCCGTTCGTCGACCCAAACATCATCGAATCAATGTGCGAGGTGTTTCGAACGCGCACACCGTCGCCGTCGGTAGTTACCCCGGTCTATCGCCTGCCGAAGGAGAGGCTCGAGAACCCTGACGCCGTCAAGGTCGTGGTCGCCGCCAACCAAACGGCCCTCTACTTCAGTCGAGCCGCCGTGCCGTATGTGCGTGGAAAGCAGGCGTCGGAGTGGTCAACCACTGGTGTGCACTGGGGGCATGTCGGTATGTACGGCTACCGGCGAGACGTACTGCAGCGCTGGGGCAAGTTGATGGCGTCGCCGTTGGAGGACGCCGAGAAACTCGAGCAACTCCGCCTGCTCGAGAACGGAATTACCATTGATACCTACGAGATCGTCGCTCAACCCCGTAACACGCTCTCGGTCGACAGCCCAACCGACCTCGAGACAGCACGCCGACTGGTGAACCAATGAACGCCCGCCGACCAATATCCGCAGTGATGATCGACGAAGCCAACGCCATCGCTGCCGCCGCCAAGCGGCTGGACGCAGGCTCGGCAGAGTCAGCGGTGAATCTGCTCGTTGGATGTGCGGGCAAAGTCGTCGTCACCGGCGTCGGCAAGTCGGGTCTGGTGGCCCAAAAGATTTCTGCGAGCTTCACTTCGGTTGGACTGCTGTCGGTGTACCTCAACCCGCTTGATGCGCTGCACGGGGACATCGGCGTCGTTCGTGAAGGTGACGTGGTGATTCTCATCAGCAATAGCGGTGAGACCAGCGAATTGTTGTCGATCGTGCCGTACGTGAAGAAACGTGGAGTGAAACTGCTCGGCATCCTCGGCAAGGTCGATTCATCGCTCGGTTCACATTGCGATGTTGTGCTCGACGCATCAGTCGAGCGTGAAGCCGCACCGATCGACCAGGTGCCCACTTCGAGCACGGCAGTCGCAATGTCGCTTGGCGACGCACTCACCGTGGCGTGGATGACCGAGAAGGGTGTGTCGGTGAACGACTTCGCAATGAATCACCCCGGCGGAACTATTGGCCGCCGCCTCACTCTCACCGTCGCCGACCTCATGATTCCGCGTGAGAAACTGTTGACCGTGAAACCCGATGCGAAACTTCCCGAGGTGGTGGATGCGCTTACAACCCAGGCGATTGGCGCCGTGCTCGTGGAGAACGTCAACGACCCCAAGGCTCTTGGCGGGATCATCACCGACGGTGACTTGCGTCGCGCACTCAAGCGATCGGGTGCCGAAACATGGGGTTCGTTGGCCGCACGAGATCTGATGACCGCCGCGCCGATCAGTGTTGGTTCGACTGCTGCAGCCGTCGATGCACTCACGCTCATGGAGCGCAACGCGCGCAAGGCGATCACCGTGCTACCAGTCGTCGATGGTGCCAAGGTGGTCGGCATGTTGCGAATGCATGACCTGGTACAGGCGGGTTTGTCGTGACCACTCAGAGCACCGCCGTACGCGCCGACTTCGGCAAGGGTGTCGTGTGCGGAGACGGGCAATCACTCGTAGTGATTGCAGGCCCCTGCGTGGTGGAGAGCAACGACGTGGCGCAAGAAGTCGCGTCGCGAATGAATGACATCTGCAAGCGGCTCGGCATTCAGTACGTGTTTAAGGCCAGTTACGACAAGGCGAATCGAACATCGCTCGCTGGTTATCGCGGACCAGGGCGTGATGACGGACTCGCCGTGTTATCGAACATCGGGACATCGCTGAATATCCCCGTGCTTACTGATGTGCACGAAACGGCAGATGCCGAAGTGGCAGCACGCCATGTCGATGTGTTGCAGATTCCGGCGTTCCTGTGTCGTCAAACCGATTTGCTGCTTGCCGCAGCAGCCACTGGCAAGGCGGTCAACGTGAAGAAGGGGCAATTCCTCGCGCCGTGGGACATGAAGAACGTCGTCGAAAAACTGCGTGGTGGTGGCGCGAAGAACGTAACAGTCACCGAACGAGGCACATCGTTCGGATACAACACCCTCGTCGTTGACTATCGAGGCTTGCCGCAATTGCGTTCAAGCACGGCACCCGTCATCTTTGATGTGACGCACTCGGTGCAGCAACCCGGAGGACAAGGCACGTCATCGGGCGGACAACGAGAATTCGCCGGCGCACTCGCGCGCGCCGCAGTCGCGGTAGGCGTCGACGGGTTGTTCCTGGAAACGCACCCAGACCCCGACAAGGCGCCGAGTGACGGCCCCAACATGATTCCGCTGCACCGCATGGAGGCACTGCTTGAACAGCTGCTCGCGATTCGCCAGGCGGTCGCCCTCAACGGACCGCAGCCCACCACCTACTGAGATCATCGAGATGAACGCCGTGCAGAGTGTGAGCGCCCGCGCATGATTCGCGTCTTCATTGGCTACGACGACAACGAGTCGGTGGCGTATCACGTGCTCGCCCACTCGATTCTGCGGCACGCCTCACAACCAGTTTCGATTACCCCGCTGGTGAAGCGCCACATGAGTGGCTTCTATCAGCGAGAACGTTCGGCAATCGAATCGACTGACTTTTCCTTCACACGGTTCCTCGTGCCTTACCTGAGTGGATACGAGGGCTGGTCGGTGTTCATGGACTGTGACATGCTCATGACCGCAGACATCGCCGAGCTCGACGCGCTGCGTGACGACAACTTTGCAGTGATGTGCGTGAAGCACGACTACGTGGCGCGTGACGATGTGAAGTTCCTCGGTGCCGTGCAGACGAAGTACGAAAAAAAGAACTGGTCCAGCGTCATGATGTTCAACAATGCGGCATGCGCCGCTCTAACACCTGGGGTCGTGGCATCGGAGACAGGTCTCTTCCTGCATCAGTTCAAGTGGCTCGACAACGACGGACGAATCGGAGCACTGCCAACGACGTGGAACTATCTCGTCGGCGAGATGTCGATGCCCGGCACACCGAAGCTCATCCACTACACGCTTGGTGGTCCGTACTTCGACGCCTATCGCACGTGCGAGCACGCCGATTTGTGGTTTGCTGAACAACGCTTGATGAATCACGCAGCCAAGGGCTGAGTAGAACGTGGGCAACAGCGCCGGAACTTACGTCTTTGCGCTAGCCGGGAAAGCAGATGCCGACAACATCATCCCGGTGATTTGGGAGACGTCGCGTGACGGTCAACGCTGTGATGTGGTCATTACCGATCGCGAGGTTTTCGCCGCGCAACGCACAGCGTGGTGGGTTCGCGAGCGACCATCAGTGCGGATTATCGCGAGATTGGCGAATGGTGGCGCACCGTCCTTCGTTGAACGACTGAGACGTCTGGTGTGGAACCGGGCGGCATTACGCCGCTTTCTGCGCAGCCGCGATACACGACTGGTCGCCGTGCAGTGGCGAGAAGGCATTGCACACGATTCGGCAAGCTTCCTTCGGAGAGGGATTCGCTGGTGGTCCACCGATTACTTCGTGCAGCTGCAACTCGCTGCGGCTGATCTGGGGATTCCTACCGTGGCACTTCCGCATGGTCACTCGACCAAGACCACGGTGATTCGCAGCAGCCATGTGCAGGCAATGAGCAGTGAGCATGACGACAAGCTCCCTTTCGCCGATCGTGACTCGTTTGCTGCCTACGTGTTCTGCTCGGACTACCACCGAGACGCAATCTTGCAGAGTTCAACGATGAGCGGCGGCAACGTACGCGTATGGGGAAGTCCACGATTCAATGACGCTTGGGTACCCAGGTTGTACGCGCAGTCACCCTCCGCCAATCTTCCATCCCGACCCATGAGCGCAAAGCGTCGGGTGCTGTTCTTCCTGCCGAAGTGGCAGAACCTGATCGACAGATCTGCAACCATGCAGCTGATTTCGGCGCTCGGGGGCGACGAACGTATTCAGACCGTCGTGCGCGGTCATCTGCGAGCAGAAGCCACGACACTCGAACCAGCCGAACGAGACGTTCTTGAACGAGGCAACTTGGTGATCGTGACTGACGATGTGCCGTCACCCAGCCTCATTGCTGCATGCGATGTCGTGGTTGATGTCGACTCAAGTATCGCTTTTGACGCGGTATTGCTCGGTAAACCGTATGTTCGCCCGAAGTATCTGCAGGACGCCTCGGTGACCACCATCTGGGATCAACTCGGTGGCGCCCACCAAACTGACTCGCTCGACGAAACGATTGCGCTGCTCACTGCCGATACTCTCGCGCCAGCCCCGCGCGATCGTGCGTTCGACGACGTGGTATTCGGTGGCTCCGGTGCGACAGTGCTCGCTCGATATCGCGACGGGCTCCGGGAGATCGCTCTTCAGAGACGCGTCTGAATGACGCGCCCGACCATGTCGATGGCCGGCAATGAGGTGACGACGAGAGCTCGCTTCAACCAGCGATCGGTGCCGTCGTATCGCGGAACGAACGGCGTGCGGCCGTGTACGCCTCGTTCGTTGTCGATGACGAGCACGTCGCCGGCTTGAAGCACGACCTTCTGGGTTGCTTGCTTCACTGCCGAGTGCAAACCAGCGAGGGCCTCGGCTGCGCGCGAGGTGGTTGCTGACATGAGCAACTCGTCATAGACGAGCGTCCAACCAGCACCACGCTTCGTGAGTGGTGTGATTACGACGCGAGCATCGGGCTCGCCATAGGTCATGAAGCTGGGGTCGACCGTGGTGACGAATTCCGACGTTTGCAACACCTCGAGTTGTTGGTCACTGAGATGCATGACGATGTCGCTCACATCGGCGTAAGTAGTCGCCGCTTGCGCGTCGCCGCGCAGGCAGAGCAGCACGACGAATCGTGGCTTGTGCGGATGAAATGCAGTCTCAGTGTGCGAACCCAGCATCACTTTCGACGAGGTGGATACTTGCTTGCACTCGCTGGCCTTCACCGGAAAGATGTCTTGGATGAGGCGACCTTCTTGTTCGCGGTCGTAACCGACTGCACGACCGATGTCGTCGGCGAAGCGCAACAACGCACGTGTGGCTGCGGGACAGGCGTCGACGTTTGCGTCGGTCGCAGTTGGCGTTGGGGGCACGATGCCGGTGAAATAGTCGTGAATCAGCGTGATCGCCTTCGAGGTCGGTGCGACTGTTGCCGTGAGGTTCATGCCCATCAGGATGGAGGCAGTAACACTGCGAAAACCGCGAGTTGACGCGTTAGATTCGAGGTATGGCAGAGGAAACCGAAGCACTAGACGCTCTAGACCGTGAAATTCTCAGTGTTCTTCGAGATGACGCTCGAATCCCATGGCAGATGCTCGGTGAGCGGGTGGGGTTGTCGGCGAATGCCGCTGCCGATCGGGTGCGTCGATTGATTCGCCGCAAGGTGATCTCGCGTTTCACCGTCACGGTTGACCAGCGTCGGCTGGGTCGCTCGTTGAGCGCCATCATCGATGCACGAATCGCGACCACCCCGAAGTTCGACGAGGCGTTGCGAAAGCGCGACGATGTGGTGTGGGCAGCACACGTGACGGGGGTGCCGGACGTGAAGATTCTCGTGGCGTGCGAAGGTACCGACGGATTGGATCAGTTCTTGCAGTGGCTGCACAAACAGGGGGCCACCGATACCCGCACCGACGTGGTGTTGCGACCCATCGTGTAGTCGGTTAGCAGTCTCGTCGGTAGAGTGCTAACGCCTTCCGAGAGGGAGGCACCCCCACAACATCACCCGTTGACCTCATCAAGGAGACGCCGATGCCCAAAATCATCCTTTTCGACGAAGCAGCCCGCCGTGGCCTGGAAGCCGGCATGAACCAGCTGGCCGACGCAGTGCGCGTGACGCTCGGACCCAAGGGTCGCAATGTCGTGCTTGACAAGAAGTGGGGAGCCCCCACGATCACCAACGACGGTGTGTCGATTGCCAAAGAAATCGAACTCGAAGACCCCTACGAGCGCATTGGCGCCGAACTGGTGAAGGAAGTTGCCAAGAAGACCGACGACGTTGCTGGTGACGGAACCACCACCGCCACCGTGCTCGCGTGGGCGATGGTGCGAGAAGGCTTGCGCAACGTCGCGGCCGGCGCCAACCCGATGAGCCTGAAGCGCGGCATCGAAGCAGCGGTTGAGGCGGCCGTTGCGAGCATCAAGTCGCTCGCCAAGGAAGTCGACAACAAGTCGCAGATTGCGCAAGTCGCGTCGATCTCGGCTGCCGACACCGAAATCGGTCAGCGCATCTCGGAAGCAATCGACAAGGTCGGCAAGGACGGTGTCATCACCGTCGAAGAGAGCCAGACCTTCGGCATCGAGATGGACCTCGTTGAGGGAATGCGTTTCGACAAGGGCTACATCTCGCCGTACTTCGTCACTGACACCGATCGCATGGAAGCGGTGATTGAAGACCCGTACATTCTCTTCCTGGGTACGAAGATTTCGGCGATTCGCGACATGTTGCCGGTGCTCGAAAAGGTGATGCAGGCCGGCAAGCAGCTCATCATCATCGCCGAAGACGTCGAAGGTGAAGCACTCGCCACGCTGGTGGTCAACAAGATTCGCGGAACGTTCAAGAGCGTCGCGATCAAGGCCCCGGGTTTCGGTGATCGTCGCAAGGCGATGCTGCAAGACATGGCGATTCTCACCAAGGGTCAGGTCATCAGCGAAGAAGTCGGTCTCAAGTTGGAGAACGTCACGCTCGACCTGCTCGGACGAGCAAAGAAGGTCGTCGTCACCAAGGACGAGACCACAATCATCGAGGGTGCCGGCGACGAGGCCGAGATCAACGGTCGCATCAACCAGATCAAGACCGAAATCGACAACACCGACAGCGACTACGACCGCGAGAAATTGCAGGAGCGCCTCGCCAAATTGTCGGGTGGAGTCGCCGTCTTGAAGGTTGGCGCCGCAACCGAGGTGGAGCTGAAGGAAAAGAAGCACCGCATCGAAGACGCCGTCAGCACCACGAAGGCCGCAATCGAAGAAGGTGTCGTGCCGGGCGGTGGCGTGGCGTTGCTGCGCTCGCAGGCTGCAGTGATGAAGGCCGTCGAGTCGCTGTCTGGTGACGAGGCGACTGGTGCCCGTATGGTGGCCAAGTCGCTCGAGGCGCCGCTCAAGCAGATTGCGGAAAACGCCGGCCTTGAAGGTGGCGTCGTCGTCGAGCGCGTGAAGAGTCTGAAGGGCTCCGAGGGCCTCAACGCCGCGACCGGTGAATACGAAGACCTCGTCAAGCTCGGCGTCATTGACGCAGCGAAGGTGACCCGTTCTGCACTGCAGAATGCGGCATCGATTGCAGCGCTCTTCCTCACGACCGAGGCTGTCATCGCCGACAAGCCTGAGGAGCCGGCCGCGGGTGGTCACGACCACGACCACGGCATGGACGACTACTGAC
>JBJTOX010000076.1:0-5582 GCA_046074785.1 Actinomycetota bacterium
TGTGCTCAACACCAGAACAGGGCAGGTCATTTCATCTTCCGTTGTCTCTGAATCGAGTGACTCGTCAGCTCCCGTGTCTACGCCGAACACCTCAGCAGTATTCGCGATCATCGGGCATTCGTCACTCAATTTGAGCGACGCAAGCCACGCAAGGTCATAGGTGAGCACAATCGTGGTGTCAGAGCTGTCGGTGGTGATTATCGACCCTGCAGAAACGAAGTCATCACCACCGGCACCGGTCCAGCACGACTCATCTTCGTCCGCACCGGTCGTGCAAACGATGGACGATGCTGCATAGCCGTCGAGGTCGTCAACGATGTTTGCTTTCTCATCGATGTAATCATCGTCGATCATGGCCGGAACATCGAGTTGCTCGTCAGAGTCGTCAGTGGTCTTACCACCAGCGGTATTCACCGTGGCTACAACCGTGAACTCCACATCTTTCCAACCGTCCACGATGTCGGCCTCGCTCAACTCGGGCAGACTGTCGCTCGCAATCGTGCACTCAAACGTGCTGTCATCAGTATCGACGACACACGAAATTGGGGTGCCAAGTTCGGCGCCAGCAATCTCGGTGATCTCCACCGTCACCTGGTCTGCATCAGCAAACTCGGTAGTGAAGCTTCCGCTGACGGTCACATCGGTGCCCACAACGTCTTCCACGTCGGGCCCGCTTCGCGTCGCGGTCACCGTGTACGGCGCCAACATGTTTGCGCCGACGGTTCCGATCGTCTTCGCGATGCTCCAGGTGTAGACGTTGTCGTACGAGAGGTCGTACGTCGACGAGATGCTACCGAGTTCAACTACCGGTTCCGGACACTTCGGCTGCAACTCAAATTCCCTCTCGATTACGTCTTGCTGATCGGGCGACAGCGTTGCTGTATTCGTCTCGGCAGTCTCACACGCGGCCTGAGTTTCATAGTCCGTCCAATCCCAGCCACCCGTGTAGGTGACGGTGAACGATTCCGTGATATTGCTCACTGACAGGTCGCCCTCGTCAATGTCACACGTGGTGCCTTCCCCGCCGCCTTCAAGATCGCAATCCTCGGCTTCAAGAGCATCACCGAGGCCGGCAAGGTCGTCGTCGAGCGACGCTGATTCACCTGTGGTGTTGTCAACTTCGTCGTCGGCCGCAGAGCCAAACTCCCCCGTCATAGTGTCGCCCTCGCCGTCAACCACGGCGCCGCGAATCGTAAAGCCCTGCTCTTCGAGCAAGTCGGCCACGTCGCCGGTGATTCCAGACTCATCAACCGCACAGTCAAAGGTGTAAGTTCCCACGGGCGTCGATGCCGCAACATCACATTCGGCTACATCGGCCAAATCGCTGCCGGAGTCGGCCTCAAAACTGATGGTGGCGTCAGCCAAGTCAGCGTTGTCGAGGGTAAAGGTACCCGTCACCGACACAGAGGTGACCTCGTACGAGCCTTCTGTGGTGAAGGGCCCGGACTTGGTGCCGGCAATCACGTACACCGGTGGCAAGCCTTTCTCAAACCACTTCTCGTTGGCGGTCTCCCCTGATTCGAGATCAAGAGACTTCGCCAAAGTCCAGTCGTAGTACTCATCGTGGCTGACGTCGTACGACGCAACGACAGTCGTTACATCAATCGTCGGGTCAGAGAACGGTGTCGGGCACGTGTGCGACAACACATGGGACGAGTCCAAGATCGAGGAAGTGGGGGCCGCATAGTTGGCGTTCCTCTGCGTCGCATTGGACCCATTTGGCTCTACGTCAATGACGTAGTTGAGATTGGCTGCCACTACCTGCTTACCGGCGGGGACAGCCGTGTAGAGATGATTGTTGGAGATGCTGTTGTAACCAAACGACACCCAGGGCAGAGTTTCGGAGCCGCCACCTGACGCACTCGAATACTCCACATATGACGAGCCTGCGAATGCGGGCGAGCTCTTCTTGAAGTTCGCCTTCCACTTGCCCTTCTTGGCTGTTGAGCCGGTGCCAATGTTGTAGTTCTGGTCAGTCACCACCCAGTGGTACAGGTCGTAGTCCTCAAGTTCTTCGGGCCACTCTGCTGCTGTTGGGCAGCCGCTATAGGCCGTGATACCAGCCGGGCTCCAGTTCGAGACTGAACCGCTTGAGACCGGCGCCAAGTTCGTATTGGCCGATGCAAATGTCATCGGCACGACGATGAGACCCGTCAAGAGTCCGATCGCCACGACGATTCGTAGCACCGCGTTGGCGGCCTTCTTTGATGTTGCTTCCATTGTCATTCCTCCCGCTTATAACCCCTATGTGAGAACTTCACTTCACTTCACTTCACTTCACTTCACTTCACTTCACTTCACTTCACTTCACTTCAGAACTCTTGGGCCGCCAGCCCTTGTCGCTCAGCTGAGCGACAAGGTATTGCTGGCGGTGTTGTTATTGCCGGCTGCGTCAGTAAACCTACCTGCGGCAACCCAAACTGTTCCAGCCACCCTGTTGTCGATCCTGTCGAACGTGACCGTGTAGGTGGTACCCGATCCGCTGAAGTTTGTCAGCGTACCGTTCGTAGTCGACACGTCGTCGACCCCGAATCCGACGGGCACTTCACTCAACGTGAAGGTGATGGTGAACTTGGAACCGCTCTTTGCAGAGGTGATGGTGATGGTCGGGGGCGTCGTGTCCTTCGGCAGCGTGGTCGTGGTGGTCGTCGCTGGTGTACCGCCACCGTTACCGCCACCGTTACCGCCACCGCCACCGTTACCGCCACCGTTACCCGGCGCGACCGTGGTGGTCGTCGTCGGCGCGACCGTGGTGGTCGTCGTCGTAGTTGTCGTGGATGTTGTTGGGGGGACAACTGAGGTTGACGGGACGACCGAAGTCGACGGCGCAACCGTCGTTGTCGTGGTCGTCGTTGGCGCCTCAGTGGTAGTTGGCGCAGCCGTGGTCGTAGTGGTCTCCACCGGAGCCTCCACCACCAGCACGCCAAGGCTCCACGTCACGTCATAGAGCTCCGAGTCGATGCAGCTGGTGTCGACGCGCAGCTTGTAACGGTTACCCGTGATCACACCGTCTTCCGACACTGTGCATGTGGCGGTGAGGCCAGGCTCTGTGCTGGTCAGCTCAACCTTGGAGAGTGCGTCGCTCGTTGAAGTTCCGACGTACTCCTCCTTGGTGGTGCTCACCGTCACCGACTTCTTCGTGCAGGTCGTGTCACCGGTGTCGGTCCAGGTCGTCCAGTACGAAGCCACATTCGACTCCACGGTCGAGCATTGGACAGCCTCTGGGGTTGCCGGATTGCTCGACGTGTTGCTGAACGTTCCGGTTCCCGCAGCTGTCGTGATGGTCTCACCACAGATGATCAGGTGGCTGATGTTCTTAGCGTAATTGTCGAAGATCGCCGAACCTGCTGCTGGATTGACAAACACGGTGTCGTAGTTGCCAGCTTTGGCGATTGCCAAGGCGTAGTTGCCGCTCAACACGTAGTACCTCGAGCCGCCCTGGTCCAACTTGGCGCAGGTGATCGCTTTGTTCAGTGTGGCCGTCGCCTTGACGATGACTGTCACATCATTTGGTCCAACCACGTTGTAGGTGTAGCGATACACCTCACCGAAGTTGTATGAACCGGCGGTTGAAGTCGACGTGAGTTTGGCCTGAGCCAGCGGTTTTGCAGCGTCCACCGCTGAACTTACCGCCGCAGTCTCGTCGCAACCGACGAATGAGTTCGGCTTGCCATCAGTCTTCGACTCGACCGTCGTTGCGCAAGGCACTGACACGGTCCAGTTGTCGATGGTGTAGTCAGGCAACCTCTCACTTCCGTCGATCGTCAATTCGACGACTTCTGGCGTGGTGAACGAACAAGTGACCGCCACCGATGCATTACCGGTCAATGTCACCGAACCAGCGACAAGCGTCGACTCGTTCGTAATCGTGGTTGTGTACAGACCATCGACGTCGTACGAGTTCGACGATGCAGCCGGGCAGGTGTACGAAGCAGGGACAGATCGTGAGTCAGTGCCGGTCAGCGTCTCTCCGTTGATTGCGAGCTTCGCGTCCGTCAGCGTTGCGGTCTTGGGTCCGAGCTGATTCTTCGAGTAGCTGACAGCTTTCGGCAGCTCTTTGGTGATCGAGCGCGACTGACCGGCGTTCTTGAAGCCGGTCGGAATCGTGTACGAGCCAGTTGCCTTGAAATCAATCGAACTGACTGCAGTCGCGAGGTCATCGAACGTGCAGGTCAACGACCCACCGGCTGAAATCGTCGTCGACGGGCACGTCAACGTGAACGTTGCCGTACCAGCCTTACCCGTTACGTCGATGTTCGTGATGGCAACGGTGTTCCCTGAGTTGGAGAAGGTGACATCGCCCGAGGCACGGTAATTGGATTCTGCAGACTCGTTCCTGGTAGAGACGAGAGTCCATCCGAAGGGCAATGTCTCCTCGGGCTTACCAGCCACCGACGTGGGGTTGGCCGACTTCGCATGCGTCCAGGTGAGCGTGGTGTCGTACAGACCTGCTGCCGAAGCACTGAGTCCGGTGATTGGATCCGGGAACACATCCTGCGAGCAGGTCATGCTGACCGATGCATTACCGGGCAACGTCACCGAACCAGCGACAAGCGACGAGGTATTCGTGAACGTGTATGTGTACACGCCGTCCTCGTCGTAAAGACCAGAGTCCTTTGCGGGGCATGACACCGATTGGGTGACATCACGATCATCAGTCGAGTTCAACGACACATTGATAACACTTGGTGCGTCGTTCAATGTGGCGGTGTCCGAACCGGTCAGGTTCTCATCCCACTTCGACACTGCCACGCTGTCTTCCAGCTCTGCAATCGGATACGTACCGGCATTGCTGTACTTCGCAGGCACCGTGTACTCACCCGTCACCGAGAAATCGAGTGTCGAGACCTCAGCCGTGAGACCAGTCACCGTGAAGGTGCAGGTCATCGACTCTTGGGCCGCAAGAACGGTCTTCGGGCAAGTCTCATCGACGGTGCCACCCGAAACGGTTCCGGTGACGGCGATATCGGTGATGTCGACACCATCGACTGAGCTCGCACCGTTCGTCACGGTCACCGAGCCACTCGCGCGATAGTTCGTCGGACCGACAACCGTCTTGGTCGAGGTCAACGTCCACGTAATCGTGTACGTGTCGCTCGGACCGCCAACTGACTCGCCGTTAGTGAACGCAACCGACCCAGTCTTCGAGTGGGCCCACGTCACCGTGCGATCGAACTCACCCTCCGCGCTACCCGTGAGCACGTTCGTGCCCGGATCGTACGGCGGAATCTCACACGGCACCGACACGTCAGCCTCGCCCTCCAGCGACACACCAGCAGTGATAACAAGTTCTGACGTGTTCGAGTACGACTTGGACAGCTCACCAGCAACATAATCGCCACTGGCCGCCGTCGGGCAGGAACCACCCTGCGAAGTACCGCAACGCCGGTACGTACTCGATTGCAGAGCTGGAAGACAGCGTGACAGTGTCGAAGTGGGATGAGAACCTGACCGGTTCGGATACCGCGACGGTGAAGGATTTTGTGGTTGATGGCAGCACTCCTAAGTCGATCGATGACGAGCTTTCGGATGATGATCTGACCGCTGGAGTGAAGACTCACACGCTGACGCAGGGTGGTTCC
>JBJTOX010000077.1:0-13641 GCA_046074785.1 Actinomycetota bacterium
CCACGGCGTCGTTCATCGCCGTCCCGCCGAAGGCGGCCTCGTCGGCGATCCTCGAGGCGGCCTCGGCGGGTCTCGGGTTCGTGGTGTGCATCACCGAAGGCATCCCGGCACAGGACGAGGCGCGCACCTACAACACCTTGCTGCGCGACCACCCGAACGTGCGACTGCTCGGGCCGAACTGCCCGGGGATCATCAGCCCCGGAAAGTGCAACATCGGCATCACCGCCGGTGAGATCGCACAGGAGCCCTCGGCCTCGGGACCGAACGTGGGCATCGTGTCCCGGTCGGGAACCCTCACCTACCAGGCGTTGTACGAGTTGAAGCAGCGCGGCATCGGCGTGTCGACCTGCGTCGGGATCGGTGGAGACCCCGTTCCCGGAACCTCGTTCATCGACTGCCTGCGCGAGTTCCAGGCTGACCCCGAGACGCACGCGATCATCATGATCGGCGAGATCGGTGGCTCAGCCGAGGAGGAAGCGGCCGAGTTCATCAAGGCCAACGTCACCAAACCCATGAGCGCCTACATCGCCGGAGTCACTGCACCAGCCGGAAAGAAGATGGGTCACGCTGGTGCCATCGTGTCGGGCGGCAAGGGGACGGCACAAGGGAAGATGGACGCTCTTCGCGCAGCCGGTGTGAAGGTCGGTGCAAATCCGACTGAAGCAGGCGAATTGATGGCGCAAATCATTGCATCTTTGAAGTAGCAACGGACGAATCGCGCGCCAGCGTCACGTCCGCGACTTCCGTAGCATTTGATGTTGCTATGCGCATCGTCGATCTTCTTGCGCGCGGTCGTACTTTCTCGTTCGAGTTCTTTCCACCGAAGACCGACGAAGCACAGGCGCAGTTGGCAGCCACCATCACCGAGCTCGCACCACTGCGACCGAGCTTTTTCTCCGTCACCTACGGGGCACTGGGAAGCACGCGCACTCGCACTCGTGATGTCGTCGTCGAGCTCGCCAGAAGCGGTGAGATCCCGCCAATGGCCCATCTCACCTGTGTCGGGCATACGCGCAGCGAGGTTGACTCGCTGCTCGGCGAGTACAAAGCCGCTGGAGTAGAGAACATCCTCGCCCTCGGTGGTGACTTGCCGTCTGATCCATCACAGTTGGGCCCGAGTGATTTCCGGCATGCGCTCGACCTCGTGGAACACTTGCGGGAGAGCTTCGACGTTTCAATCGGGATCGCAGCGCATCCCGAGGTGCATCCCCGCTCGCCGTCACGCGAGACGGATCGTCAGCATCTTGCAGCGAAGTTGCGACGCGCAGACTTTGCGATGACCCAGTTCTTCTTCGAGATCGAGCACTACACGCGTCTCGTCGACGAACTCGCTGCGCTTGGCGTGCACAAACCGGTGGTTCCTGGCGTCATGCCGATCACCAACAAGGGCCAGATCCTGAAGATGGCACAGATGTCGGGGGCGGCGATTCCGACGTGGTTGATCGACAGGCTCGCCAAGTATGACGAGCCATCGGATATCCGTCGTGTCGGTGTGGAGGTTGCGACGAAGCTGAGCGAGGAACTGCTCGCCGCCGGTGCCCCAGGACTGCACTTTTACACGCTCAACCGTTCGACTGCGACCCGCGAGATTTACTCGAATCTCGGTCTGTCTCGAGGATGAACGAAAAGCGTCCGAGCCTGCTCGGTTACCTACCCGCCCTCGATGGAGTCCGTGCGCTCGCAGTCATTGCGGTCATCGTCTACCACGCCAACAAGAAGTGGCTTGGCGGAGGATTTCTCGGCGTCGAAGTGTTCTTCGTCATCAGTGGATTTCTCATCACCTCGTTGCTGATTGCCGAGTCGGAGCGTGACGGACGTATTGACCTGAAGAGCTTCTGGCTGCGCCGTGCCCGACGGCTTCTACCCGCATTGTGGTTGATGCTTGCGTTGGTCGCGATTTACTGTTCGCTCTTCGAGCGCGACACGCTCGGAACGCTGCGCGGCGACATCGTCGCAGCACTGATCTACGGCTTCAACTGGTTTCAGATCTGGGTTGGCACTTCGTACTTCACCGCCTTTGACTTCGTTCCGCTTCGACACTTGTGGTCGCTCGCAGTGGAGGAACAGTTCTACGTCGTGTGGCCCCTGGTGATGTTGCTCGTCGTTCGGCTTGGTCGCCGACGTTTGCCCGTGGCTGGACTCTTGTTTCTTGCAACATCCGTCGCCATCGCCATCTATGTCGCGGTGACGTATCGAAGCGGTCAAATCGCCACTCTTTCAGAGACCCCCGAGCAGTACATGGCGTTTCTCGGACATCCCGTGTCGCGAATCGACTTCCTCTTTCTTGGAACATTTACACGAGCCAGTGGCCTGTTTCTCGGTGCTGCACTGGCGATCTTCTGGCGTCCTTGGCTGCTCGGCAGCTCACCAATCGGCACACGCGGGCAGATGTTTGACGCGGTGTTCCTTGCCGGGCTGGCGGGGCTAGCGGTTTCGGTGGCAGTGTTCCGCGACGTCGTCGAGGTAACGAATGTCGGAACAACCGGGTATGACCTGCTGTTCCGCGGTGGATTCTTTCTCGTCGGCCTCTCGAGTGTCGCGGTGATTGCAGCAGCAGTGCATCCCACCGCGACGATGACGCGACACTTGCTCGGCAATCGTCTGATGACGTACGTCGGGCAACGTTCGTACGGTTTGTATCTCTACCACTGGCCCGTCTTCCAGATGTACCGACGATTTGCGGGCAAGGGGCTCACCCCGTACGAATTCGTGCTGCTGGGTCTGCTCTCGTTGGCAATCACCGAACTTTCCTATCGGTACGTCGAGATGCCGATTCGCGACGGACGCTTTGCGGCCTGGCGGCAACGGCGTCGCGACGAACGAACCTCACGCCAGAGCCTCGATCCGAAAGTTCGCGTACGGCGAGCGGCATCCGTCGCACTTGCTGCAGCACTCCCGGCTTTCGCATTGGTGAGTGTCGCGACTGCCGAAGTCAAGTTGAACGACATCAGTCAAAGTCTTGCGGAGAGTGAATCGGCGGTAGTCAACGTGCTCGAAGACCCCGCCACGACGACAGTCCCCGCAGGACCGGTGATCGTCGACGGCGTCACGCAGACGACCACGCTCGACGGTCAACTGATTGACGTGTTGGCAATCGGTGACTCAGTCATGCTCGGTGCAGCGCGCGAGCTCTCGGCTCGCGGCGCCACGGTCGATGCCATGAAGAATCGGTCGGTTCGTCAGGCACTTGAAATCGTGAACTATCTGAAGTCAGTCCGCAGGCTCGGCTCGATCGTGGTCATCCATCTTGGAACGAATAGCACCACATCCACTGCTGTGCTTGATGAAATCATGGCGTCGCTCACCGACGTCCCTCTCGTGTTGTTCCTGACCATTCATGTGCCGAGCGAGCCTCGCCAGTCGATCAACAACCGCTTGATCAATGCGTTACCGTCGCGATACGGAAACGTAAAAGTGCTCGACTGGTACAGCATCGCCGGGCAGTATCCCGAATATCTCTATTCCGACAAGACCCACCTGCGACCTGCCGGCGCCAGTTTCTATGCCGACCTCATCATGCAGGCGGTGGGGCGTCTCTAGACGCATCGTCTAGCGTGTCAGCCCGTGACTAATCCAGTTCGAGTCGCCGTTACCGGCGCAGCAGGTCAAATCGGATACAGCCTTCTTTTTCGCATCGCCTCTGGCGCGATGCTTGGCCCAGAGACGAAAGTGATCCTCCAGTTACTGGAAGTGACTCCGGCTCTGGGTGCCTTGCAGGGCGTGAAGATGGAACTGGATGATTGCGCATTCCCGCTGCTCGATGGTGTCGTGCTCACCGACGATGCGAACGTGGCTTTCGGTGACGCTGATGTCGCATTGCTCGTCGGCGCCATGCCTCGCAAGGACGGTATGGAGCGAAAGGATCTGCTCTCTGCCAACGGTGGAATCTTCAAACCGCAGGGACAGGCGCTCGCCAATAACGCGAAGAAGGACGTGAAGGTGCTCGTGGTGGGTAACCCCGCCAACACCAACGCACTCATCGCCCTCAGTAACGCCGGGGGAATAGATCCGCGCCAGTTCACGGCGATGACCCGACTCGATCACAATCGGGCGATTTCACAGCTGGCAGCCCGAGTTGGGCGCCCGGTGTCATCGATCAAGAAGATGACCATCTGGGGCAATCATTCAACGACCCAGTATCCCGACCTTTCACACTGCGAAGTTGACGGCAAACCAGCCAAGGCGCTCGTCAACGATGAGAAGTGGATCGATGAAACATTCATTCCGACGGTTGCCAAGCGTGGCGCCGCCGTCATCAAGGCCCGTGGCGCTTCCTCTGCCGCATCGGCCGCCAACGCGGCGATCGACCACGTGAGGTCGTGGGCTTTGGGTACCGCGGCAGGGGATTGGGTGAGCATGGCGGTGCCGAGTGACGGCTCGTACGGCGTGCCCGAGGGACTGGTGTCTTCTTTCCCCTGCACCTGCAAGAACGGTAAGTACGAGATCGTGCAGGGCCTTGCAATTGACGATTACAGCCGGGCAAAGATCGACGCTTCGATTACCGAGTTGCAGGAAGAACGCGACGCGGTTCGGTCGCTCGGCCTGATCTAGTCGAACGTCGTTCGCGCGCGAACGCGCGTGAATACCGCGTCGAGTGCCGCGAAGAACGGTTGAGCTGCGATCACTTTCTCGTGGTCGCCCGTGAACCGGACTTTGCCGCTGACGAATGCCTCGGCCGCATTCAGGTGTCCGAGAGCCACATCAACCGCCGTTTGATAGTCCTGCGAAAAGACGATGTCGCTCGGCGCTGAACCCTTTCCGAACGTCACCGCTCCCTCGCGACATGCCAAGTGATAAGTGACATCGCCAAACGGGGTGTCGGAGACGATCTGCGTCACCGACACCGAATACGACGCCGCGACTGCAGCAAGTGCGGCGTCTGATGCGATGTCGTCAGCAACTGCCTTGATCCACTCGTCGCTCAGATATCGCACAGCGAGCTCAGTCTGCGGCGTCGGCGATGAGTCGCACGACGCCGCAATGAGTTAACGATCAGGCCGCGGCGGTCAGGCTGGTCGTCTTGCGACTCGAGCGAAAGATCGAGTACAGCAACACGGCCAGTGAAACGCCGGCGATGGTGTAACGAGCACCGTCGTTGTCCTGCAGGTTGATGACCGCAGGGAGAATCAACAGCGATACGAGGTTCATCACCTTGATGAGCGGGTTGAGCGCCGGACCGGCAGTGTCCTTGAACGGGTCGCCAACGGTGTCACCGATGACTGCTGCCTTGTGCGGATCGGAACCCTTGCCGCCATGGTGGCCGTCTTCGATGTACTTCTTGGAGTTGTCCCATGCGCCACCGGCGTTGCTCAAGTAGTTGGCCATGAGCTGTCCGGTCAGGATGACCGCTGCCAGGAATGCACCGAGTGCGAAGTAGTTGATGCCGAATCCGACGATTACCGGAGTCAACACCGCAAGCAGCGCCGGCGTGGTGAGTTCACGCAGTGACGCAGCTGTGCAGATGTCGATGACGGGGCCGTAGTCAGGCTTCTTGGTGCCGGCCATGATGCCGCCATCCTTGAACTGCTTGCGTACTTCTTGCACGACGACGCCAGCCGAACGACCGACGGCGCGAATTGCGAGAGCGGAGAACATGAAGGCGATGGAGCCGCCGATGAGCAGACCGATGAAGGTCTTCACGTCGGCGACGTTGATCTGCGTGCGCAGGTCACTGAAGATCGCGTCGCCCTTGATTCCCTCCTTGGCAAAGCCGAGTTCTCCGGCAATCGTCTCGATGTACGAGGCAAAGAGTGCCACCGCGGCAATGACTGCCGATCCGATTGCAAAGCCCTTGGTGACGGCCTTCGTGGTGTTGCCCACGGCGTCGAGACCAACCATGATCTTGCGCGGTTCACCCTGGAATTCGCCGGCCATTTCAGCGATTCCAGCTGCGTTGTCGGCGACCGGGCCGAAGGTGTCTTCGGAGACGATCACGCCGGTGGTGGCGAGCATGCCCATGCCGCAGAGCGCAACGAGGTAGAGCGACAACTGCACGTTGCCGCCACCGAGCCACAATGTGGCGCCGAGTGAGATCGCGATGCACACGATCGCGTACACCGACGACTCGAGACCAACGGCAGTGCCAGAGAGCACCACGGTTGCCGGACCGGTTTCGGCAGATTCGGCGATTTCTTCGACCGGACCGTATTCGGTGCCGGTGAAGTACTCAGTGAGTCGGCTCAACACCTGAGCGAGGATGAGACCAATCAGCACTGCGCCGAACACTCGCCAGCCAATGCCCGACATGGTGACTTCGGCACCGTTGTGTCCGATGCTGCCCATTGCGGGGTTGCCGACGTAGGTGACGGCCAAGGCGAGTGTGCCGATCACCGTGATGATGCCGGCGGTGAGGAAGCCGCGGTTGATCGGCTTCAACGCGTTCAGTTCACCTTCTTTGGCACGAACGGCGAACACGCCGGCGATCGAGGCGATGACGCCGATTGCGCGTGCCGCGAGTGGGAACACCAACCCGAGTGCCGGATTGAGTCCGATCGAGTTGAACGCTGCGACTCCGAGAATGATTGACGCAACCAGCGTTACTTCGTAGCTCTCGAAGAGGTCGGCTGCCATGCCTGCGCAGTCACCGACGTTGTCACCTACGTTGTCGGCGATCACCGCGGGGTTGCGCGGGTCGTCCTCGGGGATGCCGGCTTCAACTTTGCCCACGAGGTCGGCACCAACGTCGGCCGCCTTCGTGAAGATGCCACCACCAACGCGTAGGAAGAGCGCAATCAACGATCCGCCGAATCCGAATCCGACGAGCATCGCCGATGAGGTGTTCTGGAACAGCGCGATGATCACCGTCGCGCCGAGCAGACCGAGACCCACCGTGAACATTCCCGCCACACCGCCGGTGCGGAATGCAACTTCGAGTGCCTCACGCATCGACCCACGACGCGCTGCGGCAGCAGTACGGACGTTTCCTCGCGTTGCGAGCGTCATGCCGATGTAGCCCGTAAGGCCCGAGGCGACGCAACCCAACAAGAAGGCAACCGTTCGCCACACTCCGGAGGTGACGAAACTGAGGGCAACTTCACCGTCCGGCTTTTCGATGGCCACCGAGGTGACAAACACGATGATGGCGACGGGCACGAGAATCATGCCGATCGTGCGGAATTGGCGCTTGAGATAGGCGAGGGCTCCGACCTGGATGGCCGAGGCGATCTCCTTCATCTTGGCCGTGCCTTCGTCTTGGGCCATGACCGATTTGGCGAGGAAGAAACCGACAGCAATTGCTAGGAGCGATGCGGCCCCCGAGAGCGCCAGCACCAGCCATTCGCCACCCTTCAGGGTGAAGTCCTGCCAGCCGCCTTCAGATGCCATGAGAGCATTCACGTGTAATCATTCCTCGCTAAGAGTGGGGTCGCCCAAGGGCAAAACCCCGATTTATGGGTCCGAACGAGTGTAGAGAATCCGCGACCGTGCCCGTGAATCGTCAACGAACGGCAGGTCGTGGGTGGTCGAGTGGTGAGACGGGCATCACTCCCCGCCGTTGCGATCAGAGTTCGGGGCTGGGGAGTCGCAGAACTAGCGTTCCTCGGTGGTTAGACGGCATCCATGACCAACACTGCAGCACCATCACGTCAGCCGGTGAGCGGCACCGCTACTGCGACACGTCGTCGTCGCCCGTTCTTGCTCGACCTGTACGCCACTGCAGTTGGCAAGAAGTATGCGATGGCAATATCCGGTATCGCACTCATGGGATTCGTTCTCTTCCACATGATCGGCAACCTGAAGATGTACTTCGGTGCCGCCGATCTCAACGAATACGCCGAGTTCCTGAAGAAGCTGTTGTATCCGCTAGCGCCAAAGGAGTCGGTGCTGTGGATTCTGCGCCTCGGGCTGATCGGCATGCTCGCGCTGCACCTGCACGCGGCATGGTCGCTCACGGTGCTGAATCGTCACGCTCGCTCCGTGAAGTACCAGAGCGCTCGCGACTACCAGGAGGCTTCGCTCGCTAGCCGATCGATGCGCATCTCCGGCATTGTCGTTGCACTCTTCATCGTGTGGCACTTGCTCGACCTCACCTTCGGAGTGGTGAACACCGTCGGCGCCGACGGCGAATTCGTGCGCGCCGAGGTGTACGCCAACGTGGTGCGTAGTTTCGAACGTTGGCCAGTTGCGCTGTTCTACATCGTTGCCAACTTGTTGCTCGGACTGCACCTTTCGCACGGCGCATGGAGCATCTTCCAGTCACTCGGTTGGAACAATCCGCGGTTCAATTCGTGGCGAACGGCGTTCGCCCGAGGGTTTGCGGCAGTGGTAGTGATCGGAAACGTGTCGTTTCCGATTGCCGTGATGGTCGGAATTGTCAGCGTCTGAACGAGGTATCAACATGACCATGCTCGAAGATCGCCCCACCAGCGCCAAGCTCAACTCCAAGGTTCCCGGCGGTGTGCTCGCCGACAAGTGGGACAACTTCAAGGCCGACGCCAAGTTGGTGAACCCGAACAACAAACGAAAGTTCAAGGTCATCGTGGTGGGCACCGGCCTCGCGGGTGCATCGGCAGCTGCGACCCTCGCCGAACTCGGCTACCAAGTCGATGCCTTCACCTTCCATGACTCGCCCCGTCGTGCGCATTCCATTGCGGCACAGGGCGGAATCAATGCCGCCAAGAACTACCAAGGCGACGGTGACAGCGTGCACCGCCTCTTCACCGACACAATCAAGGGCGGAGACTTCCGTTCGCGAGAAGCCAACGTCTACCGTCTTGCGCAAGTGTCGGTGAACATCATCGACCAGATGGTGGCCCAGGGTGTGCCGTTTGCTCGTGAATACGGCGGACTGCTCGACAATCGCAGTTTCGGTGGCGCACAGGTGAGCCGCACGTTCTACGCACGTGGTCAGACGGGCCAGCAGTTGTTGCTCGGTGCGTATCAGCAGCTTGCTCGACAAATTGGTCTTGGCGGGGTTCGTCTCTTCAACCGTTGTGAACTCGTCGATGTCGTCATCATCGATGGTCGCGCTTCGGGCATCGTCGTACGCGACCTGCTCACTGGTGAAGTGTCGAGCCACGCTGCCCATGCCGTGGTGCTCGCCACGGGCGGATACGGCAACGTCTACTTCCTCTCCACCAATGCGATGAACTGCAACGTCACTGCGGCATGGCGCGCGCACCGTCGTGGCGCGTACTTTGCCAACCCTTGCTACACGCAGATTCACCCGACGTGCATTCCGCAGGCCGATGAAACACAGTCAAAGCTCACGTTGATGAGCGAGTCGCTGCGCAATGACGGCCGCGTGTGGGTTCCGAACAATCCCGACGAAAAGCGGCCGGCACACCAGATACCCGACGAAGACCGCGACTACTACCTGGAGCGGCTGTATCCGTCGTACGGCAACCTGGCACCGCGCGACATCTCGTCGCGTGCAGCAAAGCGACTCGTCGACAAGGGCCAAGGTGTCGGCCCGTTGAAGAACGGCGTGTATCTCGATTTCTCTGCCGCAATCAACCGCCTCGGTCGAAACGTGGTTGAGGAGCGCTACGGCAACCTCTTCGAGATGTACGAGCGCATCGCCGGCGAAAACCCGTACGAGGTGCCGATGCGCATCTACCCGGCGACGCACTACACCATGGGCGGTTTGTGGGTTGACTACGAATTGCAGACGACGATTCCCGGTTTGTATGCGGCGGGCGAGGCCAACTTCTCCGATCACGGCGCCAATCGACTTGGTGCAAGCGCGTTGATGCAGGGCCTTGCCGACGGATACTTCGTCCTGCCGTACACGATCAGTAACGGTCTCGCACCGCTGTTGAACAAGACAGTCCCCGGCACCGACCATCCGGAATTCAAGCGCGTCGAGGCAGAGGCCCGCGACCGTTACCGCGCGTATGTGAACGTGAAAGGCACGCGCTCGCCTGATTGGTTCCACCGTGAACTTGGCAAGATCATCTGGGATTACTGCGGCATGGAACGCGATCGCAATGGTTTGGAGAAGGCCATCAGCGAGATTCCGGCGTTGTACGAGGAATTCAAGAAGGATCTGCGAGTAACCGGCACCGCCGAAGGCGTCAATCAAACCCTCGAGAAAGCCGGTCGCGTCGACGATTTCTTCCAGCTCGGCATGCTCATGTGCAAGGACGCCTTGACCCGCGAAGAGAGCTGCGGTGGTCACTTCCGGGTCGAGTATCAGACCGAAGAGGGTGAGGCCAAGCGAGACGACGAGAACTTCTGCCATGTGTCGGCGTGGGAGTGGACTGGCGATGCGTCGAACGCACGCTTGCACGAAGAAGAGCTCGCGTTCGAAACCATCAAGCTCGCAACGAGGAGTTACAAGTGACGCGCAAGCTCACCAATCTCACGCTCAAGGTATGGCGCCAGGCGGGCCCCGACACCGAAGGCCACTTCGAGACCCACGTGATCGATTCGATCACCGACGAAGCATCATTCCTGGAAATGCTCGACGTATTGAACGAGCGACTCATTGCCAAGGGTGAGGAAGCGGTGGTCTTCGACCACGACTGCCGTGAAGGTATCTGTGGCACGTGTTCGCTGATGATCAACGGCCAGGCACACGGCCCCCAGCGCGCCACCACCACGTGCCAGTTGCACATGCGCTCGTTCAACAGCAACGACACGATCGTCATCGAGCCGTGGCGTGCCAGCGCCTTCCCGATCATCAAAGACCTGATGGTTGATCGTTCATCGTTCGACCGCATCGTCGAGTCGGGAGGCTTCATCACCGCGCCGACCGGTGGTGCACCCGATGCAAACCTCATTCCGGTGCCCAAGCCCGTCGCTGATGCAGCGATGGACTCGGCTGCATGCATCGGTTGCGGCGCGTGTGTCGCGGCGTGCCCCAATGGTGCAGCGAACCTGTTCGTCGGGGCGAAGATCTCGCACCTCAACCTGCTGCCGCAGGGCCAGGCCGAGCGTTACAAGCGCGCCGAAGCGATGGTCGACACCATGGATGAGCACTTCGGTTCGTGCACCAATCACGGCGAGTGCTCTGCTGCGTGCCCGAAAGAAATCTCACTCGACGTGATCGCCCTGATGAACAAGGACTATCGCTCGGCAAAGTTCAAGAATCGCAAAGAACTGTCGCGCAACTAGCCGAATTGCCACGGCGCACGTCGGCGAGCGTTCCCGTCATGGGATGAACCACTCAACTACGGTGAATCTTCGTGCTGAGTGACATTGCGGTCTGGGTACAGGACGTCATTGAACGGCTCGGCGCCGTTGGCGTGGCTCTGCTCGTCATCTTGGAGAACGTCTTCCCTCCCATTCCGTCGGAGATCGTGCTGCCGTTTGCCGGATTCGTTGCACAGCGTGGCGATGGCTCGGTAATCGTGATGATCTTTGCCGCCACAGTCGGTGCGGTTGTCGGCGCGCTGATTCTCTACGGCATCGCAGCGCTCATCGGCCCGGATCGCCTGAGCGCTTTCATCTTCAGATTCGGCCGCTGGTTCGGCGTGAAGCCGGCCGATCTGACACGAGCAGAACAGTGGTTCGACCGCCATGCCGTGGCGGCCGTGCTCCTCGGTCGATGTGTGCCATTGATTCGATCTGTGGTTTCGGTACCCGCAGGGTTCCGCCGTATGCGGCTTGCACCCTTCTTGTTGTACACGGCGATGGGCAGCATCGTTTGGAACACCGCGTTGATTGGTGCCGGGGCAATCTTGGGCAACCAGTGGGAGCGAGTCGAGCCTTACGTTGCAACCCTGCAGTGGGTGGTGGTTGTGCTCATCGCGGTATTCGTGGTTCGCTTCGCCATCACGAAATTGCGAAGCCGCGCCTAGTCTCGGCGACGGAGGGTGAGCAATGAGCGAACTCAAAGGCAAAGTTGCAATCGTTACGGGATCATCGAGCGGCATCGGCGAATCGACGGCACACCGCCTCGCTGAGCTCGGTGCTCATGTCGTGGTGAACTCATCGTCGTCGGTGGAAGCCGGCAGCAAGGTTGCATCATCGCTCGCAACGAAGGGCGCGTATGTGCAGGCAGACATCAGCGACAAGGCGCAGGGTCAGCACCTCATCGACGAGACTCTGAAGACCTTCGGTCAACTCGACATTCTGGTCAACAATGCAGGTTGGACGACGCTCGTGCAACACGGCGATCTCGACGGACTCACCGATGAGATCTTCGACAAGACGTTCAAGGTGAACGTGTATGGCACATGGTGGTTGACGAAAGCCGCCATTCCACACCTGCGAAAGAGTGCTGACGGAAACGTCGTCAACATCACTTCGATTGCCGGCGTCCGTCCGGTCGGTAGTTCGATGGCATACGCGATGACGAAGGCAGCACTCAATCACATGACCGTGTTGCTGGCCAAGTCTTACGGCCCGATTCGATTCAATGCCGTCGCTCCGGGCCTCGTGCAAACCCCATGGACGAAGGATTGGGGAGTGATGCATGACTTCGTATCGAAGGCGTCCCCACTCAAGCGGTCCGCCTATGCAAGCGACTGTTCTGAAGCGGTGCTCGGCATCATCCGTAATCCGCACATGACCGGCCAAGTGCTCGTGATTGACGGCGGGTTTACGCTCGTCTCGTGACGATGCATCGAACCTACGCATCGAATCTTCCGTCCGGCGATCAGCACCCCTACCGCAGCGGTGCCTGGCGCCCGCAAACCACCGAGCACACGGCACGAGATCTGGTGGTTGAAGGAACGGTGCCGCGCGAACTGAACGGCGTGTACCTGCGCAACACCGAGAACCCGTTGTTTGATTCGATTGGTAGGTATCACCCCTTCGATGGCGATGGGATGATCCACATGATGTCGTTCTGTGACGGCGAGGTCGAGTATCGCAATCGTTTCGTACAGACCGACGGTCTACGTGCCGAGATCGATGCAGGCCAATCGTTGTGGGCCGGCTTGGCAGAGCCACCGAGTCGTTCACTGCGTGACGGAAGGTGTGCACGCGGACGAATGAAGGATGCTTCAAGCACCGACATCGTGGTACATGCGGGTGTCGCGTTGTCGAGCTTCTATCAGTGCGGCGACCTTTATCGACTCGACCCACGAACGCTCGACGATCTCGGCAAAGAGTCGTGGAACGGGGCATTCCCGAGTGCTGGGGTGTCGGCGCACACGAAGGTGGACGGGCGCACGGGGGAACTACTGTTCTTCAACTACCAGACGACTACGCCGTACCTGCACTACGGCGTTGTGTCGAGTGAGCGCAGACTCGTTCACTACGTGCCGATTGACCTACCAGGTGCGCGTTTGCCGCACGACATGGTGTTCACACCCAACTATTCGATCTTGAACGACTGCCCATTGTTCTGGGACGCCGATCTCATCAAGCGCGGAATCTACGCCACGCGGTATCACCGCGAGATGCCCATGCGAGTCGGCATCATTCCCCGATACGGGGCATCACACGAGATCCGATGGTTTGATTGCCGTTCAACCTTCGTCCTGCACTGGATCAACGCGTATGAAGAGGGCGACGAGATCGTGGTGGATGGATACTTCCAATCCGACCCTGCGCCGTACCTGCCGCCAGACGCGACGATCGATGAGCGTCTCTTTCGGTATCTCGACCTCCACGCGATGCAGTCCCGACCGTATCGCTGGCGACTGAATCTCAAGACGGGTTCCGTCACCGAAGGACCACTCTCCGACACCATCACCGAGTTCGGCGTGATCAACAATGCAATCGCCGGCAAGAAATACGGGGTGACGTACA